>CACWKB010000005.1 GCA_902761375.1 uncultured Ruminococcus sp. | reverse complement strand
ATGATATAAAGAATGCGATTAAAAACATGGAGGAAATGAACAATGGAACTTAAAACGATTCTCAGCATTGTTATGCTGGTGCTGTTCTTCGGCGTCATGATCGGCGTAGGCATCTACTGCCGCCGTCATGCCACCGACGTCAACGGCTTTGTGCTCGGCGGCAGAAGCGTCGGCCCGTGGCTTACCGCCTTTGCCTACGGCACATCCTACTTTTCCGCGGTAATCTTCATAGGCTATGCCGGACAGTTTGGCTGGAAATTCGGTATCGCCTCAACCTGGATCGGTATCGGAAACGCGCTCATCGGCTCGTTGATGGCATGGGCGATCCTCGGCAGGCGCACGCGCATCATGACCCAGCATCTCAACTCGGCGACTATGCCCGAATTCTTCGGCAAGCGCTTTAACAGCAAGGGTCTGAAGCTCGGCGCTTCGATCATCACCTTTATTTTCCTTATCCCCTACACCGCCTCGCTCTACAACGGTCTTTCACGGCTGTTCAAGATGGCGTTCGGCATCGACTATGTGTGGTGCATCGTCATCATGTCGATCCTGACCGGTATCTATGTTATCGCCGGCGGTTACATGGCTACCGCGATCAACGACTTTATCCAGGGCATGATCATGCTCGTCGGCATCGTGGCTGTTATCGCCGCCGTTCTGATGTCCAAGGGCGGCTTTATGGCGGCGCTTGAGGGACTGAGCAAGGTCCCCGCGGACGCGGGCTCCTCGATCAACGGCGTATACAACTCCTTCTTCGGCCCCGATCCGCTCGGTCTGCTCGGAGTTGTGATACTCACCTCGCTCGGCACCTGGGGACTGCCCCAGATGGTGCAGAAGTTCTACGCGATCAAGAGCGAGAAATCCATCCGCAAGGGCACGATCATTTCTACCGCCTTTGCTATCGTTGTCGCCGGAGGCTGCTACTTCCTCGGCGGCTTCGGCAGACTTTTCGGCGACGTCGTCGAAAAGAACCCGGACGGCTCCATAGTATTCGACTCGATCATCCCCAAGATGCTCGAAAACCTCCCTGCGATCCTGATCGCCGTGGTCGTGATTCTGGTGCTCTCGGCTTCGATGTCCACCCTCTCCTCGCTGGTAATCACCTCGTCCTCTACCCTCACTATCGACCTGATCAAGGGCACCTTTGTCAAGGACATGAAGGAGAAAAAGCAGGTCCTGCTTATCAGGATCTTCGTAGTTGTGTTCATCATCATCTCCGCGTTCATCGCCATCTATCAGGTCAAGAGCAACAACGCGAGCGTCAAATTCATCGCGCAGCTCATGGGCGTTTCGTGGGGTGCGCTGGCAGGCGCCTTCCTCGCTCCCTTCCTCTACGGTCTGTACTGGAAAAAGACCACCAAAGCGGCTTGCTGGGCAAGCTTCATCTTCGGTGTGGGCATCATGCTGTTTGACCTTGCGATCATGGTATTCAAGCTCTTCCCCGACAACAACAGCTTCATCATGCAGATTCTCAGAAGCCCGATCAACTGCGGCGCTTTCGCCATGATAGCCGGTCTGATCATCGTTCCCGTTGTCAGCCTGCTGACTCCCAAGCCCAACAAGCAGTTCGTCGACGAAGCCTTTGCCTGCTATGAGAAGAAGGTTCCCGCGGCTCAGAAGAACTCTCTCGACTGATTCAAAAGCATATATCTAAAATATATGGGCTTGGCTCAAACTCGATTCGCGAGTAAGAGCCAAGCCCTTGTTTTCTGTCACATATTATTGCGGCGGTATCCCCTATTCGTCAATACAGACAGCGCAAAAAGAATTCCGGCAGGGCGTTCATGTCCTGCCGGAGCGTTTGTTTTTGAATTAAACCTTCTTGAAGCCTATCTCGGCGGGAGTTACGCCCGTGCCGCTGAAGAGCTTGTTGAGATTGGGGATCATGCGCTGATAACCTATTTTCATGAATACCATCAGCGAATCGGAATCGTCCATATTCGTAGATGAAATATCCGAGCCGTCGGTCGCCTTTCCCTCGCGCTCGAACTTGACGATTTTTACATCGGTCGAGGCGGTGCAGGTGGAGATATCGAGGATGCCCGTTCCGGTATCGAGTATCTTGGCGTCGCCCTTAACGTAGATCAGCTTGCCCTGGATCATGATCTCGTCGTCGATCTCATCCGGGAAAAAGTAGAGCGTAACGGTCGAGCCCAAAGCGTAATCATCTTCGGAGGTCAAAGAAAAGTACTGCAGATACACATAGTTCTCTTTTCCGTAGTAGTTGATCGAGAGCTCGTACTCCTCCTTGTCCTCATAGAAGGTCTTTTCATAGCAGTAGGCGCCGTCCTTATCCTCCTCGCCGTTCTTCTTGGCGAACTCGGCAAGGAGCATCAGATTGCAGGAGCGCACGGATTTCTCGGTGCCGTCTACCATCTCGTAGCAGGTCTTGGCGTCGGTGTAGTTTTCGGCATCATAAAGCTTCTGGGCGCATTCAAGCACCTTGTCCTCGGCGCCGTCGTAGTTTTTGAGCTTCATATACGCCTCGGCTGCGGCAAGGTAATCGCCGTCCTCAAAAAGCTTGTCCGCCTTGCCGATCTCGATCTGATTCTTGCAGTCGTCAAGATACTTTTCGCTTTCCTCATAGTCGCCCAGCGCCTTGAAGGTCTTTGCCGCCTCGCTGTATTTGCCCTTATCATACAGCTCCACGGCGCTGTTGTAGCGGATGGACGGGAGGAAAACCATCAGGAATACGATGACTCCCGCGACGATCAAAGCGCCTACGCCGCCGCAGATGCCGAGGACGATCGGCCACTTTTTCCTCTTCTTTTTCTTGGGAGGCGGAAGCGTTCCGGGTCCGTTCTGGTTGTAGTAGTCGGCGTCGTCGTTCTGATTATAATACTGTGTATATGCATGGGGAGTGTGATCCTGCCCGTAATAATATCCGTCCTTGGAATATCCGTCGTTTGAATATCCGCCGTTGGGGTATCCGTTGCCTGAATAATTGTCCATACATACCTCCTGTGGTCAAAGTATTCCAAGATGATTATATCATAATCCGAAAAATAATTCAAGCATAATGACCAAAAAGTTGACAAGAACCTCTTTTTTTTATATAATTAAGGTATCACAATCTGCGGAGGTGCTTATGGAACGCGAAAAGCAAAGCGTAGACAGGCGCGTCAGAAAAACAAAACGAGCCATTCGCAACGCACTTGCAAAACTCATGACCGAGAAGGACATCACCGATATCACCATCAAGGATATCGTCACCCTCGCGGACATTAACCGCAAGACCTTTTACAACTACTACTCGGGAGTTTATCAGGTGGTCGAGGAGATCGAGCGAACGGTTCTGAATGATTTTTACACCGCCTTTGAGGATCTCCATTTTGACAGGATCTCCGCAAATCCCAATCTGATGTTCGACCGGATAAACAAAATCGTCCTCAACGATCCCGAGCTTTACACCTGCCTGCTTTTGATCGACGAAAAGGTGAATCTTATCACAAAGATCGCGACGGTGCTCATCCAGAGCGCAAAGCGCGATATGCGCAAGTATCTTGACCTCGAGGACGATCAGATCGAGATGCTTCTCGACTTCACCTTTGCCGGCACCATCAGGGTCTACCAGAACTGGGTGGCGTCCGAGAAAAAGCGTCCGCTCAACGAGATAGTTCATGAGATCGTGATAATCTCTTTCGGCGGCATCAGCAGAATAAACGATATGTACGGGCGAAAGAACGCCGAGGAATAGCTTTGATATGACAAAAACAGCAGGAACGACCGCTTGTCGTCACCTGCTGCTTTTTTATTCTGTTCAATTTTAGGAAACGCAGAGCTCTACCGGGCAATGATCAGAGCCGAAAACCTCGGTGTGGATCGTCGCCGATTCGAGCCTCGGTTCAAGCGAATCGGAGGCGATGAAGTAGTCTATGCGCCAGCCCGCGTTCTTCTCGCGCGCCTTGAAGCGGTATGACCACCACGAATACACGCCCTCGGTATCGGGGTAAAAACGGCGGAAGGTATCGACAAAGCCGCTGTCGAGCAGGGCGGTCATTTTGCCGCGCTCCTCGTCGGTAAAGCCGGCGTTCTTGCGGTTGGTCTTGGGATTTTTAAGGTCGATCTCCTTATGGGCGACATTCAGGTCGCCGCAGAGGATGACCGGCTTTTTCTCTTCGAGCTTCTTCAGATAGCCGAGGAAATCGTCCTCCCACTTCATCCGGTATTCAAGGCGGCGCAGCCCGTCCTGAGAATTCGGCGTATAGCAGGTCACCACGAAGAAATCGTCAAACTCGGCGGCGATCACCCTGCCCTCGGTGTCGTGCTCCGGTATGCCTATGCCGTAGCTCACGCTGACGGGCTCGGTCTTGCAGAACAGCGCCGTGCCTGAATAGCCCTTTTTCTCGGCGTAATTCCAATACTGATGATAGCCCTCAAGCTCGAGCTCGAGCTGACCCTCGGACAGCTTTGTCTCCTGAAGGCAGAACACATCCGCGTCCGCCTCTTTGAAAAAATCCATAAAGCCCTTGGTGATACAGGCGCGAAGCCCGTTGACGTTCCATGAGATCAGTTTCATATTATATCAACCCCTGTCTGAAACAATTATAATATACTTCCGCATTAATTGCAAGCGGTTTTCATAGGATATAGCGAGGTGGTTAGATGCTCGATCTGATCGGGATGTTAGGACAATACGCCTGCTTCTTTATTCTGCACGTCATGGGCAACGGCTCGTTCCCGAAGCCGCTGAGCGAAAAGCGCGAGCGCGAATACCTTATGCTGGCGCGCTCGGGCGACATCGAGGCGCGCAACAAGCTCGTCGAGCACAATCTGAGGCTGGTGGCGCATATCATCAAGAAATACTACGGTGCCCAGAGCGAACAGGACGACCTGGTGTCAATCGGCACCATCGGGCTCATCAAGGCAATCAACACCTATCAGCCCGACAAAAAGACGCGGCTTTCAAGCTACGCCAGCCGGTGTATCGAGAACGAGATACTCATGCATTTCCGCTCCGCCAAAAAGCGCGCGCAGGACGTTTCCCTAAACGAGACGATCGACACCGACAAGGACGGCAATCCGCTGACGCTAATGGACATCATGGCGGTGGACGACACGATACTCGACAACCTCGAGATCAAGCTGAACAGCAAAAAGCTCGGACAGTTCATCGACGAGGAGCTGTCCGAGCGTGAAAAAACCGTTATCGTGCTGCGCTACGGGCTCAACGGCATAAAACCGCTGACCCAAAAGGAGGTCGCCTCACGGCTCGGCATCAGCAGGTCGTATGTGAGCCGTATCGAAACCAAGGCGCTGAGGCAGCTTAGAAAAAGGTTTGAATAATTCTGATTTAGAATTATATATTATTCGTTTATGGAAATAAAAGCGCTCATAGTGCCGCGTCTGCCCTTTGTGGCGCGGTGGCTCCAGAGCAGGTCGCTGTGGCAGTTGGTGCAAAGGTCGCTGAGGGTGATGTTCTCCTCGCGGACTCCGGCGGCGACGAGGATCTGACGGTTAGCTTCAAGCAGATCGACCATAAATTTGCCGCCCTCCTTCGGGAAAACGAAGCGCGAGCTGTCGAGCCCCTCGAGGGCTGTGAAGTGCTGCGCGCAGGGCAGATCGACCTCATAGCAGCAGACCGAGATCGCGGGGCCGACCGCCGCGACGATATCCTCGGGACGGGTGCCGAAGCGCCTGCCCAGCTCGGCGACGACCTTCTCCCCTATCCTGCCGACGGTGCCTCTCCAGCCCGCGTGGGCAAGTCCGACGGCACGGTGAACGGGGTCGGCGAAAAACAGCGGCGTGCAGTCCGCGTAGTAGGTCACAAGGGTGACCGAGGGATCATCGGTTATCAGCGCGTCCACGCTCTCGAGATCGCGCGGCTTGGTAATGCCGATGCCTCTGTGCTCCGCCGTAACGGTGCGGACATAAGTCTGATGATCCTGAGCCGAGGCGACAAGGCTCTCGAACTCAAAGCCCGCGGCGGCGCAGAAGCGGCGGTAGTTTTCGAGCACGCCGTCAGGGTCGTCGCCGCGGTTGAGCGCAGTATTCATCGAGGTGAATTCGCCCCTCGAAACGCCTCCCAGCCGCGTTGAAAAGGCGTGATTGAGCCATTTTTGTTCCGAAAAGGAATTATAACGCAAAAAAGGAACGCCGTTAACAGTTTGCAGGGTCATGGTCTCGGATGAAATATTCAATGGAAAACCTCCTAAATGTACTTGAAAAATACACGCGCGCGTGATAGAATGATAATGAGGTGAGTATATTGAAGAACAAGCTCTTCGGCAACAATATCGTACCCGACTGCTCATACTGTGAAAATTCAAGCTTTGAGAACGGTTTCATCGCCTGCCGCAAATCCAAGCATATCAGCCAGGGCAAATGCCGTTCGTTCAGCTATGATCCGCTGCTGCGCGTTCCGCGCACGATCACCCTTCAGGGCATCTACACGGCGGACGATTTCAAGCTGTGAACCGATATCAAAAGCATCGGCTCCCTTTTGTGAGGGAGCCGTTATTCTTTTTAGGGTTATGATTTCATACCGTGAACAGCGCGGTCATACTGCGTTACGCCATCTGGAAGTCGCGGATGTAATTCTCCATGCACTTCTTGATGACCTCTTTCGCTTTATCTGTGCCATGCACCTCGGTAACGTGGGTCTCCTTGCCGTCCTCGAGGCTCTTGTAAACCTGGAAGAAGTGGCAGATCTCCTGATAAACATGATCGGGCAGGTCGCCGATATCGGAATAGCCGCAGTAATTCGGGTCGTTGATGGGAACCGCGATGACCTTTTCATCGTTGCTGTCGCCGTCGATCATGTTGAGCATACCGATGGGCTTGCACTCGACGAGGGTCATGGGCTGGATGCGCTCGCTGCACAGCACCAGAACGTCGAGCGGGTCGCCGTCGTCGGCATAGGTGCGAGGAATAAAGCCGTAGTTGGCAGGATAGTGGGTCGAGGTGAACAGCACGCGGTCAAGCTTCAAAAGACCGGTCTGCTTGTCGAGCTCATACTTGTTCTTGCCGCCCTTTGAGATTTCGATTACCGCGTAAAACTGATCGCTTGTGATGCGCTTGGGTGAGATATCGTGCCAAATATTCATATGCTTTGCCCCCTATAAATATTGTTGACTGGATTATATTAAATCGAGCTGTGAGCCGTTGCTTTGCGGCTCTTTATTTATTCCATTATAGAATTTATGCGTTCAAATGTCAAGCCCTTTGAGCTTTTATTTATCGCGGTGAACGATATCGTTTACGCCCTTAACGATCTGGATGATCAGCGTCGGCGCGAAAGCGAGTCCGAGTATCATAAGAAGCTGCTCGGCATTGAGACCTGCGACGCAGAACAGAGGATGGAGCGGAGGGATAAAGATGACCGCCGAGAGGAACAGCACGCCGAGGACAAAGGCTCCCACGCTGTAGAGATTGCCGGAAAAGCCGATCTTGAATATCGAGTGTTCGCTGCGGCAGTTGAAGCCGTGGAACAGGCGCGCAAGCGTCAGAGTCGCAAACGCCATCGTGCTGGCGATGCCTGCGTTCGCCACGGGGTCTGAGCCCAAACCGATCAGGAACGCGGCGATGACGGACAGCGAGATCAGAGCGCCCTGACCGATCAGCAGCAGCGAAAAGCTCTTGGTGAGGATGCCCTCCTTGGGATCGCGCGGCTTCTGCGAGAGCAGACCGGGCTCGGGCTTCTCCATGCCGATCGAGATCGCGGGCAGCGAGTCGGTGAGCAGGTTGATGAACAGCAGATGCACCGGCTCGAACGGCACCGGGCGCGAGGTGAACGAGGCGAACAGCACGGTGATTATCGCCGCGAGGTTGCCAGAAAGCAGGAAAAGTATAGCGTTTTTGATGTTGCGGTAGACATTTCTGCCGTTGGCTACCGCCTTGATGATCGTGGCGAAGTTGTCGTCCTGGAGAATCATCGACGCGGCGTCCTTTGAGACCTCTGTGCCGGTGATTCCCATAGCCACGCCGATATCAGCCTTTTTGAGCGCGGGCGCGTCGTTTACTCCGTCGCCGGTCATCGAGACTATGTTGCCTCTGCGCTGCCAGGCGTCTACTATGCGGATCTTATTCTCGGGCGATACGCGCGCGTAGACCGAGATCTTCTCAATGATTTTGTCAAGCTCCTCGTCGCTCATAGCGTCGAGCTCCATGCCGGTAACGGCGACGTCTCCCTCGCTCATGATGCCGATCTGCTTGGCTATCGCCGAGGCGGTGACCTTGTGGTCGCCCGTGATCATAATCGGCTTGATGCCCGCGCGGATCGCGTCGGCGACCGCCTGACGGCTCTCCTCGCGCGGAGGATCCATCATCGAAACAAGTCCGAGGAAGGTGAAGTCGTTTTCGGTGTCTGTGCTGAGCTCCTCGGTCGACTCCTTATACGCGAAGGTCAGCACGCGCAGACCCTGCTCGGAAAAGGCGAGGTTTCGGGCGATGATCTCCTGTTTGTCCCTGTCGGTGATGGGACGGACGCCGTCGGGAGTCGTGATCGAAACGCAGCGGTCGAGGACGGAGTCGAGCGCACCCTTTGTCAGAATATGGGTCACGCCGTGGAGCTTGTATTTTGTGCTCATCATCTTTCGGTCGGAATCAAAGGGTACCTCCTCGATACGGTTGAAGGTATCGCGGATAACGCCCTCGTTGAGCCAAAGCTCGTTTCCGTCGAGGCGGCTGACGTCGCGGCGGATAGAATCCTGATCTATGCCAATGCCGCGGATGCACTCGAGCAGGCAGAACTCGGTCGGGTCGCCTATGCCCTTGCCGTCGACGATGCTCGAATCGTTGTTGAGCACCATGTTGTATACCATCATGCGGTGAGCCGGAACGCTGAGATTGAGCTCGGTGCCGTTGATCTGCTCGCCGTTGACAAATATCTGCTGCACGGTCATCTTGTTCTGGGTCAGGGTGCCGGTCTTGTCGGAGCAGATGACAGACACGCAGCCGAGGCTTTCGACCGCCTTCAGATCCTTGATTATGGCGTTTTCCTTAGCCATTTTGCGCGTGCCCATCGCCTGGACGATGGTGACGATAGAGCCGAGCGCCTCGGGGATAGCCGCCACCGCGAGGGCTACGGCGTACATCAGCGAGTTGATGATGGCGGTCGGCTGCCAGTTGTTCTGCCACATCGAAAGC
Source organism: uncultured Ruminococcus sp. (assembly GCA_902761375.1). Taxonomy (GTDB): domain Bacteria; phylum Bacillota; class Clostridia; order Oscillospirales; family Acutalibacteraceae; genus Ruminococcoides. The sequence continues at coordinate 47,880 of CACWKB010000005.1, read as the reverse complement.
ACGAACACGATCGCGCAGATTATCATAATGACGATCGCAAGGCGGCTCGAGAACTTGTCGAGGCTCTTCTGGAGCGGGGTTTTCTTGTCCTTGGCGGCGTTCATCAGCGAGGCGATCTTGCCGATCTCGGTGTTCATGCCGATGCCTGTTACGACGACGAGCGCGCGGCCGTAGGTCACGAGGCTGCCCGAGTATACCATGTTCAGGCGGTCGCCGAGTCCGACCTCGTCCTCGATGACGTCCTCGATCTTGTCTATGTTGGCGGATTCGCCCGTCAGCGAGCTCTCGTTGACCTGAAGCGAATAGCTGTGGATGATCCTGCCGTCGGCGACGACCAGATCTCCCGCCTCAAGCACAAGGATATCGCCCTCGACCACCTTTTTTGAGTCGATCTCGATCTTCTGCCCGTCGCGGATCACCTTCGCGCCCGGAGAGGACAGAGATTTTAGGCTTTCAAGCGATTTTTCCGCCTTGACGTGCTGAACCGTGCCGAGGATGGCGTTCATTATTATGACGGCAAAGATAACTATGGTGCTCTCGAGGTTTCCCGAAAAGATCGAGATTATCGCCGCGATGATCAGGATGATGACCAGCAGATCGGCGAACTGGCTGAGGAACACCTGAAATACGTTCTTTTTCTTCTCCTCGATCAGAACGTTTTCTCCGTTTTGTCTGAGCAGCTCCTCCGCGCGCTGTGAGCTGAGGCCGTCGGACGTCACGTTTCGCTCGTCCATCGCCTCCTGCGCGGTGCGTTGATACCATTGTTTCATTGACTTTCTCCTTTGCATTGATTTGCGAAGCTCCTGTAAAACGACAAAAGACCCTTATTGCCGCCGAAGCCTCGGTGTGCAATAAAAGTCTCGTTCTTTAAGATATATCCGATACCCGTAACCGCTATAGGGCAAGCGCGGGTAATGTGTTTTGACGAAATATATCACAGATATCTGCGAACTACTCCCCTTTAAGCAATTCCAATATAACATATTTCGGCGCCGATGTCAAGAAAAAGCGTTCAACAAAAATCATCGGGATCGTCCGAAGATATGACGCTGTCCCCGGAAAAGTATTCCTTCTCGACAACGCTTTCCTCGAGCTCCGGCTCGGGCTTGGGCTTGCTCTTTGAGGCGAGAATGATACCGACTAACGCCAGCACCGAGCCGACCCCCGATATCGCCAGTCCGATGGTGGTCTGATCCAGAGCATAGGAAACCACCGCCGCGATTATCACCGCAGCCACGCAGATTATAAGCATGATAAAGGCGGTCCTGAACAGACCGTTCATTTTCGGTATCTTTTTCATATATGTACGACCTTTCCGTTATATTTTGCCGGCGACGGCGGCAAAATCCTCGAGCGAAAGCGCCTCGGCGCGCGCCGTCGGAGAAACTCCCGCCTGCTCAAGCGCCGCGATCACCGACGCCTTGTCCATGCCGAGTCCCGAGCTCAGGGAGTTCGAGATCACCTTGCGCCGCTGTGAGAACGCCGCCTTCACGACCCTGAAAAACCTCTGCTCGTCGGTCTCGACGGGAGGCTCGGGGCGGATGTTGAGCCTTATCACCGCTGAATCCACCTTAGGCGCAGGCATGAACGAGCCCGCGCTGACATGAAACAGCAGCTCCGGCTCGGCGTAGTAATTTACCGAGACCGTGACCGCGCCGCTCATCCGCGAGCCTACGGGCGCGCAGATGCGCTGAGCCGCCTCCTTCTGCACCATGACGGTGACCGCCTCGATCGGCAGCCGCTCCTCGAGCAGCTTCATGATCACGGGCGAGGTGATGTAATACGGCAGGTTGGCGCAGACCGTCACGCGCATACCCTCAAATTCATCGGCGATAAGCCTGTGCAGATCGAGTTCGAGGATGTCGGCGTTGACGACCTTGACGTTGTCGTGCTCCGCAAGCGTCTCCTCGAGAACCGGCAGCAGCCGTTTGTCGAGCTCCACCGCGACCACCTTGTCCGCGAGCCTGCACAGCTCGTTGGTGAGCACGCCGATGCCGGGTCCGACCTCGATCACACCCACGCCCTCTCCTGCGCCCGAAAGCTCAGCCATCCGGGGACAGACCGAGGGATTGATCAGGAAATTCTGTCCCAACGACTTGGAAAAGGTGAAGCCGTGGCGCGATAATATGTCCTTTATTGTTCCTATGTCCGATAATCTGTTCATTTTAAGGTACGCAAGCCTTTCGGATATTTGTTTTTCAGCCGACCGTTCGACGCCTTGCCGAAGCCGACGGTCATCGAGCCGACCGACACCGCGGTATAGCCCTTGACATTCCCCGGCACGGCGATCTCCTCGCCGTGCAGATATGCGGCTATCTCGGGAGAAGCCACCGCGAAATCGACCGAGGAAACGCAGTCGGCAGGCTTTGCGGCGGCAAAGGCGCTGTGGTGGGGCTCAATGCGGCGCTTTACGCGCTCGCCGAGCAGAACGCCGGTGCGAAGGATATTCAAGCCGCTCAGATCGGCATTTAATTTCTTTGGGAGAATTATAATCCTGTCGCCGTTAACCTTGATATTCTCTCCGAACGGACGGTCAACGAACAGCTCGTCGTAAAACGAGAGCACGTCCGTATCGACCGCGCGAGGCGGCGCGTCGGGATGAAAGGAGGACACAGCCTCCGCCCCTTTTCTGAGCCGCGCGGCAAAGTGACCCTCGCCGCCGTCCTGCGGAAAAATGCGGCGGGCATATCCGAGCGTCGGTCTGCCGAAGGAAGCTCCGCTGTCCTCGAGCGAAAACTCGGGATGCGCCTCGATGAAGCGCGTGATGACGCCCTCGTTCTCCTCGGGCGAAAAGGTGCAGGTGGAATAGACCAGCACGCCGCCTTCCCTGAGCGCGAGCGCGGCGCTGTTCAGAATATTGAGCTGCCGCTCGGCACAGCTTTTGACGTGCTCGACGCTCCATTCGGCGACCGCCTCGTCGCTCTTGCGGAACATCCCCTCGCCGCTGCAGGGCGCGTCGACCAGCACGCGGTCAAACATACCGCCCAGCCGTTTGCAGAGAACGTCCGGATGGGAGTTCGAGACCACGGCGTTAGAGATTCCCATGCGCTCAATATTCGATAAAAGAATATTGGCGCGGCTTCTCACTATTTCATTGCTCCACAGCAGACCGTCTCCGGCGAGCTTTGCGGCGATCTGGGTGCTTTTGCCTCCTGGCGCTGCGCAGAGGTCGAGCACGAACTCACCCGGTCGCACGCCGAGCATTTCGACCGCAGAGGTCGCGGACGGCTCCTGGATATAGAAAGCGCCTGCGTGGTGCAGCGGATGGTTGCCCAAGCCCTCGACCCCCTCGGGGATATAGAACCCGTTGGGGCAAAACGGCGTCGGCGTCAGCGCAAGCCCGAGACCTTCGAGCAGGGCGTCGTTGTCGCATTTCAGGGTATTGACCCTCAGCCCGCGAAAGCGTTCGCCCTCATAGCAGCGCATGAACGCCTCGTATTCATCGCCGAGCAGCGACTGCATTCTCTGTAAAAAATCGCTCATGCCGCCGATCAATAACCGAGCTCTTCGCCGACGAGGATGACCTTGATGCGGTTGGCGTGGCGCTGGTAGGCACAGACGGCGTAGTTGCAGCATATCCTGCTCTCGCCGCGGCAGCCCTCGCACATCTCGGGAGCGTCCTTGCGGAGCGAAACGCATTCGCCGGTCTTGGCGCAGGGGGTATTCAGACCGAGGCGCACGGTGTTGGGCGGCGCCGCCTTTGTCTTGACGCGCCTGATCGCCTCGTCGAGATTGCTCACGATCTTATTGACTCCGCAGACGGCGATCACGCTCTTGGGTCCGAAGATGATCGCGGCGACGCGGTTTGAGTTTCCGTCGACATTGTACAGCTCGCCGTTTTCGGTGACGGCGTTACAGCTTGTGAGGTAGGCGTCGGCAGAAAAGCTTTTGGCGTAAACCTCGGCGACCTCCTCGGGATTCTTAGCCGCGCTGCGGTCGAGGTAGTTGTAGTCGCCCGAGCGAAGCAGGTCGATCACTCCGGTCTGCTTTAATGTCTCGGAGCCTCCGTGGGTGACGGTGTCGCCCTTCTTCAAAAGCGAGCTCACCAGCGCGGGAACCTCATCACGGCTCTCGACATAATAAGCCTCCATGCGGTTGCGCCTCAGATTTTCCATCGTTTTTTCGATTCTAACGTCCATTTTGCCTGTGCTCCTTTTCCTGTGTTTTTGACCTCTTCATTATAACCTATTTCCGCGATTTAATCAATATCAACAAAGGGAACATTTAAAAATTGTGCGACGGACTGCGACAGGCTCCTTGCAATGGTCTCGATATTGTCCTTGATCCAGCCCGCGTCCTCGGGATTGTCGTGGAAGGCGGTCTCAATCAGCACCGCGGGCGCCTTTGTGCGTTTGAGCTCGGCGAGGCGGTCGCTCGGTATCAGCGCGATATTCATCGGTTCGGGGTAAATGCCCCGGTAATTGGCGGCTATTATCTCGGCGAGCTGCCTGCCCTTTACGCTCGTCGGGTAGTAGTAGATCTGCACTCCGCGCACCTTGCCCGCCAGATTTCCGGCGGCGGCGTTGCTGTGGATCGCGAGATGGAGACCGTATTTCTGCTGATTCGAGTCGTTGGCGACCTGATTCGGGTTCATCCCGAACTGGCTGCGGTCGAAGCTGATACCCGAGGCGGTCAGATAAGGCTCCATCGCGTCGGCGATAAGGCGCATATAATACTCCTCCGTACCGCCGTCGACGTAGTAGTTTTTGTCCTGGAGCGAGGGACTGAGATAAATTTTGGGCATAAGATCACCTTTCGTTTTTTCTCATTCTATGCGCGGAGCTCAAAAATGTGCAGGTACCTGATGTATTTTATTTTTTAGAGTTATTTTTCCTAATTGCAATTATAAATAGCATTATGTATGATAAAATAAGTTGAATATATAGATATTTTATATATTTTTAATTTGAAAGGAGTTTTTTACTATGAAATGGGTTTGCACAGTTTGCGGTTATGTTCACGAAGGAGATCAGCCCCCCGAGGCTTGCCCCGTCTGCAAGCAGCCAGCCTCTAAGTTCAAGCCGATGGAAGAGGAAGCGGAGTACGCCACCGTGCATAAGCTCGGCGAGGGCAAAATGCACGACACCAGCGAGGACATCATCAAGGATCTCAGAGCCAACTTTGAGGGCGAGTGCAGCGAGGTAGGAATGTATCTTGCGATGGCGAGAGTCGCCGACAGAGAGGGCTATCCCGAGGTCGCCGAGGCGTTCAAGCGTTACGCCTTTGAGGAAGCGGATCACGCTTCGCGTTTTGCCGAGCTGCTCGGCGAGGTGCTCACCGACAGCACCGAAAAGAACCTGAAAATGCGCGCCGACGCCGAGGCAGGCGCCTGCGAGGGCAAGTTCGACCTGGCTAAAAGAGCAAAGAGATATTTCGGCTAAGGTGATTCGTATGTTTTGGAAAAAGAAGAAGACGCTGCACCCTAAGAAGTCTTTTACACCGATGCCCGGATCTCCTTTTTATTTTGATCCCAAGACCATCGACCCGAGCAGTTCAACACCCCTGACCGGTGATGTTGAGCTTGACTCTATCAGCGTCAGCGCTTTTTCCAACGGAACTCCGGTACATATTTCCGAAAGCTTGATATACCGTCACAGCGACCGCACCGTCATCCGACGAGGCTCCGCTTCAAACGGCGTCAATACGGAGAAGGTCGAATTGGATACGATCCCGGATTCCATCAAGACCCGGGAGGAATTGATCCGATACACAAGGGCTCACGGTGTCATGCTTCCGCATTAATATTGCTTCAGACACGGCGCGGGCTTCAAGGGACTGCTTGACAGATATTTCGGCTAAGCCAAAATCCGCGTAAATACTGACTTTTTGAGGGAAGGGAGTTATCCTTTCCCTCATTAATATAGGATCGCATCTCATGAACAAAAAACGTATAATAAGCATTTGGGAGCTTAAGAACGACCCCGAAAACTCTAAATTCAAATATAAGCTGATCCGCGAACGATCGTCTTATGCGATCGGCGGGCAGGGCGATGTTGACTTTGTGTGGGAGTTCGTATGCATAAACCATGCCGGCGAATTGGTTTTAATAACCGAAAGCTACGATATTTCTTGGGAAAATAACCCCTCACCGGACAATATCGAAACGGGAAATCTCTCTGTTACCGAAGAAAAGATCATAGAAGAATTATCCCCCGATACAGCATGCAAAGAAGTATATCTTCCGATCGAGCTGCATTTGCAGGGAAAAAGCTTTTCCTAAAACCTCCGGCTAATGATCTAAGAAATGATCCTCCCCTCTTTTTGATTTTCCCGTTACATCATTACAGTGTGAAAAGGACTGATCAGATGAGCAAATCATTATACACTTCATTTACGATCAAGGTTAACGACGGTGTCGCCGGCACCTTCCGCCCCGGTACGGTTCAAATCGCCGACGACTACCTCGCCTTTCGCAAAAACAGTCTTATGGCGATCATCATCGGCAGCGCCGGAAAATCGGACTCGGAGCGGATAACTCCCGGAGCCATCGCCTCCGCCGAATACAACGGGATCGACGTCATTCTTCGGGGAGATATAACCAAGGTAGAAAAGCGCTCGGACAAGGACGGATTTTTCGTCCTTATCCAAGCGCGTAAGCTTCCCCTGCTGACCTTCGCCTGCGAGTCCGAGGAGGAAGCGCAGACCGTTTATTCACTTTTAAAATAAACAGATACTATTAATCAGATACTTTTTTTACAGTCCGTAGCCTCCGTCGTCATCGTCGGCAAAGGCGCGGACTGTTTCTATAAACAGCTCGCCGACCGGATTCGAGAGCCTTTTCGACCACGCCATGACGTAAGCCACCGAGGTGTCGATATCGCCGATCTGGCAGGCTGAAACGCGGTCGCCCGCAAGGTAAGCCGCGAGGCTCTGGGGCAGGATCGACACGCCCATCCCCGAGGAAACGGCTATGCACAGCGAGTTGAGGTCGTCAAAGGAGCTGTCGGTTTTCGGCGAGATATGGAAGGTGCGCAGCAGATCCATGACCTCCATATAGAGGATGGGCGCGCAAGCCTCCGAGAGCAGCAGCAGGCGCTCGCCCGAGATATCGCTGAGGCGAAAGTCCTGCTTTTTTATTCGTTTGCGCGGCGCGCTGACGACGACCAGCGGCTCGGTGTGGGTCAGGACGGTCTCGATATCCGAGCTCTCGGGAACCATGTCGCGCGGCATGAAGCAGAAGTCGTACTCGCCGCCGGTGATCGCTCCGCTGCGGTCTGAATTATCGAGCCTGCGAAGCTCGACGCCGATGCCCTTGTATTTTTTTCCGAATGCCGAGAGGCACCGCGACGGAAAGCTCAGCGAGGTCACGTCGCAGCCGATGGTTATCTTGCCCGTCGTGCCGTCGTGGAGCTGACGGATGACCGTCTGCGCCTTTTTCAGCGAATTGACTATGTCGATCGCGTAGGGCAGCAGAATCTTGCCCTCGTTCGTGATGACCACATCCCGGTGCGAGCGCGTAAAGAGCTTTACGCCGAATTCCTTTTCGAGGTCGCTGACATAGCGGCTGACCGTGGACTGTGAAACATAATTCCTGCGCGCAGCCTCCGAAAAATTCAACGTCTGCGCCACCGTGATAAAGCATTTCAGTTGGTTTATATCCATAGCCGCCTCCGTGGGTCTTTGTTATTCACATTCCACATAACATTATTCAAAAACACAAAACTTTGCATTATCGGGAACCTTGTAATTTGCGGATTTTCTGTTATAATCTAACTATAGCATAGAGATATGCAGATTGTAAATAGCTATTTCAATTTTTTAGGAGCAATGAGGAAATGAAAAAAATAGTGATCACAGGCATGGGCGCAGTCACTCCCGTCGGCATCGGCGTTGACGAGTACTGGAAAAACATAACTTCCGGAAAATCCGGTATAGACACGATCAGGAGCTTCGACCCCTCCGAGCTCGCGGTTCAGATCGCGGGCGAGGTCAAGGGCTTCAATCCCGCGGATTACCTCGAAAAGGATCTGATCCGCAAGACCGATCCCTTTATGCAGTACGCCTACATCGCCGCCGAGGAAGCGCTCAGACAGAGCGGCGTCGAGATCGTCCCGGAGCGCACGGGCATCATCATGGGTACCGCCATGGCGGGCGTCGCCACCACCGCGTTCACTCAGGACGCGCTTTCGGGAGCCTCCCACAAAAAGGTCGGTCCGCGCTTTATCCCCAAGATCCTCGGAAACATCGCCGCTTCCAACATCGCCATTGATTACAATATCCAGGGACCCAGCTTTACCGTGAGCACCGCCTGTTCCTCTGGCGGCGACGCTGTCAACATCGCCTGCATGTATATGAAGGCGGGCAAGGCTGACGTGATGCTCGCTGTCGGCGCGGAAAGCGTGCTCTGTCCCCTGGTCATCTATTCGCTCGCAAATGCCAAGGCGCTCTCGCGCCGCAACGACGATCCCTCGACCGCGAGCCGTCCGTTCGATCTGACCCGCGACGGCTTTGTCATCGGCGAGGGCGGCGGCGCGCTGGTGCTCGAGACCGAGGAGCACGCCCTTGCAAGAGGCGCAAAGATCCTCGGCGTGGTCGAGGGCTGCGGCAACACTTGCGACGCCCACCACGTAACCGCACCCCATCCCGAGGGCAGAGGCGCCATCGCGTGCATGAAGCAGGCTCTCGCCGACGCGGAGCTTGAACCCTCGGACATCGGCTACATCAATGCCCATGGCACCGCTACCCACAAGGGCGATTCGGTCGAGGTGAACTCGATCAAGACCATCTTCGCCGACACCCTCCCCTACGTCAGCTCCACCAAGGGCGCGACCGGTCATATGATGGGCGCGGGCGGAATTACCGAGGTGATCACCTGCGTCAAGGCCATCGAGACCGGCACGCTTCCTCCGACGATCAACCACAACGAGCCCGACCCTGAATGCGCTGGCATCGACTTTGTGTCCAACACCGCACAGCAAGCCGAGATCAGCCACGCGATGAGCAACGCCTTCGGCTTCGGCGGTCAGAATTCGAGCATCATCGTAGGACGCTATAACTAACACTCAAACAATGCAAAGGAGCAAATCACATGGATCTGACATATGACAGCACAATGTTCCGCGAGACCTTTGAAAGCGAATTTACCTGGCTCAACGGCTTTATGCGAAATGTTCGCCGCTTTGGTTACAAGAACGCGGTCATCGATCCCGTGGCAAAGCGCCAGTGGACATATGAGGAATTCAACGCGGACTGCAACCGCCTTGCAAACGCCCTCAAAGCAAAGGGCGTCGGCAAAAACAACGTCATCTTTATGCAGCTTTTCAACTCTGTGCAGTTTCTTCACGTATATGTAGCCGCGCAGAAGATAGGGGCTATCTCCAACCCCGCGAACTTCAACTTTTCACCGGGTGAAACCTCGGAGATCATAAACCACAACAAGCCCGCGGTCTACCTCTATGACAGCGAGATCGCTTCCACGGCGGTAAAGGCTCTCGAGCTCTGCGAGCATAAGCCCACGCTCGTGGTCGCCGTTAATAATTCCAGAAAAGAATTTTCGCTTCCCGAGGGACATATCCTCTACGATGAGCTGGTCGACCGATCGAGCGAGCTCGATCCTCCCATAGATTTTCAGCCGCATATTTACGACGAGGTCGTCAGACTCCAGACCTCCGGCACGACCGGCACTCCCAAGGGCGTTCCGCTCAACAATATCAACGAGGTGCTCTCGGCGCACGACGTCATCATGCACTTCCCCATCAATCCCACCGACATAACCATGAACATGACCCCGTGGTTCCACCGCGGAGGTCTGCACTCGGGCGGTCCTACGCCTACCCTTTACGCCGGAGCGTCGCTTGTCATCATGCGCACCTTCAATCCCAAGACCACGCTCTCTTATGTCGAGCGCTTCGGCATCTCCTTCATCACCGGCGTGCCGTCGATACTGACGCTGCTCGCCTCGCGCCAGGAGAAGCATCCCAAGGACATCGGCAGCCTCAAGGGAATAGTCACCATGGGCAGTCCGCTCGAAAAGGAGGCTTGCATCCGCTTCCAGAAGCTGCTAAGTCCCAATATCTTCAACGGTTACGGAACCACGGAATCCTTTTGGAACACCTTCCTGCGCCCGTTCGATCTGCCCGAGATGTCCGGCACCGCGGGCAGAAGCTGCACCGACGACGAGGTGCGCATCGTAAAGGTGTACGACGACCGCAAGGCGGAGCCCGACGAGCTTGTTGAGCAGGATAACGCCACAGAGGGCGAGGTCATCATCAAATGCCCCGCAAAATCCACCTGCTGCTACGTCAACAACGAAGCCGCGACAAAGGAGAAGTTCTACAAGGGCTGGATGTACACCGGCGATATCGGAACCTGGGACAAGCGGCAGTTCATCACGATCGCCGGCAGAAAGGACGACATGATCATCAGCAAGGGCGAGAACATCTATCCCGCGAGGATAGAAGAGGTGCTCAACTGCCATCCCAAGGTCGCCGAGTGCATCGTCACGGGCGTTCCCGACAGCACCAGAGGCGAGTCTATTGCCGCGTACGTCATCCCTGCGGACGAAAGTCTGACCGCCGACGAGCTGTTCGACTACTGCTCCGAATCCCCGAATCTCTCGAAATATCAGGCGCCGCGCTACTACCGCTTCGTCACCGAGCTGCCCACGACGGCAACCGGCAAGAAGCAGCACTTCGTCATCAAAAAGCAGGCTAAAGAGGATCTGAAAAACGGTCTGCTCACAAAGAAGGGTTAAGGCTATGAGCTTTTCATACAAACGCACCGCAAACTACTACGAAACCGATCAGATGGGCGTCGTTCACCACTCCAACCACATCCGCTACTTTGAGGAGGCGCGGATAGCGTTTATGAACTCGATAGGCTGCAACGTACGCGAGATGGAGGACAACGGGATCATCATCCCGAATGTCGACGCCTACGCGCGGTATCTCAGCCCGATACGCTTCGGCGACGAGATCGAGGTGATCGTGCGGCTGACGAAATTCAACGGCGCGGTCATGGAGTACAGCTACGAAATACTGCGCAAAGACGGCGAGACCGCCGCCACGGGTCACACGCTGCACTGCTTTGTAGACCGCGATTTCAAGCCAATGGCGCTGAAGAAAAAGCATCCGCAGTATTACGAGAGAACGAAGCCCCAGGTTGAAAAAACCGAATAAAAGCAAAGCGCTTTCGACCGAATTGACTTCGCCGAAAGCGCTTTTTATTTTTTTGCTAAACCGCCTCGTACATACTGTCGGCGTCCTCCTTGCGGACTACCTCCCTGACCTCGGTGACGCGCACCTTGACCGAACGCGCGCCAAGGGCGATCTCGAGAACGTCGCCCTGCTTGACGTCATAGGAAGCGCGCGCGGGCTTGCCGTTTACGAGCACCTTGCCGGCGTCGCAAGCCTCGTTTGCAACGGTGCGGCGCTTGATCAGGCGCGACACCTTCAAATACTTATCAAGTCTCATAATGCCTCCGAAAAAACAATACGGGCTGCCGAAAAGACAGCCCGAGAAAAATTAACCGTTAACGATATCCTTGAAAGCCTTGCCTGCCTTGAAAGCGGGAACCTTGGAAGCGGGGATCTCGATCGAGTTACCGGTTCTGGGATCAACGCCGGTCCTTGCGTTTCTCTGGCGCTGCTCAAATGTACCGAAGCCGGTGAGCTGAATCTTGTCGCCCTCGGCAACTGCCTTGATAATGGTGTCCAGAGCGGCGTTTACAGCCTTCTCTGCATCCTTCTTTGAAAGTCCGCTCTGCTCGGCAACAGCGGCAATAAGATCTGTTTTTTTCATCTTAAAAAAACCTCCATAAAATTAATTCTGTTTTATTTTAACTTCATCCCACAGCGCGTCAAGCTCTTCCAGCGAGGCAGACTTCATGTCTATGCCGCGCTCTTGCGCAAGCTTTTCCACCATAGAGAAGCGGTTAATGAATTTGTCGCAGGAATCATACAACGCGCGTTCGCTGTCGACCCCGAGGTAGCGCGCTACGTTGACGACCGAGAAGAGCACGTCGCCGAGCTCCTCGTGCCGTTCGCTCTCGGAGCCGTTCACGGCTGCAGCCTTCAGCTCGCCGCACTCCTCATCAAGCTTTTCGAGCGCACCGCCGACGTCGTCCCACTCAAAGCCAACCTTTGCCGCCTTGCGCTGGATCTTCTCGGCGCGCATCAGCGAGGGCAGCGCGCGCGATACGCTCTGCATCGCCTCGGTGTAGGTGGTCTGAGCCTTGGTCTTCATCTTGACGGCGTCCCAGTTGCTGAGCGCCTCGTTCACATTCGCGGCTGAAAGGTCGCCGAACACATGAGGGTGGCGAATTATCAGCTTCTTGCAGATGTCGTCGCAAACGTCGTTCATATCGAAAACGCCCTGCTCGCGTTCCATCTCGGTGTGAAGCGCGACCTGGAGCAGCACGTCGCCGAGCTCCTCTTTGAGCAGCGACTTGTCGCCGTTGTCGATCGCCTCGATAGCCTCGTAGGTCTCCTCGATGAAATTCGAGCGAATGGATTCGTGCGTCTGGGCGCGGTCCCACGGACAGCCGCCCGGCGCTCTAAGCACTCTCACGATCTCGACAAGGTCGTTGAAATCGTAGTGTTCCTTTTGCTGAAAATCCATAGCTTCATCTCCGATTTTTGGCGCTCACAATATATTATTTTACCCAATCAGATGCAGTTTTTCAAGTGTTTTTGCGATTTTTTCACCTTTTGGTAAAATCTTTACCTCTTGGGCTGAAAATGTGCGTAATATTAGCAATAATGCCAAATAAACTACCGCCGCCGCAACGATCGCGATCACGGTCGAGAGTCTCTGGGGCAGCTTGCAGCCCATGCAGAGCATATTTACGAAAAACGCCGTGACTGAGCTTGCGACCGCGCCGATAAGCGGCTTGACCGTCGTAGTGAAGAAATTGAGCTTTACGCCCGAGAACCTGATCAGCAGATAGACGCCGATCACGCAGATCAGACCGTAGCCGATCATTGAGCCTACCGTGGCGCCCTGGATGTTGACCGAGGGGATGCTGACGAACATCCACGTCGTAGCCACCTTGACGCCCATGCAGATGATGTAGAGTATCATCGGCACCTTGACCTTGCCGATGCCGTTGAGCATCGCGCAGACAGGGGTGATTACAGAGGTGAAGATCGTGGTGATGCCCATGAGCCTGAGCACGTCGCCGCCGATGTTATAGATCGCGGAGTCGGAATAGATGAACTGCATCACCTCGTGCGAGAGCACGCAGAGTCCGAGCGCCATAGGCAGGGTGAACATCATAGTGAGCTTGAGCACGGTCTCCATCGAGCGTTTGAGCTCGCGCTTGTCGCCCTTAGTCCACGAGCTGGTGACGTTGGGCATCGCGCTGGAGCCGAACACCTGAGTTACCGCGGTAACGAGCTGCATCAGCGTCAGCGACGAGGTGTAGCAGCCCCACAGGGCGGTATGGACGGTGAACGGCGCTTCGGGCGTCGGATGCTTGGGTCGGAAAACCTCCATGTCAAGCCCAACATGCGCATACTGGTCGATAAGCGTCTGCATGTTGGTTTTGCCGAGGTTGAAAATGACGTTTTGTATGATGATCTGATCGACGAGCGAGCCGAGGCTCATAACGAGCGTGCCGCCGACGATGGGCAGCGCGGTCTTTACTATCGTCGCAAAGGTCTCGCGCTTTGCGCGAGCGTCGATCGACGCCTCGAGGTATTCCTTGGGAATGCCGTCGCCGCCGAGCTTATACTTCAAAAACAGGAACAAAAACGAGCCGAAGCTGCCCAGCGAGATTCCGCAGATCGCGCCCGCTACCGAAAAGGCGAGGATGGTATTGCCCGCCTCCTCGCGGTTGGCGAAGCGGAAAAACAGAAAGCTTCCCGTTGAGTTATAGGAATCCATTCCGAACTTCATCACGCCGTAGGCAAGAGCCGCGCCGATCACAAGCTTGACGCACGCCTCGATGATCTCGGAGATCGCAGTCGGGGTCATGTTGCGCTGACCCTCGAAATAGCCTCGGTAGATCGACGCCAGGCAGCCGAACAGCACCGTCGGCGCAAGGCAGACCATCGCGTAGATCGAATACGGCGACTTGATCGCTATGAAGGCGTAGGGAAAGCTCGCGCCGACGATTATCAGCAGGCACACTATGCCCACTATCGCAAAAAACGGCACGGATATCCTGTGTATGAGCTTTACGTCCTTGTAGCGGCGCTCGGTCATGTTTTGCGAGATCAGACGTGAAATGGCTATCGGCAGACCTCCGGTGGCGATGGTGAAGATCACCACGAATATCTCGAAGGCGTTGCTGTAGAGCCCCATTCCGCGCGAAGCGTCGCCGAACATGGAATAGATGTTGGTCAGGATCACCTTGTCCAGGAGTCCGAAGACCTTTACTATCACCATGCTGACGGTCAGTATCGCGGCGCCCTTTACAAAGCTGGAGGCTACGTCCTGCTCGGCTCGCGCGACCGCGTTATATTTTTTTGCCAAATACAATCACCTGAAAACCAGTTATTTTTCTAAATATCATGCGCGCTCAGGGCTCAGCGCCCCGAGCGCAGGCTCAAACACAGCTCAGTCGGCGTCCTCGGCGGTTGTTTTGACCGCGGGCTCGGGCTTTTCGGCGGGAGCCTGTTCAGCCTCGGGCTCAGCCTCGACCGTGGGCTCGACCTCCTCGTCGATCCTCGCGCCGCAGATGTTGCAGAACACGGAGTTCTTGGGCACCTTAGCCTCGCAGTTCGGGCACTTCTTCTGGTTCTTGACTGAATCGATGTGGGCGTTGATGATGTCGAGGTTTTCCTTGAGCTCTCTGATCTCCGCTACAGTGCGGGCGATCTCCTCCGACATATCGGTGCCGTAAGCCTCCTGCTTGAAGCTGTACTTGCCCAGCTCGCGCAGCTTCTGATTGATCTCGCCGCGGATACCGGCTGCCGAGATCCTGTGCTTTGAGGTGTCGTAAACATTTGAAGCCTTCTTGGAAACCGCAGAAGCGGCGGTTTTGGCGTTAACGACTACGTCGTCAAAAAATTCATCAAATTTTCCCATAGTAAAATACCAGCCTTTCTTTTGTATATTTCATTTGACAGGGCGTCGCCCTGATTCTTTGCGGTCAGGCGCCTTGAGGCGTTATCATTTATTATAACATGGAATGCTCGGAGATTCAACTGATTATTGGTGATAAAACCGTAGTATTTCGTTTTTTCGCTCCATCAGCTCGTCGAATCTTCCGATGTATTCATAGGGGTATTTGAAGTTGAACACGCGCTTTAGGTAATTCGTGCCGTATTCCCTGAGCTTGGTCACGGCTCCGGCTCCGCAGGAAAGTATCGTGTGGGTCTCGTCCATCACGAAAACATTGTACAGACAGCCCTTTCCGGGAAGCGACCAGCCGACGTTCTCGAGGTTGCCGACCATCCGGGTCTGGCGGTAGAGATAATAGGGCTCGTAGCCCTTTTCGGTCAGGGTCCTTGCGGCGTAACCGAGCATATCAGCGGCGGTCTGCGCCTCCTCCCTGTTCAGCGTCTTTCCGTCCTGAGTGAGGTTCGAGGCGCGCTTCATGCAGAGAGTGTGAACGGTGATGTTCTCGGCTCCGAGGTCGAGCATAGTGTCCAAAGACCGCATAAAGCCCTGCAGACTGTCCTTGGGCAAGCCCGCGATCAGGTCTGTGTTGATATTGTCGAAGCCGTACTCGCGCGCGAGGGCGAACGCCCGGAAAAAGTCCTCCGAGGTGTGCCGCCTGCCGATCGCCTCGAGCACCTCGTCGCTGACGGTCTGGGGATTTATGCTTATGCGGTCGACTTTATTTTCTTTTAGAGAAATAAGCTTGTCGGCGGTTATGGTGTCCGGTCTGCCCGCCTCGACGGTGAACTCGCGGCAGGTCGACATATCGAAGCTCTCGTTCACGGTGCCGAGCACGCGGTCGAGCTGTTCGGCGCTGAGCGTGGTAGGCGTGCCGCCTCCGAAGTATACGCTCTCTAAGCGCAGTCCGAGCGAGGAGGCTATCCGCGCAGTTTCCCTGAGCTCGCGGCACAGCAGCTCAACATAAGGCTCCACAAGCTTCTTGGTCTGCTCGACCGAGGACATCACGAACGAGCAGTAGGCGCAGCGCGACGGACAAAACGGTATACCGACGTACAGGCTGTAGGATTCGGGGCGCGAGAGCGCGATGATCCTGCTCTCAGCCTGCTCGGTTCGGTCGGCGAGCGCGGTCTTTGCGCCGCTGACCTCATACGTTTCCCTGAAACGGGCAAGCGCCTCCTCCCTGCCCTGCTCTTCGATCAATGTGCGCAGCAGCTTGATCGGGCGAACGCCCGTGAGCAGTCCCCACGGCTGGCTGAGCCCGGAGAACTCGCGCAGCAGGCGGTAAAGCAGGCGGCACGCCTCAAGCTCATTCTCGCCCTCGTCCTCGCGCAGCTCGGTGATCAGCGTTCCGTTGAACTCACCTATGCACACATTGACAAGGATAAGGTCGGGAGCCCTTTGAACAAGGACATAGGGCGCGCAGGGCGAGGAAAAATCACGGCTCACCGTCAGCTTTTCATTCGGAAAGTAGGCGCGCGTCAGGTTTTCGACCTCATAATGATATGAGTTGTCAATGATATATATGTTCATTTAAACATCCTCATGATGGGATTCCACACTCTCTCATATGAAAGCGTGGTGGCGGATCCGTGACCCGGTACGACGGTGTAGTCGCCGTCGAGCTCCTTGATACGCTTGATGGACTGTATTATCGTATAGTCGTCGCCCGTCGGAAGGTCGGTCCTGCCGTAGGAATCGCGGAACAGCAGGTCGCCGCTGAGCATTATATCGTCCATGAGGAACACTCCGCAGCCGCTTGTGTGGCCGGGGGTGTAGAGATATTTTATCTCGGTTTCGCCGAGCCTGAAGGTATCGCCGTCCTTCAGCAGCATATCCGCCTCGAATGGCTTGAACGGTATGCCGTGCTTGGCGGTAAGGTTCAGCGACGGGTCGCGCAAAAAGGGGGCGTTGTGCTCGCCGGTGACGATTTTAGCGCCGTATAGGTCGGCGAGCTCCTTGGCAAAGCAGATGTGATCGTAGTGACCGTGGGTGAGCAGCACATAGGTGAGCTTTCCGCCGTCGCTGTCGATCTGCCGGAGCAGTCTGTCCGATTTTCCGCCCGGGTCGAGCACCGCGCTCTCTCCCGTCGCCTCATCGATAAGGTAGCAGCAGTTGGTGCCGATCTCCGTGACAGGGTATACTTTAATGTTTATCATCTTTTCAGATCCTTTGAATCAATATCGAGGGTAACGGGTCCGTCGTTTGTCAGGCTGACCTGCATATCCGCGCCGAAAACTCCGCGCTCGACCCTCTCGATACCGTTGGCTTTAATTCTTTCACAGAAATATTCGTACAATGGCTCTGCGGTTTCGGGGCGCGCCGCGCCGATGAAGCTCGGACGTCTGCCGTGGGAGCAGTCGGCGCAGAGGGTGAAATTCGAGATGACGAGCACCGAGCCGTCGACGTCGGACAGCGAAAGGTTCATCTTGTCGTTTTCGTCGGTGAAAATGCGCAGCCCCGAGATCTTGTCGGCAAGGACTCTCGCCTCGGTCTCGCCGTCGTTCTGCTCGACGCCGAGCAGGATCAAAAAGCCGCGTCCGATTTTTCCGACGGTCTCGCCGCCGATATCGACCTGCGCGCCTGAAACGCGCTGAATTATTGCCTTCATTTTTTATAATCCTTTGAATAATAGTTGAAAATTGTCAATTAGTTTACAGTCTCTTGATCTCCTCAATGCCGTTGATGTCGCTCAGTCTGGAGATAACTCCGCGCAGGTGGTTCTTGCCCATGACGTCTATCGTCACGGTGATCTGAGCCATTCCGTTTTTGAGCTGGCGCGAATTGAGGGTATGGATGAAGATGTGCATCTGAGAGAGCTTGATCGTTACGTCCGCAAGCAGTCCAGTGCGGTCGTTCGCGGTGATCTGGAGAGTGCTTCGGAACGCCTCGCCGACCTCGTCTTCCCAGTAGCAGTTGATCCAGCGCTGAGGCTCCTCGCACTTTGAAACGTCGCGCGGAACGTTGGTGCAGCTCTTCTTGTGGATCGAAACGCCGTAGCCGCGTGTAATATAACCGATGATCTCGTCGCCGGGAAGCGGATTGCAGCAGTTGGAGAATTTTACGAGCACGTCGTCGTTGCCCTCGATGACAACGCCGCTGCTCGCCTTGGTGCGCTTTACCGGCGCAGGAGGTATCGTTATCTCCTCGAGGTTAGCGGCATAGGTCTTGCTGAACTCATCCTTGAGGCGCGGCATGATCTTCCAGAGCTGAACGCCGCCGTAGCCGATCGCCGCGTAGAAGTCGTCGACCGTGTTGTACTGCTTTTTGACGTTGATCGCGTCGAGAAAAGCGGGTATCTCCTCGTCGGTGAGGTTAATGCCGTTGCGCTTGAACTCGCGCTCGAGCGCCGCCTTGCCCTCGACGATATTCTCGTCGCGCTTTTCGTGCTTGAACCACTGGCGTATCTTCGACTTTGCCGAGGCGGTCTTGCAGATATCGAGCCACGAGCGGTTGGGATGCTCCTGCTTCTGGGTGATTATCTCGCAGATATCGCCGTTTTTGAGCCGGTAATCTATCGGCACGATCTTGCCGTTTATCTTTGCACCGACCATTCGGTGTCCGACCTGGGTGTGTATCAGATACGCGAGGTCGATCGGCGTCGAGCCGCGCGGAAGGTTCATTACGTCGCCCTTGGGGGTGAATACGTAGACGTCGTTTTCCGCGAAGTCGTTGCGGATATTGCGCGCGATATCGGTCGCGTCCTCGGCCTCGAGCTGATCGAGGATCATCTTTTTGACGCGCTCGATGTTGTTCTTTACGGAGACCTCGCCCTTGGCGTTGCCGCCCATGCCGAGCTTGTATTTCCAGTGCGCGGCGATTCCGTATTCGGCGGTGTAGTGCATCTCCCAGGTGCGTATCTGCACCTCGAACGGGATCGCGTTGCGGTCGAGCACGGTGGTGTGCAGCGACTGGTACATATTCGGCTTGGGCATCGAGATATAGTCCTTGAAGCGGTTCGGGATCGGCTTGAAGATATCGTGGACAACGCCGAGCACGTTGTAGCAGTCGGGAACGGTGTCGACGATCACGCGCACGGCGAAAACGTCGAATATCTGGTCTATCGTCTGGTTGCGCATGAAGGTCTTGCGGTAGATGCTGTTGATGCTCTTGACCCTTCCGCTGATATAGATGTTTCCGATAGCGGGGTCGGTCTTGTCGAGTATCTGCTCCTTGATCGATTCGATAAAGCGGTCGCGCTCGTCCTCCTTGAGCATCAGTGCGTCCTCGATCTCCTTGTAGCCGATGGGGTCGAGATACTGGAGCGAACGGTCCTCAAGCTCCTCCTTGATGTTTTTGATACCGAGGCGGTGAGCTATCGGCGCAAACACCTGCATATTCTCCACCGATTTGTCGCGGCGCTTCTGCTCGGGCATACAGTCCATCGTGCGCATATTGTGCAGTCTGTCCGCGAGCTTGATGATGATGACCCTGATATCGTCCGCCATGGCGATAAGCATCTTGCGGATATTCTCCGCCTGCTGCTCCTCCTTTGTGGAGAAGGGGATCTTGGAGATCTTGGTCACGCCGTCAATCAGCTTGGCGACGTCGCCGCCGAAGCGGTGAGCTATCTGGTCAAGTCCTACCTCGGTGTCCTCGACCACGTCGTGCAGGAGCGCTCCGCAGATGGTGTCCTCGTCCATGCCGAGCTCCGCCAGGATACACGCGACCGAGGTGGGATGAAGGATATAAGGGATACCCGAAACCCTGCGCTGATCGCCGTGAGCCTTTTCGGCAAAATAATACGCCGAACGGATCTTCTCCATATTATACTGTGAGCTCGAGGAAGAAAGTATCTTTTCAAGCTCCGTAAAATCCTGATAATGCGCAACACCGGAATACTTACTCATCGTAACGCCTCCTTCAGCTTCATGATTATCCGAGCCGACTCAAGGCTCACCTTGCCCGCGACGGCGCGAAGCGTGATGTCGCAGGACTTTATTCCCTCGCGGATCTCGATCAGCCCCAGCTCGTTCATCGCCTCGAGGATCACGCGGATCTTTCCGAGGCTGAGCGCGCCGGCTAATCTGTGCGGCAGGGTGTCTATCGGCGCGCGATATCCTCCCTGCGCCCTCAAATATCTGTAGAGCACCGCGAAATCCTCCCTGTTCGGGAAGATCGAGAGCACCTGTCCGCGCGAAAGCTCCTCGCCGCGGCAGAATTTCTCAAATACGCGGCTGCTCATCAGCAGCGCTTCCGTATCGTCGTCGCTCGCCTTGATGTCGCGCAGGATCACCGACAGCGAGCGTTCGCCGTTGTATACATTCACGTCGAGCGTTGCGGCGACGTCGACCGTCTCTCCCCTCTGATAAGGGACAAGATCGCCCGACATCCCGAACCACAGCACATCAAGCCTTGCACGGTCGCGGCTCAGCTCTAATTTGACATGTTTATTATTCGATAACGGAATTATATTTTGTATGGTCATGCGGTAAAACCCGAAAACGGGAACCGGATTGCCCGAGCCGAAGGGCTCGAGCACCGAAAGGCTGTCGCAGAGCTCGACGCCTGCATAGGCAGGATTGAGCTTGCAGTCGATCATCAGCCTGTCGAAAGGCATTTCTCCGAGCGAGGCGGCGAATTCGTTTATCCTTTTCCTGAATAACGGTATTTTGTCGCTCTCTATCGAAAGTCCGCACGCCATCGGGTGGCCTCCGTGATGACCGAGCAGGTCGGCGCAGGCGTCCACCGCCTCGTTGAGCGGAAAGCCCTCGACGCTGCGTCCGGAGCCCTTTGCCTCGGCTCCGTCGCGCCCGATTATGATCGTCGGCTTGCCGTATAGCTCGCGCACGCGCGAGGCGACGATGCCGATCACGCCGATGTGCCAGCCCTCGCCGTCGAGAACGATGACCCTGTCCA
This sequence comes from uncultured Ruminococcus sp., assembly GCA_902761375.1. Lineage (GTDB taxonomy): Bacteria > Bacillota > Clostridia > Oscillospirales > Acutalibacteraceae > Ruminococcoides. The sequence goes on along the minus strand of CACWKB010000005.1, from coordinate 27,018 downwards.
TGACGACCGAGGGATCGCGCCTGACCCGGCTGTCGATCTCGCGGAGTATCTCGCCCTCGATGCGGCGGCGCTCGGTGTTGTCCTCGCTCATGCCGCCCGCTATGCGAGCCGCCTCGTCGTAGTCGTCGGTGAGCAGAAGCTCGACCGAATGACCCGAGAAGCCGAGCCGTCCGACGGCGTTGATGCGCGGAACGAGGGTGAATGCGACCTTGGTCGTGCTGAGGTCTCCGTCGGAGATGCCTGCCGCGCGTTTCAGCGCGAGGACTCCGGCGCGGTCGGTCTGGGCGAGGCTTTTGAGGCCGCGCTTTACGAACACGCGGTTCTCGCTTTTAAGCTCCACGATATCGCCGATAGTGCCTAAGCTGAGCAGGTCGGCGTAGTTGTCGAGCAGCGAATCGACGTCGCAGAATTCCCCTTCGAGCGCCATGATGAGCTTAAACGCCACGCCGACGCCCGACAGCTCCTTGTAGCGGCTGGGACAGTCCGCGCGGTGCATATCGACCACGGCGCAGGCGTCCGGGAGCCTTCCCTGGGGCATATGGTGATCGGTGACGACGGTGTCGATACCGAGAGACTTGGCGTACTCGATCTCGCTGACGGCGGCGATACCGTTGTCCACGGTGATGATGAGGTCTACGCCCTGCTCCGAAAGCTTTTTGACGGCGTCGTTGTTCATGCCGTAGCCCTCGCCCTCACGCGACGGGATGTAATAGATCACATTCGCGCCCACTGCCTCGAGATAAGAGTAGAGCAGCGCGGTAGAGGTCACGCCGTCGGCGTCGTAGTCGCCGTAAACGCAGATCAGCTCGCCGTTGTCCACGGCGGAATTGACCCTCTGAGCCGCCTTGTCCATGTCGCGTATCTCAAGCGGACTATCGAGCTCGCTCTCGTTGTACAGGAAATCGCGTATCTCAGCGTCGCTTGTGATGCCCCTTATCTGAAGGAGCATAGCAACGATCGAGGGCAGACTGTATTTAGTTTGAATTTCGGATGCCGCGCGTTTGTCGAGCGGAGCTACAGTCCAAAGTCTCAAACCGAAAATCTTCCTTTCATGAAGTAAAAATACTATTGGAGATCAGGTGAATATAAATAATCTCAACCGGGCACAAAGCATCGGAAACATATGCATTCTGTCTGCCCGACCGAAATTATCAATTTTCCATTATCAATTATCCATTCTTAAGCATATCCCTTGCATGAGACAGGGCTGCCTCGGTGATGTTCACGCCTCCGATGATGCGCGCAAGCTCGCCTACCCTGCCGTCGTAATCGAGCTGCGAGACCTCGGTGAAGGTCCGTCCCGACTCGACCTGCTTGCGTATCAGGTAGTGCGAATCGGCGAGCGCGGCGATCTGCGCCTGATGGGTCACGCAGAGCACCTGGGACTGCGCGGAGACCTCCTTGAGCTTCATGCCGACCTTTTCGGCGGCTGAGCCCGAGATTCCGGTGTCCACCTCGTCGAAGATCAGCGTGTCGACCGAATCGGTCGCGGCAAGCACGGTCTTGATGGCGAGCATCATCCTCGAGAGCTCGCCGCCTGAGGCTATTTTGGCGACGGGACGCGGCGTCTCGCCCGGGTTTGCCGAGATCAGCAGCTCGACCTTGTCTATTCCCTTCGGGGAGAGCTTGACCGGCTCGAACACCGGCACAAGCTCCACATTGGGCATATCGAGGAAGCGCATCTCAGCCTTTACGCGGTCGGCGAATTCGGAAGCGACCTTTTTGCGGTGAGCCCTGAGCTTCTCGGCAGTTTTCTGAGCGGCGGCACGCGCTTTTTCGCAGGAGGCGATCAGCTCGTCGCGGTTTTTGTCGTAGTTTATGAGCTCCTCGAGCCTGCGCTGCATTTGCTCGGCAAGCTCCGGCAGCTCGTCGCAGGAGCAGTTGTATTTGCGCTTCAGGCGGCTGAGAAAGTCAAGCCGTTCCTCGATCTCCTCGAGCCGTTGAGGGTCGCCCTCGAGCTCGTCGAGCAGGTCGCCGAGGTTCTCGGAGCAGTCGCGCAGATTGTAGTAGATGTCGGTCAGGCTGCTGCCCAGCTCCTCGTATGCGGAGTTGAATTCGGCGGCGTTTTGGACGGCGTTTGCCGCCATGTCGACCGCCTCGCAGCCTCCGTCGCCGTCGTCGCCGTCGAGCATGCGCTTAGCCCTTGTCAGAAGCGAGAATATCTTCTCAAAATTCACAAGCGCCTCGCGCTCGTTGTCAAGAGCCTCCTCCTCGCCTATCTGAACGTCCGCGTCGAACAGCTCCTTTGACTGGAAGGAGAGCAGGTCGATCTCGCGCAGACGGGCGCTGTCGTCGGTGTCGGCTTCGTTTAATTTCTTTTGCAGAATTCTATATTTGCGGTATTCCTCCGCGTAATCGGCAAGCAGCTTTTCGCTGCCTCCGTAGCTGTCGATGTAATCAATGTGGGTCTCCGGCGAGAAAAGCTCGTAGCTCTCGTGCTGACCGTGGATATTGATAAGCGAGGGAGCCAGCTCGCGCAGCATAGAGACCGTGGCAGGTCTGCCGTTGATCTTCACGCTGTTTTTGCCGGAAGCGCTGAGGGTGCGCTGCAATATCAGCACGCCGTCCTCCGGCTCAAAGCCGAGGTCGCGCAGCTTATTCTCCGCATCGGGGTTGACGTCCTCGAAAACCGCGCTGACAAAGGCGGAGGCTTCGCCTGTCCTGATGATCTCCTTCGAGGTGCGCTGACCCATGATGGCGTTGATGGCGTCGATTATTATGCTCTTGCCGGCGCCGGTCTCGCCCGTCAGCACGTTCAGTCCGCGCGTAAAGTCTATCGAGGTCTTTTCGATGACCGCAATGTTTTCTATGTATAAGGTGGTCAGCATAGAATCATCCCTGTTTACTTATATATTTCTTTCTGAGCGCAAGCAGCTCTTCCGTGAGTCCGCGCGCCTTTTCGTCGGTGCGGCAGGCTATGAAGATGGTGTCGTCGCCCGCTATGGTCCCGACGACGGAATCCTTCGCCGTGGAATCCAAAGCCGCGCAGACCGCGTTAGCCATGCCGCTGAGGGTCTTGACTACGACAAGGTTCTGCGCGCAGTCGACGCTTTTTACGGAGGAGGAGAAGATCTGCGCAAAGTTGGTGCGGATGTCCTCGGTCGAGGAATCGCTGACGGAATAGCGGTACTTGCCGTCGCCGCCTAACGTCTTGACCAGGCGAAGCTCCTTGATATCGCGCGATACCGTCGCCTGAGTGACGTTGAAGCCCTGCCTGCCGAGCAGCTCGAGCAGCTCGTCCTGGGTCTCGATGGGGTGTTCCCTGATTATATTCAAGATCTTGGCGTGTCTGTCGCTTTTCATCACAGTTCCCTTTCTCTGAGCTTTTCGTTCAGCTTGCGGTAAAAGTTTCGGTTTTTGACCGACAGCAGCTCCAGCGTGCGCGGCGATTTGCGGATAACCACGCGGTCGCCCTCGGAGATACCGATGTTTTCCTCGCCGTCAACGGTCAAAAGACAGCTGCACTCGGCAGGGATGGTCGCCGTTACCGAAAGCTCGCTGTCGCCGTCGAACAGCACCGAGCGCGAGAACAGCGAGTGAGGACAGACGGGCGTCATCAGGATGCACGCCATCTGGGGCGCTAAAATGGGACCGCCTGCCGATAGCGAGTAAGCCGTTGAGCCCGTCGGGGTCGAAAACAGCAGACCGTCGGCGCGGTACTTGGCTATGGGCTCGCCGTTGAGTGCAAGCTGAAGATCGACGATCTTCGAGAGCTGACCGTGAGCGACCACAGCGTCGTTGACCGCGAGGTAGCGCGCGGTTCCGCAGGGCTTCTGCACCTCGACCTCGAGCAGCATCCTGCGCTCGGAGGAGCAGTCGCCGCTGAGCAGCCGCGTCAGCTTGTCGATCTCGTCGACCTCGACGTCGGCGGCAAAGCCCAATCTTCCGACGTTCACGCCGATCATCGGCGTGTTGGAGAGCGCGGCGTATTTTGCGGCGTGGATTATGGTGCCGTCGCCTCCGACGGTCACCGCGATGTCGCTGTGCTCGAAAAGCTCCTCTATTGTGTTGTAATATTCGATCGGCAGGTCGGGATACAGCCTTCTGCAAGTCGACAGCATCACGGTCTGAGCGCCGTTTTCGCGCATCAGCCCCTCGATCAACCGCGCCGTAGAGATTGCGCGCGGCTTGGAAAGGTTAACGATAATTGCGATCTTCATGGAAAATACCTATTTGTCAAGCTCGGCGTGGCTTGCCTCGACAAGCTCTTCCGGTGTGATATCGGTGAGCACCTGCGGATCACTTGATCTGCGCAGGTGGATCAAATACTCTATGTTGCCCTCGGGACCCTTTACGGGAGAATAATCTAACCCGAGCACGTCGAAGCCGGCTTCAAGCGCATAGCCGATCACCTTGATGATGACCTCGATATGAACGGCGGGGTCGCGGACGACGCCCTTTTTGCCGACCTTTTCACGTCCCGCCTCAAACTGCGGCTTGATCAGGCAGACCGCCTCGCCTCCCGGAGCCGTCAGCTCCCGGGCGACCGGAAGTATGAGCCTGAGCGAGATGAACGATACGTCAACGGAGAAAAAGTCGATCTCGTCCGGCACCTGCTCACGGGTCACATTGCGCATATTGGTGCGCTCAAGATTGACAACCCGAGGGTCGGTGCGGAGCTTCCACGCGAGCTGTCCGTAGCCCACGTCGATCGAGTAGACCTTAGCCGCGCCGTTTTGGAGCATACAGTCGGTGAAGCCTCCCGTCGAGGCGCCGATATCCATCGCGGTCTTGCCGCCGAGCTCGAGCTTGAAGCTTTTGATCGCCTTCTCGAGCTTCAGACCGCCGCGGCTGACGTATCTGAGACCGCTGCCGCGGACCTCAATATCGCAGTCCTCGTCGTAAGACGCGCCGCATTTGTCCGCCTTTTGGTTATCGACGTACACCAAGCCCGCCATTATGATAGCTTTAGCCTTTTCGCGGCTCTCGGCAAAGCCCTTTTCAGTTACGAGAATGTCTAATCTTTTTTTCATGCGATAAGTCCTTTTTTATAACCTCGACCATGCCCTCGCTGTCGAGCTTCAGCATATGCAGCGCCTCGCTGACGCTCATCTGCTTTATGAATTTGTCGTGGATCGCCTTAATGTGGTACTTTCCGCTGTAACTGCGGTGGGTCAGCAGGTCTGAGAAGGTGCGCGCCACGCCGCCGTTCTTGATGCCCTCCTCAAAGAACCACACGTTCTCAAATCTCGCGGCGATGGCGACCGTCTCGGGGCTGATGGGCTTGATCTTGCAGAGCTTGAGCACGCACACGTCGATGCCCTTCTTTTTGAGCAGCTTCTTAGCCTTTGCCGCGTATGAGAACAGCCGTCCGTAGGTCACGATAAGGTGACGCGCGTTCGGATTGCCGTAGATGTTGTAGTCGATGTTTTCGTCGGTGAAGTCCTCGGGGCGGTAAAGCTCGCCGCCGCGGGGATAACGCACCACAGCCAAGCCGTCCTGAACATAAAGGCAGTCGCCCAGCGCCTTGCGCAGACCCTCGAAGTAGGTCGGCGAATAGATGGCGGTGTTCGGGATGGAGTTGAGCATGGAGACGTCGAACAGCCCCTGGTGGGTCTCTCCGTCGCTGCCGACTATGCCGGCGCGGTCAACGGCGACGACCAGGTGCAGACCTCCGAGCGCGGCGTCGTGGATGAGCTGATCGTAGGCGCGCTGGAGAAAGGTGGAATAGACGCAGAACACCGGTCGATAGCCCTTTGACGCCAAGCCGCAGCCGAAGGTCACGGCGTGCTCCTCGGCGATGCCCACGTCGAAAAAGCGGTTTTTATGCAGCTTGGCGAAATCGGTGAGCCCGGTGCCTCCGGTCATCGCGGCGGTTATGGCGCAGAGCTTGTCGTCGCTTTCGGCGAAGCTGCACATCGTGCGGCCGAACTCCGCCGAAAAGCCCTTGTGGCTCGACAGCGGCTCGCCGGAATCAATGTCGAACTGACCGATACCGTGGAACTCGCCGGGATTATCCTCGGCGGGCTGATAGCCCTTGCCCTTCTTGGTGACGACGTGGAGCAGCACCGGCGCCGTCATCTTCTTTGCCGCCGCAAAGGCGTTTTCGAGCTCCTCAACGTTGTGTCCGTCGATCGGTCCGAGATATGTAAAGCCGTAGCAGTCAAAAAGCGTGTTTTTATAGATCAGATTCTTTATCTTCGATTTGCTGCGGCGGAGCATTCCCTTTATGAGCCTGCCGAGCAGCGGTATCCGGGACAGCGCCTTTTCGGTGACCTTCTTGACGCGGATATACCACGGCTGGATGCGCACGGTGGTCAGATAGCGCGGGATGGCGCCGACGTTGCGCGAGATCGACATCTTGTTGTCGTTGAGCACCACGATAAAGTTGCGGCGAAAGCTGCCCGCGTTGTTGAGCGCCTCAAACGCGAGGCCGCCCGTCAGCGAGCCGTCGCCGATGACCGCGATGGTGTAGCTCTGGTCACCACTCATCGCCTTGGCGTTGGCTATACCGAACGCCGCCGAGATCGAGGTGCTGCTGTGGCCGGTGTTGAAGTCGTCGTAGGGGCTTTCCTCGCGCTTCGGAAAGCCCGAAACGCCTCCCTTGAGGCGCAGGCTGTCAAAGCGGTCGAAGCGCCCGGTCAGCAGCTTGTGGGTATAGCTCTGGTGACCGACGTCCCAGACGATGCTGTCCTTGGGCAGATCGAAGCTGCGGTGCAGAGCGACCGTCAGCTCGACGACTCCGAGGTTCGGGCTGAGGTGACCGCCGTTTACCGAGACGACCTCCACCAGCTTCTCGCGTATCTCCGTACACAGCCGAGGGATGTTGTCCTCGCTGATCTTCTTGACGTCCTCAGGTGATTTGATTTTAGATAAAAGTTGATATTCACCCATGGTTCATTTCCTGTATTATTCCTAATAGGAATTATTTTTTTCGGTTCGCAAGCGCTTCCGCAAAATCCGAAAGCGACGCGGTGTCCCCCTCAAACGATGAAAGCGCGTTTTTGGCGTCGTCGGTGAGCTCGCGCACAAGTCTGCGGCACTCGTCGACGCCGAGCAGCGAAACGTAGGTCGATTTCTCGTTTTCGCCGTCGCTGCCGACGGGCTTGCCCAGCTCCTCATCCGAGGAGGTGACGTCGAGGATATCGTCCTCGATCTGGAAGGCGATGCCGATAGCCTCGCCGTAGGAAGCCGCCGCCCTGCGCTTTTCCTCATCCGCGCCCGCCGCGATGCAGCCGAGCTCGCAGGCCGCCATTATCAGGTTGGCGGTCTTTTTGAAGTCCATCTCGCGCAGCACCTCGATGGGAGCGCGCTGACCCTCGTTCTGAAGGTCGATCACCTGTCCGCCGACCATGCCGACGGCTCCGGCGTAGTGAGATAGCGTCTTTGCGGCGAGGCGGCAGGCTCGGTCGCCCGCAAGCTCGGCGGTCTCGTCGCGCGAGATCACCTCAAAGGCGAGCGTGAGCAGCGCGTCTCCGGCGAGCAGCGCGGTGTCCTCTCCGAAAACCCTGTGATTTGAGGGCTTGCCGCGGCGCAGGTCGTCGTCGTCCATGCAGGGCAGGTCGTCGTGTATCAGGGAGTAGGTGTGTATCATCTCGACCGCGCAGGCAAAGGGCAGCGCGGCTTCTATATCTCCTCCGCAGAGCTCGCAGAACTCGAGCACAAGGCGGGGTCTCACTCGCTTGCCGCCCGCCTCGAGGCTGTAGCGCATCGAGTCAATGAGCGCCTGCTCGCGCAGGTCGCCCGAGGGCAAATAGCCGAAAAGAGCGGAATCTATCCTGCTGTTGTGATCAATCATGCTTTCTCTCCTCCCTCTCGCGCATCATGCGGTTTATCTTCTCGTTGATATCTATGATCTCGCCGCGCTTTTTGTCGAGCATATCGAGGCAGAAAACGAGCAGCTCGCCCGTTTCGGCATAGATCTTGATGCTCTCGTCAAGCGTGGTTCGCTGATCCTGAAGCTTTGCGATATCCTGCTTCAGCGTTTCGTATGCCTGTTCAAAGGTCATTGTGTTATCCATTTGAGTCCTCCGCGCAGTCCGCGTATTCAAGCAGACGCTGCATTCTGTGATTTGCTCCGCTGCGGCTTATCGGAACGCTGAGATTCTGTCCCAGATCGCGCAGCGACATCTCGGGGTTTTCAAGTCTGAGATATGCTATCTCGCGCAGATCCTCGGGCAGTGTGTCGAGCCCTCTGCGCTTTTGGATCATATGTATAGCCTCGAGCTGCTTTGCCGAGGCGCCGGCTATCTTGGAAATGTTGGCGATCTCGCCGTTGATCCTGCGGTTGACGTTGTTGCGCACCTGCTTGACCGCCTTGGTGCCCATGATATCCATCGCCTGTATCGGCGCGCCGATGTATGTCAGCAGGTCGCAGATCTGCTCGCTGCCCTTGAAATACACCACATAGCTGCCGCTGCGGAGCACCGTTTTGGGGGTGAATTCGCACTCGGTGACCTCGCCGAGTATCTTGCACAGATCGGCGGCAAGGTTCTTGAACGGCACGCTGAACTCCGCGTGGTAGCTCTTCATAGGGTCTGAGACCGAGCCGCAGCTCAGAAACGCTCCGCGCACAAACGCCGCGCTCAGCTCCTCGCTGAACACATTCGCGCGGTTGACCCTCAGCGTGACCTCGTCCCTGCCGTGTCCGAAATCCGAGAAAACGCGGGCGCATTCGTCGCTGTCGATGAGCGAAATGCGGTAAAGCCTCGCTTCGCCCGATTTGGCGCGCAGCACGTTCTGCTTCTCGATGATCGGCATGAACAGGTTTTCGAGCAGCATCGTGACCCGCTTCGCGGCGTAACGGCTCTCGGTGGTGAATACTATTTTATCGCTTTTGAAGCACTTTGAAAAAAGGAGCATACCGTACAGCTCCGCGCGGAGCAGCTCGCGCTCGTATACCTCAACGGCGCAGAGCTCCTTTTTTACTTCGGATGAAAAGGACACAGCCGCCCTCCTACTTCGTCGTTTTGACAAAAAACACTGAATATTTCCGCACCTCAAAACAACGTGAGCTCTTTAGAGGTGTCATTTATTGAATACGTCCCTGTGACGCAGCGCGCACTTGTAGCCCATTTCCTCGAAATGCTCGAAAAACGAGATCGCAAGCGTCACGCTGCGGTGCTTGCCTCCCGTGCAGCCCACGCAGACGACGAGCTCGTTCTTGCCCTCCTTGCGGTAGAGCGGAACGGAGAAATCGAGCAGATCGAGCGTGCGGCTGATAAAGCCCTGGGTGTCGCTGCTGTTGAGGACATAGTCGCGCACCTCCATGTCGAGCCCGGTGAGATTTTTTAGCTCGGGGATGTAGAAGGGGTTGGGCAGGCAGCGCACGTCGAGCACCAGATCCGCCTCAAAGGGGATGCCGTACTTGAAGCCGAAGGACATAAAGGTGAGCGTCAGGCTCTGGCTGGTGTCCTCCATGAACATCGAGAGCACGCGCTCCCTGAGCTGCTTGTTTGACATATAGGTGGTGTCGACGGTATAGTCGGCGATCCGCTTGACCGGCATCAGCAGAGCCTTTTCAAACTCCACGGCGTCGATGACGGAGCCGTCCTTCAGCTTTTCGGCGAGGGGATGCTTGCGGCGGGTCTCCTTGTAGCGCACGACGATCACATCGGTTTTCGCGTCGAAAAACAGGATCGTCGCGTCGTTGTGAGTATTCTTGAATACCTCCAGCTCGGCGTTCATCTGCTGGTAATCGACGTTGCCGCGGACGTCCACGACCACCGCGACGCGCTTCATCGTATCGTCGCTGGAGCTTTTGCAGAGCGTATACAGCGTGTCGAGCAGCAGCGCGGGGATATTGTCCACGCAGTAGTAGCCGATATCCTCGAGCACGTGCAGCGCGGAAGTCTTGCCCGCGCCCGACATGCCGGAAATAATGACAAATTCCATATGATCACCTAAGAATAAAGCGGTCGTATATATTCTATTAAAGAATTATAAGCTCACATTCGAGCGTGTAGCCCGTTTCGTCGTAAACCTTGGTTTGGATCTCGCGCACGAGCGCTTTGACGTCGTTCGCGCTGGCGCCGCCGGTGTTGATGATGAAGCCCGCGTGCTTTTCGCTGACCTGAGCGCCGCCGTGGGAGTGACCCTTTAGCCCGCACTGCTCGATCAGCGCTCCGGCAAAGGCGCCCTCGGGACGCTTGAACACGCTGCCCGCCGAGGGATACTCCAGCGGCTGCTTTGAGCTGCGCCTGCCGAAGTAATCGTCCATCGCGGCGCGGATATCGTCGGGATTCGCCTTTTTAAGTTTGACCGTCGCGCCTGTGATAATATAGCCGTTTTTGCGGTAGACGCTGGTGCGGTAGCCGAATTCGAGGCCGTCGCTCTCGATGCGCCCGATGTCGCCCTCCGGGGTGAGGTGGGACACGCTGAATACGACCTGCTTCATCTCGCCGCCGTAGGCTCCGGCGTTCATGAACACCGCGCCTCCGACCGTTCCGGGGATGCCCCAGGCGAATTCAAGCCCCGAAAGCCCGTTGCTCAGGGCGAATTTGCACAGCGCGGCGAGGCTTGCGCCCGCTCCGCAGTATACCGTGCAGTCGTCGACGAGCGATATCCTGCGAAAGTCGCCGTCGAGTCGGAGCACCGCTCCGCGATAGCCCTCGTCCGAAACGAGCAGATTGCTGCCGTTGCCGATCACCATCCAGTCGATCTCGGATTCCTCGCACTCCCTGACTATCGTGCTGAGCTTGCTCAGGCTCGTCACTGATATGTAGGCGTCGGCGGCTCCGCCGATCTTGAAGGTGGTGTGGCGGCTGAGCGGCTCGCGCTGCTTAGCCTCGCAGTTGAGTATCTCCGAAAGGTTGCAAATTATATCTGTTCTATCCATAAAGACTCCGTTCTTCGCTGTGTGAAAGAGATAGGGCAATACCGCACAATTCAGGTGTGCGGATTGCGAAGTGAGATTTTTCGTCAGAGTGCACAAACAAATTGAGGTAAGGCTGACGCCTTGCCGAGATTTTTAGGGCAGTCTGACGGAATAAGATTCAAGCAAGGCGCGCGCCGCGAATTGTGCGGTGTTGCCATAAGGATCATTCCCACTTGTCTACTATGACCTTGGGGGATTCGGGCATCGCGGCGATATCCATTCCGAGGCTCTTCAGGAGATCCTTGGCGGCGTTGTAGCCCATTTTTTTCTGGCGGTTGTTCATAGCCGCGACCTCGATGATGACCGCGAGGTTACGGCCTGGCTTGACGGGTATGGTGATTGCGGGGACCTCGACCCCGAGGATCTCCATATATTCGTTGTCGAGACCCATGCGGTCATAGACTTTGGTGTTGTCCCAAAGCTCGAGGCTGACGACCATGTCTATCTTCTCGTTCGTCTTGACCGCGCCCATGCCGAAAAGCTGCCTCGCGTTGATTATGCCTATGCCGCGCAGCTCGATGAAGTGGCGGATGTTCTGGGGCGACTGACCGATCAGGGTGTTGACCGAGGTTTTGAGTATCTCGACCGCGTCGTCCGCGACCAGACGGTGTCCGCGCTTTATGAGCTCGATAGCGGTCTCGCTTTTACCGACGCCGCTGTCGCCGATCAGCAGACAGCCCTCGCCGTAGACCTCAACGAGCACGCCGTGGCGCGTGATGCGCGGCGCCAGCTCGCGGTTGAGGAATTGAACAAGTCGAGCGGTCAGATCGGAGGTGTTTTCATCGGTGGCAAAGACCGATACCTCGTGCAGCCGCGCGCTCTCCAAAACGGCGTTTGTGGGCTCGATATGGCGGCAGATGATGACGGCGGGAGGCCCGAAGCTGAAGATGGAATCGAGCACCATTCTCTGCGCCTCGCTGCCGAAGCGTCCGAGATAGGCGAACTCGGTGTTGCCGAGCACCTGTATCCTCTTGTTGTCGAAAAACTCAAAGTATCCCGTGAGCTCGAGTCCGGGCCGGTTGATCTCAACCGTGGAAATCTTGATATCCTCGTAGTTTTCCGACACGAACACCTTTTGCAGACCCAATCTGTCAACAATCTGAGAGAGAGGAACCGAAAATTCTGACATACCGCCACCGCCTTTGCTGAAAATGATTACACTATAGGTAATTTATATTATACTACAAAATGCGGTTAAATGAAAGTACTAAAATGAATTATTTGGGTATATTTTTAGAATATATATGCATTTCGCTGACTTTTAATTCCTTTTTAGAACTAATCTGCGCCACATAGAAGCCCTCCTCCCCTTTGCGCTCCAAATTATTGAAGATCGAGAGATAATCCACGCAGACGGACGGATTATTTTTCTTCAACAGAACTAACTGCCGCTCGATAAGCCGCTGCACCTCGGAGTCCTTTTCAACGGAACGGATGGTCTCGCGGTCGCAGAGGGTGACGTAGGCTATCGGCGAGAACGAGGACTGAGTGGAGATATACTCGACGTCCGTGCGCATGACCTCGCGGTAAACATCCTCGCTGAGCATCAGCAGCTCGAGCTTCGCCAGCGACAGGTTTGGGATATAGGCTTCTTCGGCGAGCGCGCACGCCTCCTCAAAGGAAGCCGCAGGCACCGACACCGCCCTCGGCTTGTCGCCGCTGCCGAGCAGATAGAAGGTATACAGGATCCCCTCGCCGCCGCGGTCTACGCTGACGTTCTCGATCACGGCGGCGTTTTCGATGCGGCGCGAATCCTTGCAGCCAACTAATGCAAGCGTTATCAGTATCAGGCTAAGCGCCGACAGCTTTTTTATCAAGGCGAACCCTCCCGAATATAAGATATGCGCACGGCACGACCACCGCCGCGATAAAGGTAAAGCCGACCATCACCGCCGTGTCGGTCAGCAGCTCGCTGACCGGACGGAGATATACCGCGCAGGTGTGCAGGGTAAAGATCACCGCCGCAAAGCATATTATATGCTTCAGCACGCCGCTTTGACCCACGCTTTTCCCGACGCAGCAGAGAAACAGCGATACGATCAAAAAAACCGACATCGTCGTCAGCGCGAGATACACGCTCTCGATGCCGCTGTAAATCCCGAAATGCGCGACCCGTGACAGCACGAAGGTCTGGTACTCCTGGCGGTAGGCGTAGGCTCCGAGCGCAAAGCAGACGAAAAACATGATCGCCGCGTACTTTACGCCCGTCAATATCAGCGTCAGCACGACCTGGCGCAGCCTGAAATTCTTTGTGAAGCCCGACAGAAAGCCGAAGATCACGGCGATGAACGCCGGCGTGACGAAGTAGAGCGCTCCCCTGAACAGCTCGTCCGCCGTGCCGTTCAGCACGACGCCGCTCCCGAAGCTCAGCGAGCTCACGCTGCCGCCCATCATCAGCACGTTGGCGATCAGAGCGAACACAAACAGAAATATCCCGAACCGCGTGATGACGTTCGTGCCCTTGGCGGCGGCGTAGACGCAGGATATCAGCAGCAGCGCCGCCACAAAGCACGGGCTGGTCTCGGGAAAATACTTCTTGCAGAACATATCCGTGTAGGGCAGCAGAAAAAACACGGCGGTATAGACGAAGTACGCGCCGTAAAACACCGCGATAAAGGGCGAAAGCCTTGGGCTTTCGCGGTGGACGAGAGTCGGAAAGTCAAAGCCCGTCCTGACTCTGATTACGACCGACGGGATGAAAAACAGGAAGCTGACTGCCAAGCCGACCGCTATGCAGATCAGATGGAACAAAAAGCCCGCGCGCGGCGACAGATCAAAGCTCTGGAGCAGGATCACCGAGCAGGAGCAAAGCAGCAGGGTAAGCAGCAGCCGCTTTGCCGAAAATGCGACCTTGGTCTGCATCAGCGCACCTCCGTTTCGGGGAAATTTCGGACGTTGATTGTCCTGTCCGAAAGCCTCTTCCAGCCTGCCCTGATAAAGACGTCGCGCATTGAGCGCAGCGAGAACGGCGCGAGCGACGACATATAGGGTACGCCCAGCGAGGTCTTGGCGCACATGCTGATGATCACGACCGCCGTGACGAGGACGATGCCCCACAGACCGAGCAGCCCTCCGGCGATGATGAACACGAACCGCAGAGTCATTATCGGCGGATAAAGCGCCGAGGTGACGTAGCTGCAGATCGCCGCGGTCGCAACGACCATCAGGGTCGAGGCGCTGATTATCCCGGCGTTTACCGCGCTCTCACCGATCACCAGCGCGCCGACGATGCTGACCGCATGACCGAGGGATTTGGGTATCCTCAGCCCCGCCTCCTTCATGACCTCGTATACAAAGGTCATCATCAGCACCTCGAGCGTCACCGGCAGCGGAGTTTTGGACAGCGCCTCAGAGGTTTGTATCAATATCCACGTCGGGAAATACTCGGGATGGAACTGCGCTAAGGCGGTATACAGCCCCGGCAGGAAAACCGAGGCGAAAAAGGCTATATATTTCAACACGCGGATGAATGCCGCGTAGTAGGTGCGGTTCGAGTAGTCGTCCACCCCTTGGAATTCCTCGACAAAGAGGTGAGGGATGGTTATCACGGCGGGCGTGCCGTCGACGATCACCGCTATCCTGCCCTCGGTCAGCTTGCCGCAGACCGTATCGGGGCGCTCGGAGATCCCGACCCCCGAAAACAGGCGGCTCGTGCCGGGATCCTCGAGGTAGTCCGAGAGATAGCCCGAGGCGAGCACGGTCTCGAGATCGCACTCCGAGAGCCTTTTGCGAAGGGTATCGAGCAGCGCCGGCGACGCCTTGTTCTGCAGATAGCAGAGCATGAGCTGGGTCTGCGAATCCGAGCCGACCGTCATCTGCTCGAACACAAGGTCGGGGCTTTTGATCCTGCGGCGCAGCATCGACATATTGACGCGAAGCGGCTCGGTAAAGCCCTCGCGCGAACCCCTTTGCACCACCTCGCTCTCGGGCTCCGACACCGAACGGAACGCAAAGCCCTGGACGCCGATCGCAAAGCCGCGCGCGCAGCCGTCGATCACAAGCGCCGCAAAGCCCGAGGTTATAAAGGATATCAGCTGCTGCTCGTCGCTGAACTCGATTATATCCGACGAGGCGAGGACGGAGTGCAGCACCGCGTCCGCCGCCTCCTCACCGCTGTCGCGCCCGAAATCAAACGAGAGCAGCGGAGTCAGCACGGTTTGACCGAGCTGCTCCTTGTCGCACATTCCCTCCATCGTTACGACCGCCGCCTCAAGTCCGGTATCCGAGCGCAGCGAGAGCTCGCGGACTGTCAGATCGGCGGAATCCGCGAAGGTCTGCTTCAGTTCGGATAATAATTCCTTCAAAGAATCATTCATAAAATCACCGATGTTAGAATATGAGCATTTTTCCTGAATATTCAGCGGGAACGGATAAATAATACAGACGGTGATCATATGCTTATTTCAATTATCCGAACTGTGGTCCTTTACGGCTTCATTATTACGGCGATCAGGCTGATGGGCAAGCGCCAGATCAGCGATATGCAGCCGAGTGAGCTTGTGGTGACGCTCGTTATCAGCGACATAGCCTCGCTGCCGATGCAGAACACCTCGCAGCCTCTGCTCAGCGGAGTTATCCCCGTGCTCGTGCTGGTCGCGCTCGAGATAGCGGCGAGCTGGTTCATGGTCAAGAGCGGCGGCTTCCGCAGGCTGGTCTGCGGCAGTCCCGTGGTCGTGATCGAGGACGGCAGGCTGCTGCAAAAGCAGCTCAAAAGACTCAGACTGACGACCGACGACCTGTTCGCGCAGCTCAGACAGCAGAACATTTTCAGCCTTGAGGACGTACAGTACTGCATCGTCGAGACAAACGGCGCGTTCAGCGTGCTCGAAAAGCCCGGTAAGCGCACGCCGTCAAACGACGACCTCGGGCTCGAGGTCAGCGACAACAAGCTCGAGTCGGTGGTCATATCCGACGGAAAAATAAACGGCGACGCCCTGCAGCTCTGTCAAAAGCAGAAAAAGGACGTCGATAAAATTCTAAATATGAATAATACGCCGATGGAGCAGGTATTCATCCTGACCCTCGACTCACTCGGCAGCTACAACCTTATAAGGAAGGAGAGCTGACATGAAGCGAATGATAATCGCGCTGATACTGCTCGTCGCTTCGGTAGCAGCCTCCGCCGTCGAGATACACTGCGTCGCCGACAGCGCGGACAGCTTTCTCGGAAAGATCGAGCTCTCCGACAGCTATGTGAGGCGCAATGAGCTCGACAAGGCGCTCAGGCTCTGCCGCGAGCTCGACGAGAGCTGGGACGATATCTCGCAGAAGATCGACGTCCTGCTGATACACGACTATGTGGACAACATCTCCGTCAGCTTCGCGCAGATGCGCTCTCACCTCGAAAGCGGAAACGCGGATATGTATTTCGCCGAGAGCGCGGGCGCAAAAAAAGGACTCGCCTCCATAAAAGGAAGCGAGTACCCAAATCTTGAAAATATTTTGTGATTTTCGGCGTTCTTCTTATTTGCTTTCAGCCTTAGCCTTGGCAGCCTTGCGGTTTTGCCACATTACCCACAGCGGACCCGCGATGCAAATCGAGGAGTAGCAGCCGGAGATAACGCCTATCATCATCGGCAGAGCGAAGCTCTTTACCGAGCTGATGTTGAACACGGAAGCGACGACATAAACCGTAAGGATAGCCGCGAAGGTGGTCACAGAGGTCATGATCGTTCTTCTGATGGTCTTGGTGCAGCTCACATTGAAGAGTGTGGCTGTGTCGACGCCCTGACCCATAAGCTTCTTCTGCTCACGGACACGGTCGTAGATAACGATGGTATCGTTCAGCGAGTAGCCGAGGATCATGAGGACGACGGCGATGAAGCTGGAGTCGATGGGCATGCGCAGGATGACATAGAGGAAGTAGATCATCGCGATATCGTGGAACAGGGCTACGAGAGCCATGACTCCGGCGGAGAGACCGCCGATAACGCGGAATCTGATAAAGACGTAGATAACCATCAGGATGCTGGCGATCGCAACAGCGGTCAGGCACTTAAAGAGGAAGCTCAGACCCATAGAGGGATCGACGGAGTTCGCCTCGAGCATTTTGAAGTTGTTGTCGGGATACTTCGACTGCAGATCGGCGGTGAGGTTCTTCTGGATCTCAACGACGTTTGACTTCTTTGCCTCGTCGCCGGTCGCCTTTTCGTCGATGTTATAATCGCCCGAGAACTGAACCGAAATGTTGTTGCCGGTGTTGCCCAGCAGGTCGGTCGAATAAGCGGTGGTGATTCGAGCCGAGGTATGCTCCTGGATGAAGCTGTCGAGCTCCTCGTGATTGATGTCGCCGGTGTAGCTGTAGGTCAGCGTGGCGCCGCCCGAGAACTGGATGTCGAGGGTCGTGCCGAAAATAAAGTTGCAGATGATTCCGACGCCGATGATGGCGAGCGAAACGATGAAGAATATCTTTTTCTTGCCGATAAAGTCGATGATCTTTCTTCCGCCGTTATACTTATCGCGGATCTCCTCGGCGGTCATCGGAGCTGGATTGGTGTTGCTCTTATTTGCCATTCTTAACACCTCCGAATAACCATGTTTTCTGCAGGCCCTTGAAGCCCGCAACGCTCTTGAGCATCAGTCTGGAGCAGAAGATACCCATGATGAAGTTGGCGATAACGCCGACGAGCAGGGTGTAACCGAACGAATAGATCGTACCGGTGGTCGATTCGCCGAAGAGGAACGACAGGATGTTGGACGGACCGAATACCAGCATCAGGATGATGGATACGATAACGACCGTCATGTTACCGTCGATGATAGCGGACAGCGAATTCTTTGTACCCTTTTCAATAGCTCCGTCGAGCTTTCTGCCGTTGCGCAGCTCCTCCTTGATACGCTCGGCGGTGATGACGTTACAGTCAACGCCCATACCGATCGAAAGGATAAGACCGGCGATACCGGGAAGCGTCATGGTGAAGGACGGGAATGTGTTGAAATATCCCGAAACAGCCGCGACAGACAGACCCATCTGACCGATCAGAGCGATAACGGCGATCAGACCGGGCAGGCGGTAGAACGCGATCATCAGGACCGCGATGATGCAGAACGCAATAACGGCGGCATAGCCCATAGCGGTGAGGGCGTTCTGTCCGAGGGTGGGATCGATGGTGCCGTAGTTGGTGGTCTCGAGCTGGAAGGGCAGCGCGCCCGCGGTGATCTTCTGAGCGAGTGCGTTAGCCTCGGCTGCGGTGAAGCTGCCGGAGATCTGCGCGCTTCCGTCGCTGATAACGCTCTGCACGGTGGGATCGGAGAGCATGATATCGTCCATCCAGATAGAAACGACCTTTTGGAGATACTCGGTGGTGATCTCGGCAAACTTGCTCTTGCCTTCATCGGTAAGAGTCAGGTTGACGACATACTTCGCCTCACCGGTAGTTTTGTCCTCGTAGTAACCCGCCTGGGCGCTCTTTACCATGGAGCCGTCCATGAGAACGGTCGCGGTATCGCCCGTAGGGGTCTTTTTGACGAGATCTCCCTTGGAGTCTACGTCAGTGCTCTCGTATGAATTGCCGGGACGGAAGGTGAGCAGCGCGGTGGACGAGATATCCTCGATCGCCTCCGCGGCGTTAAAATTCTTCTCGTCTGACTTCCATGGGAAGCGAACAATGATCCTGTCCTTGTTCTTGTCGGCGTACAGCTCATAGTCGGTGATACCCTGAGTCATCATACGAGTTTCAATGATTGCCTTTGCAGCATCAAGCTGTTCATCAGTAGCGTCGTAATTGTCGGCAGGTCTGAACGTCGCCTCTACGCCGCCTCTGATGTCGATTCCCCATCGGATATCGCCTACGCCCCTGATTACTGTGTTTTTGTTGTCACCGTTGTAGTACGATACTCCGAAAATCGCAGTAAAGGAAAAGGCGAGTATCAGCAAAGCTACGATGAAGAACACAGGCTTTGGTACTCTTTTCATGCCTTTGAAACCTCCGTAAAATTCTTATCTGCCTATGCAAACGGCAAAAATAAACTCTGCCATGCTTGCATATTTACAGACATAACAGAGTTATTATAAGTTTTTTTTGTTAAAATGTCAATAGTATCGTGAATATTTAATAAAAAAATGATAATGTTTATCGATTTTGCATTAAATTTCAGAGTGAATTTTTACAAATCGCGCCGATAATCATTTTTCAAGCAGCTTTTCGCAGGCGGCAAGTCTCGCGCAGATGCAGAAAACCTCCATCGCGACCTCGAGCTCGTCATTGGGCGGGAAGGTAGGCGCGATGCGGATATTGCTGTCCTTGGGGTCCTTGCCGAGCGGATAGGTCGCGCCGGCTCCGGTCATGACGACGCCCGCCTCGCAGCAGAGCCGGACAACGCGCTTTGCCGTGCCCTCGAGCACGTCGATGCTCACAAAGTAGCCGCCGTTGGGCTTAGTCCACTCTCCCACTCCGGTCGGCGCAAGCTCGCTGTCGAGAGCCTTGAGCACGATATCAAATTTGGGCTTGAGGATCGCCTTGTGCTTTTTCATATGGTTGAGCACGCCGTTGTAATCCTTGAAAAAGATCGCGTGGCGCATCATATTGAGCTTGTCGTAGCTGATGACCTGATAATTATAGCGCTCCTTGAACACCTTCATGTTGTTGTCGGAGGCAGCCATTGCGGCAACGCCCGCGCCCGGGAAGGTGATCTTCGAGGTGGAGCAGAAAAGGATCGGAAGGTCCTCGCTGCCTGCCTTTACGCACTCGTCGTAGATATTGAGCAGCTCGTCGGGCGTGTCGGTGATATCGTGGATGCAGTAGGCGTTGTCCCACATGATGCGGAAATCCGCGGCGGCGGGCTTGAGGCGCGCAAAACGGCGCACGGTCTCGTCGCTGTAGGTTATGCCCTGGGGATTCGAGTACTTGGGAACACACCAGATGCCCTTGATGCTGTCGTCGGTCGAAACGAGGCGCTCGATCATGTCCATATCGGGACCGTCGCAGGTCATGGGAACGGGGATCATCTCGAATCCGTAGTAGCCGGTGATGCCGAAGTGGCGGTCATAGCCGGGTACCGGACAGAGGAACTTTCTGTCGGGAACGTCGATCCACGGGGTGCAGCCCTCGACAATGGGCTTTGTCATCATGCAGCTTATGGTGTCGAACATCATGTTGAGGCTCGAGTTGCCGCCGACCATAACCTTGTTGGCGGGTACTCCGAGGATGTCTCCGAAGAGCTTCCTGCACTCGTCGATGCCCTCGAGGATACCGTAGTTGCGGCAGTCCATGCCGTCGGAGCCGATGAAATCGGACTTGCTGTTGAAGATATCGAGCATATCGTTGGAGAGGTCAAGCTGCTCCTTGCCGGGCTTTCCGCGCGCCATGTTGAGGCTGAGCCCCTTGCCCTTTTCGTCCTCATACTGCTTCTTCAGGCTCTGATACTCCTGTTCAAGCTCCTGCTTGCTGCTGTTGAAATAATTCATTTCCATTATCTCCTAAAAGTTTATTATCAACCTTATACATTTTAATACAGCGGAAAGAAAAATGCAAGTCTTTTTTGAGAATCCTGCATTTTTCGTCAAATTCAAAAGAAAAAACAGGCTCATAAAGAATCCTCTTGGTGAGCCTGTTGCAAAATCAATAATACTGATAATAGTAGTAGCCGCGTCTGCTGCGCTTCTTGCTGGTCTCGCAGCCTACCTTAATAAAGCCGAGTATCTTAGTGTCGGCGAGCTTAATGCTGTCGAGCATATTCTGGAGGTCGCCGTGGGTTGTTGAACGCTCGCGGAGGACCACCACAAAGCCCGCGATCAGATCCTTGAGAAGCAGCGCGTCGGCAACTACGCCGATGGGCGGAGTGTCAAAGATGATATAGTCGTAGCTCTCGTAAAGCTCACGGATCAGCGAAACGAAACGTGCCGAGCAGAGCAGCTCCGAGGGGTTGGGCGGGATCGTGCCGGAGGGCAGCAGGTCGAGATTAGGGATCACATTGCGGTGAACGACATCCTCGAACTCGCACATCTTACCTATAATGTTTGATAAGCCTATGGAATTCTCAACCTTGAAGATATTGTGGATGTTCGGACGGCGAAGATCGCAGTCCACGAGGAGCACACGCTTCTCCATCTTTGAGAAGGAGATCGCAAGATTGGAGGAAACCGTACTCTTGCCCTCGCCCTTGGAATAGCTGGTAACGGCAAACATCTTGTCGTCGTCCGCCGACAGCGAGAACATGATATTTGAACGCGCTGCCTTGTATGATTCAACAATAGCGAATCTGCTCTTGTCGCTTATGGTTTCGGTGCGCAGCTCGCCGTTCTTTTCGTTCTTTTTTTTCTTGCTTCCAAACTTGATTTTCATCGCGCTCACCTGCCTGAACTTTCAAAATCGGGGATCTCGGCAAATACGGGAATATCGTAAAGCTCCGAAAGGTCCTCATCCGGGCGGATAGTCGTGTCGATCAGCTCAAGGAGAATTGAAATAAGACAGGACGCGACAAGACCTACAGCCAAGCCTATAAGCGTGTTCTTGAGCTTATCGGGAGAATACGGTTTACCGGGCTCGACCGCCTTGCGGATCGTGCCTATCTGACCGTAAGCGAGCCACTCATGGAAAACGCTCGCGCACTGGTCGGCGACCTGATTGGCTACATTGGCGCACTTTTTGGGATCCGAGCCCGAGACGTCGATGGTTATGTAAAAGGTATCGGGGACGACGCTGAAGGACACGTTGCAGCCGTCGTAAACCGAGGTGACGGTATCGGAATTCTGGAAAAGCGTAACGCATATCTTCGCAAGCGCGGCGGACGAGTTGATATCCGAGTAGAAAATCTTCTTTGCGGTCTCGTTGTTGCTTTGATTCGCGTCCGACTGCGATTTGCTCTTATCGGATTTACCGGCGTCGGGGTCGTCTGTAGTCTTGCTGGATTTGTTGTAGTTCTGAATGAAAATCATCGTCGATGCGCTGTACATCGGCGTGATAAAAAAGCTCGTGTATAGGAACACCAAAAGTCCCGCAACAAAGGTCGTTATCAGGATAAACTTGATTCTGTGCAAAAGAATGCCGAGTATCTTTTGCACCGTGATATTTTTAGTCATTCGTATCTCCCTTAAATCTGTTTTCGCAATGCGCTGATGCAGTGATCACTTATTGTAATAACAACATTCTTTAATATTATATTATACATAATCGGAATAATAATTCTAAATTAGAATTATTATAAATTTGTCGAAGAATAATATTGGAAAAATCAAGGACTCTCTGCAAATCACAGCAAAGAGCCCTTGGATTATTCGAGTGATTAATTATTTTACAACGTTGAGCAGAACGCCCGCGGCGACGGCGGAGCCGATAACTCCGGCTACGTTGGGACCCATCGCGTGCATGAGCAGGAAGTTTCCGGGGTTCTCCTGCTGACCGACGCGCTGCGAAACGCGCGCCGCCATGGGAACAGCGGAAACGCCAGCGGAACCGATGAGCGGATTGACCTTGCCGCCCGTGACCTTGTACATGATCTTGCCGAAGAGCACGCCGAAGGCGGTGCCCATGCAGAACGCCAGCAGACCGAGGGCGATGATCTTCAGGGTGTCGAGCTTGAGGAAGTTCGTACCCGAGGCGGTCGCGCCTACCGTGGTGCCGAGGAAGATGGTGATAATGTTCATCAGCTCGTTCTGGGCTGCCTTTGCGATGCGGTCTACCACTCCGGATTCCTTGAACAGGTTGCCGAGCATGAGCATACCGACCAGCGGAGCGGCGTCAGGCAGGAAGATAGCGATCAGGATGACGACGATGATCGGGAACATGATCTTCTCGAGCTTGGAAACGGGGCGAAGCTGCTCCATAACTACGGAGCGCTCCTTTTTGGTGGTGAGCGCCTTCATGATAGGCGGCTGGATTATCGGAACCAGCGCCATGTATGAATATGCCGCGATTGCGATGGAACCGAGCAGATGAGGCGCCAATTTTGTGGTTACGTAGATGGCGGTAGGGCCGTCGGCGCCGCCGATGATGCCTATCGCGCCCGCCTCAGCCTCGGTGAAGCCGAGGAATATCGCGCCGGTAAAGGTCACGAAAATGCCTATCTGCGCCGCAGCGCCGAGGATCAGGCTCTTGGGGTTGGCGATAAGGGGACCGAAGTCGGTCATGCAGCCGATTCCGAGGAAGATGAGAGGCGGATAGATACCGAGCTTGACGCCCTGATAGAGGTAGTAGAGCAATCCGCCGTAGGTCGGGCTTTCGTAGAAGAACTGCCCGTTGATCTGAGTGACAGTGTGTCCGACTGCCGCCGGGACCTTTGCCGCCTCCTCGAGCGTTTGAACGCCCGGGATATTGACCATTTCGAGCTTGGGAGCCGCCATGATCTCGGGATAAAGGTTGACGAGCAGCATGCCGAAGGCTATCGGGAGCAGCAGCAGCGGCTCATATTGCTTTTTGATAGCTAAATAGAGCAGCACGATCGCTATCACTATCATTACGTAATTCTGCCATCCGAGAGTCGCAAGACCGGAGCTGTTGTACAGTCCGATGATGGCGTCTAAAAATCCGTTGATTATCTGCATAAATCTTTTACGCCCTTTCTATTGATTAAACGGGCGGGTATTATCGGCGATTCCCGCGTTTGCCCACGCCGAGCGTCTGCCGCCCGACCTCTTGATGCTCTTGATCCTCGCCTTGCCGGATGAGCCGTACATCGCGGCGACCGCGGCGGCGATCACGGCAACGACCTCCTCGGGTATCTCATCGGAGGAAGGCGGCGCCTCGGTTTTCTCCGAGGGCTTCGCAGGCACGGTTTTTGCGGCAAGCTTGAGCTCGCCCTCCTTGACCTTGAGCTTCTTTTTGGCGCGTCTTCCGCTCGCGTCCTGAGCCTTTCCCACGATCGTGCTGTACACCTTGATGATAAGGATCAGCAGCAGCAGAACCGCGAACACGACTACAAAGCCGGTCAGGATTACCTTAGCGGCGGAGATTCCCCTGTCCGCAAGGCTCATTGACTCCGCCGCGGCAAGAACCGGCGCCGGAATGGATACATTCATAAAAACATCTCCCGTATCGGCAATTCAATGAAACCGCCGAGATATTTGCATACGGTTTAATTATAATAGTTTTCGGCGGTTTTTTCAATATCAAAGTCAAACAGATTATTATTTCGTCGTTTTCAACAATAACACTTAAGGCATACTGAGCATTATGTTAAAATAACTCAGTATGCCTTGAGCTTATCAGGTAGAATTTTTCAATGGATTTTTAGGGCTTCCCTGAAGCTTATTTCAGACAGTAAGCCGTAAGCATATGCCCGTCGAATGGCTTTGAGAGGTCTATGCTGCCGAAGCCGTTTGGATTGCCGCGATTCAGGGTCGCAAGGCTGCCGTCGGGTTTTTTGATTATCAGGAAGTAGTGGCGCATCAGGCTTTTTTTGTACTGCATATACATGATGACAACCTTGAACTCCCCTATCCTTTTTGCAAGCTCGGAGTATGAGTACAGCGGCTCGCAGTCCGCGCCGTGCTCGCGCAGGAAGCGCGAAAAGCGCAGAGGCGAGGTGCCGAGCTTTCCGAAAAACCTCAGCATGTGGTTGAGCTCCATCTCATAGATTATCTCGGGGTAAGGAACGGGCTTGCCGAGCGCCCTCAGAGCGTTGTAGAGCACGACCGAGCCGCAGCCGTTGGCGCCTACCGTTCCGTAGCGCCCATAGTGAAGCTTCTTCACTGCGGGGTTGTTCTGACTGAAAATATACTCGGGTGCCTTGTCCAGCGCGGCAGTGTTCTCGGCAAAGCGAAGCGTTTTTTGATTTTTGATGCTGTTTAAGTCCGCAGGAAGCGGAGCGGGTTTTTTCCACATATTTTTTCACCTATTAAAACAGGGCGAACGCGCGGCTCGCCCTGAATGGGTATTTTATTTATTTTCTGTTGCCTCTGCCTCTGTCGCCGCGGGGTCTGCGGGGACGAGAGGAGCGCTCGCGGCGGTCGTCGCCGTCGTCCTCGGGGGTCATGCCGTCAACGTCGATGAGAACCTGACGGCGGCTGAGGTTGAGTCTGCCCTTGTCGTCGATCTCGGTGACCATAACGCGGATGATATCGCCCACGTTGACAACGTCGGTGACGTTCTCGGTGCGCTTGACGTCGAGCTGAGAAACGTGTACGAGTCCCTCCTTGCCGGGAGCGATCTCAACGAACGCGCCGAAGTCCATGAGTCTGGTGACCTTGCCGAGGTAGATAGCGCCGGGCTCGGGGTCGACCGCGATGGTCTGGACGATCTCGATGGCGCGGCGGCACTTGTCGGCGTCGAGACCCGCGACGAATACCTGTCCGATCTCGCCGTCCTCCTCGATGTCGATCTTGACGTCGCACTGAGCCTGGATCTCCTTGATGACCTTGCCGCTCTTGCCGATGACCTCGCTGATCTTGTCGGCGGGGATGGTGGTGGTGAACATCTTGGGAGCATAGGGTGAAAGCTCGGGTCTGGGCTCGGCGATAGCCTTGAGCATTACCTCGTCGAGGATATAGATGCGAGCCTTGTGGGTCTTTTCAAGCGCTTCCTTGACCATTTCGGGGGTAAGGCCGTGGATCTTGAGATCCATCTGGATAGCGGTGATGCCCTCGTGGGTACCGGCTACCTTGAAGTCCATGTCGCCGAAGAAGTCCTCGAGACCCTGGATATCGACCATGGTCATCCAGCGGTCGCCCTCGGTGATAAGTCCGCAGGAAATACCGGCTACGGGAGCCTTGATCGGAACGCCGGCGTCCATCAGAGCGAGAGTGGAGCCGCAAACGGAGCCCTGAGAGGTTGAGCCGTTCGAGGACAGGACCTCGGAAACCAGGCGGATAGCATAGGGGAAGTCCTCGACCGAGGGGATTACGGGCAGCAGAGCGCGCTCTGCAAGTGCGCCGTGACCGATCTCACGTCTGCCGGGGCCGCGGCTGGGCTTGGTCTCGCCTACCGAATAGCTGGGGAAGTTGTAGTGGTGGATGTAGCGCTTCTCGGTCTCGCCGTCGATGCCGTCAAGGAGCTGCTTGTCGCCCACGGAGCCGAGGGTGGCTACGGTCAGAACCTGGGTCTGACCTCTGGTGAACATGCCCGAGCCGTGAACTCTGGGCAGAACGCCCGCCTCGCTGGCGAGAGGACGGATGTCGTCCATGCCTCTGCCGTCTACGCGCTTCTGCTCGTCGAGCAGCCAGCGGCGAACGATGTATTTCTGGGTCTTGTAGAGGCACTCGTCGATGGCTGCCTCCTGCTCGGGATAAAGCTCGTCAAACTTGGCGTGTACAGCCTCATAGATGGGCTTAAGGCGCTCGTCGCGGACGGTCTTGTCGTCGGTGTCGAGGGCTGCCTTGACGTCCTCCTCGGCAAAAGCCTTGATCGCCTCGAACATCTCGGGAGCGGGCTCGAGGGAAGCAAACTCGAACTTGGGCTTGCCGATCTCAGCCTTGATGCCGTTGATGAACTCGATGATCTTCTGGTTAGCCTCATGGCCTGCCATGATCGCGTTGTACATATCCTCGTCGGAAACGCAGTTCGCGCCCGCCTCGATCATCGCGATGCGCTCTGAGGTGGAGGCGACGGTGGTCGCCATCATGGAGACCTTGCGCTGCTCCTCGTTGGGGTTGATGATATACTCGCCGTCGATCATGCCCACGGAAACGCCGGAGATGGGGCCGTTCCAGGGGATATCGGAGATAGAGATAGCGATCGACGCGCCGATCATAGCCACGATCTCGGGCTGGCAGTCGGGGTCTACGCTCATCACGGTGCAGACGATGGAAACGTCGTTGCGCATGCTCTTGTCAAACAGCGGACGGATGGGGCGGTCGATCACGCGGCTGGTGAGGATCGCGTGCTCGGAGGGTCTGCCCTCTCTCTTGAGATAAGAGCCGGGGATCCTGCCGACGGAATAGAGCTTTTCCTCGTAGTCAACGGAGAGCGGGAAGAAATCCACGCCCTCGCGGGGCTTTGCGGAGGCGGTGACGGCGCAGTGGACAACGGTGTCGCCGTAGCTAACAAGGCAGGCGCCGTTGGCGAGCTGAGTCATTTTACCGGTCTCGACCTTCAGAGGACGACCGGCAAGCTCAGTCTCAAAAACTCTGTACTTGTCAAATGTCATCATTTTGTTCATAGTAAAATCCTTTCTGTCACAGTCCGCGGGATCTCACTGATTTAGCAATAAAAAGGTAGTATAGGGGTTAGGGGTTAGGGGTTAGGCGTTAGGCGTTAGGGGTTAGGGGTTAGGCGTTAGGCGTTAGGCGTTAGGCGTTAGGGGTTAGGCGTTAGGCGTTAGGGGTTAGG
>CACWKB010000004.1 GCA_902761375.1 uncultured Ruminococcus sp. | reverse complement strand
GGCAAGCTTCGTCCCAAGAACTGCTCCGAAGAATCCTATCCCCTCTACTGCGCCGCGAAGGATTTGTACCTCGGCACCAAGCACATCACCATCAACGACCTTGCCGACAATAAGCTGATTGGCAGCAAAACCTTTGCGCTTATTTGCAACGCAATGGCGATTCGGAAGTTTGGGCTGGGAGCTGTCAGATATATCGATGAAGCGGAAAAATGAAACGAAGAATCCTATTAGTTGTTCCTATTCTGCTGGTATTCGTCGGATTAGCTTTGCTCGTTGCTCCGAGAGTATCCAATCAAGTCGGCATACAAATAGCTCATTCAACCATTGAGGATTTCAAATCACTGAAAAGTGAAGCAACCGCAGATGAGGTAAACACCACCAATCAGAATTCACAAAAGAACAGTAGTTTTGTTAGCCATATTGACGATGAAACAGAGCTTACAGAAGAAGAATACAACGGTCAAACCGTAAAGCCGAATTTCACACGCCTATATATGGATAGCGTTCACCGATAAGGTGCTTCTTGACGTTATCGTTACCGACATTTCCGAGAACGAGCTTTTCGGGATCATCGGTAGCTCTGCTGAATAAGAAGCCGGCTTGTCTGACGGTGCAGCCCTCGGGCACGTAGTACTTCATGGTCGGAGTTACCTTGTAGCCGCCGTTGGCATTTTCGGTTGCGAACATCTCTGTAATAGTTAATATGTCTTTTTACTGATTACTGCCGTTGTTGCCTGCTCTTCGCCTTCCTTCCAGATGACCAGTTCGACGGTCATGTTCTTGCCGACATTCCGATTATCATCGGAAAGGTTGAACGCGCCGCAGGTGAAGGGGCTGACTGTGCTATAGATATCGCCGAAGGTCCAACTGCCAAGGCCGGAGCCCTCAACAAGCCTGATGCTTTGTCCGGCTGTGATATCGTCGGGATATACGAACGCTACCTCATAGTTGCCGTACTTGCCGTACAGACCGAAGGTGTTTTTGGGGATATCTTCATTGAAGGTAACGATATAATCGCAGCGCCAATCCCTATAATACTCCAGAGTTGGTGTTGCTGACCTCAAAGGTATAGCTGGTGCCGACAGCCGCAACTCTTTCGGGCGTCGCCTCGAGCTGGGCGTTGTTGTTAAAGGCATACAGAGGCGCATTTTTCGCTCTGTCTTTGTTTTCTACAAGAGTGACGTCTACAGCGGGAACAGGCGGTGCAACGATCTCGGTCACATCGTCGAAGCCGTAGTCCTCTTCTGCCACTACTTGGATAGTATCCGGATTATTCGGATCCTGCTGAACAGCCGGATTCCAGACAACCAGCTGAACCTTCATTTCCTTGGCGAGATCTCTGTTATCCTCGGAAAGATTGAACGCGCCGCAGGTGAACTCCTGCACGGTGCCGACGATGTCCTTATAAGACCATTCGCCGAGACCGGCTGACTGGAGCAGATATGGGAAACATCGTTGCGAGCAGGCAAATCACCAGCAAAGAAGCTAACAATTTCTTACAATGCATTCAAATTCCTCCTTGTTGAAAAATATATACTCCTGTCATCTTTTACAGTACCGATGACAATATAGCCGGGTAGCCAACCCGGTAACAAGCAAAAACCGACGCCCCTATATCTCGATCACCCGTATGTGCCGTGATGAGAAAAAAATTGCTGCCGTTGAAGGAGCGACAAACGATAGTCATTTGCCGAATATTCAGGGCTATAGTGGAATTGCAACGTATAATACTCCACTTTATAAATAATACTATATTGATTATATAATGCTTATTATTATTTGTATTTGTCAATCAATAATTATATACATTATTAATAAAAATTCCGCCGCGAATCGTGCGGTCATGCCCGAATACCATATATAATGGCAAACCGTTTAAAAAATCGGTAGACTGCGCGTCCCTTTTTTCATCGTCGAAATCACAGAAAACCACCGCGTTTGATTGTACATAACAGACAATTGACCCCCGAAAGAGCAGCTTTCTCAGGGCAACGTATTGACAGGCAAAAAGCATTAGAGTATAATTGTATCAGCAATGATTTCATTCGCAAATATCATTTTCACACATCAAAGGCAGGGATACTTTTATGGGCAGAAATTCAGACGATTATCTTGACAGCTTTTCGGACAAGGATTACAAAGGACCGCACGGCTTAGGCGAAGCTATGCTGACGGGAGTGAACCCTATCGCGGGCTCGATACTCAGGGCTGCGCGCGAGAAGGACGCTTATCACCGCGATATCACCAAGGCGGACACCGAAAAGCGCGAGCGCCAGAGGATCGACAACGCCGTGGCGCTCAACACGGGTCTGTACTTTATCGAGCTGAAAAAGGACAAGAAGCTCGCTGCCGCCGGCTGCTATGTTTCCGACAGCGCGCGTGCGCTGCTTGACGAGGGAAAAACTCCCACAGCCAATACGGTCCAGCCCGATTTGAGCTTTGAGTCGCTCTACTCCGAAAAGCTGGGTCCCACAGACAGATTTACCGTGACCAACTGCGTCACCCTCGACAGGGACGCCCGCGCCTCGCTGCAGCCAATCGACCAAAAGCTGCTCAAGCCCGTGATAATCAAGAAGCACTTCGCTTTTTATACCGATTACCGCACCGCCATGGGTCTTATCATGGGAAGCATGGCTTTGGTGAGCTGGGACGACCTGATCTCCTTCACCGACCGCAAGACCTCTGCGGTTTTGACGCTCGACAAGGGCTCCCGTGAATTCAAGCGCGAGCAGATGGAATGGGATAAGCGCTCATTTGAGCAGCTCAGGGATTCCGAAAAGTTCAAGTGATACCGAGCCGGAAATCTCATTTTGCCGCGGTTTAATAACAAAAACAAGGAACACCGGACGACCTCTCGTTCAGTGTTTCTTTTTATTTTAAGTCAGCCGGGCGGAATGTGAAAATTTTGAAAAACTTTTCCTTCTTCTATTGACAAAGCACTGAAAATCAGGTAACATATAATCGTATTAGAATGATTAGCACAAGGCTCGTACTATCCTGCTGTAAAAACGAGCTCAGAAGCGGCGGCAACAGGGCTTTTGGGAGATCCTAATGCAAAAAAGCCGCAGTATATCTGAGCTTTGATCAAAAACCGGCGCGCCTTGGCTGCTCGAGAAAATACAACCGGCGGAGCGTGAGAGACTTCGCCGTGTGCCGCCGGTTTTCGGCGAACAGAGGAGGTTATTTGTATGTTCCAAATCGATTTTGCGTCAAGGACGCCAATTTACACACAGCTTTACAACAACGTGATAAAGCTCGCCTCGGCAGGCGTGCTCAAGCCCGGCGACAAGCTGCCGCCCGTCAGGATCATCGCCGAGGATCTCGGCATCAACCCCAACACCGCGGCAAAGGCGTACCGCGAGCTGGAGTCCGACGGCTTCATCTATTCCTCGGTAGGCAGAGGCAGCTATCTCACCGACAAGCTCAACGGCGACTCGGCTCAGAAGCTGCTCGCCGTAAAGGAGTTCGAGAAGGCGATCGCGGAGGCTATGCGCGCCGGCGTGCGCAAGGAGCAGCTTATCGCGGCTGTTGAAAAAGCTTTCTAAGGACTGCGACGCTGTTTTGCGGAGCAGCCGCAAGGAGGTATTAAGAAAATTGATTGAGATCAAGCATCTTACAAAACGCTTTGAAAAGGTCACTGCGGTAAACGACATGAGCCTTGAAATCAAAAACGGCTCGGTGATCGGACTTGTCGGCAGCAACGGCAGCGGAAAATCCACTCTGCTGCGAATGCTCGCCGGCGTTTATGAGGGCGAGGAGGGCGAGATCCTGCTCGACGGCGTGAAGCTGTTCGACAACCCGGCAGCCAAGGGGCTGTGCTATTTCGTGCCCGACTTCCCGTTTTTCTACAGCAACAGCACGGTCGAAAACACCGCCATGCTCTACCGCGAGCTCTATCCCAACTGGAGCGAGGCGCAGTACGAGCGGTACTGCAAGACCTTTCCCATCGACCGCAACGCGCTGATAATCAATATGTCCAAGGGTATGCAGCGTCAGGCGGCGCTGATACTGGCGCTCTCGACCTGTCCGCGCTATCTGTTCCTCGACGAGATCTTCGACGGACTCGATCCCGTTGTGCGCCATATGCTCAAGCGCATACTGATCGACCATGTCTCACGCGAGGAGCTGACGGTCATCATCGCCAGCCACAACCTGCGCGAGCTCGAGGATCTGTGCGACCGCATCTGCCTCATGCACCGGGGCAACGTCATCATGGAGCGCGACATCGACTCGCTGCGCACCGAGTTCCGCAAGGTTCAGGTGGCGTTCACCGAACTCCCGAACGTGCCGAATCCGTTCGAGGGCATCAACGTCGTCAATGTTTGGCGCAACGGCAATGTATTCAACGTAACCATCAGAGGCACGGAGGACGAGTTCATGCCGCGCATCAACGCGCTGCAGCCCGCCTATGTTTCGGCTATGCCGCTGACTCTGGAGGAAATATTTATTTGTGAAATGGGGGCGGCAGGTTATGACACCAACAGCATCTTATGATCCCGTTCAGACCGCTCAGGCTCCTTCAAAAAAGCCCGCGGGCAAATTCAAAACAATCTTCACCGTTTTTAAGTGGGAGCTGAGAAACTGCAAGAGCCCGCTGACGGTTTTCGCCATCATAGCCTCTGTGCTGCTCGTCGTGATCTTCACGCTGTGTATGCTCGGTATGTTCAGCACCTCGGATATCGAGGAGCTTCTCAGCTTTGAGAAGGCTCAGTCGGCTGTGCTGCTTTTTCAGGTGATCGCGAGCTTCGCGGTGTTCTACCTCAACGCGATATTCACGATAATCTACACGATACGCATCTACTCCTACCTGCACAACAAGCGCAAGGCGGATATGTACGGCGCGCTGCCGATCGGCAGGCGGACGTTCTACATCGCAAAAACCATCTCCGCCTTCCTCTTCTCGGTGATCCCGACGATGTTCTTCTTCGGCTTGATCTCCATAATCTCGCTGCTGTTCGGTCAGCCCGTCCTCAACGAGGTCGGCAAGCTGTATCTGCAGCTCCTGTTCGGCAGCGTTGCCTGCATCTCGTTCTACGGTCTGCTCTCGGTCTGCTGCGGCAACTCGCTCAACGCGGTGCTCTCGTTCGTGGCGATCAACATCGCCTATCCGCTCGCGGCGCTGTTCATCAAGGGCGTTCTGAAGTCCTTCCTCTACGGCATTCCCGCCGGAAGATACAACTCGAGCTTCATCATGCGAGCCCTCAATCCGCTGTCCGCCTATGACGGCACCCACCTGATCTACTGGACTGTGTTCATCGCGGCTTGTCTGTTCTTGGGGATCTTCCTCATCAAAAAGCGCAAGGCGGAGTGCGCTCAGACCTCGTTTGCCTATTATCTGCCCTGCTATGCGGTCAAGCTGCTGATCGCCTTCTGCGCCGGAATGTTCCTCGGCATCACCTTTGCGAGCATCAGCGCTCACGTCAACGGCTATTTGCTGTTCTGCTTCGGCTTTATGACCGCGAGTATCCCGGCTTATATCATCACCCACCTGATCCTCTACAAGGGCTTCAACAAGCTGATGAAAACCGCTATACCGCTGGGCTGCCTGATTTTGACCGTCGTGATCTCGATGGCGTTCCTGCATTTCGATCCCTTCGGCTATGTGTCACACGTGCCTACGCTCGACGAGGTCGAGAGCGCCGGCGTGATCGACCTCAGCGACTGCTATCAGTCAGGCAGAGAGTCGAGCGCATCGCTGGCGTCTCAGGCAGCGGACGACTTCACCGACAAGGGAACTGTCGGAACTATCATCGATTTTCACAAGGATATTGTCGACAAGACAGAGAAGGCGAATACCAAATACCAGCGCGTGTGGCTGAACATAATCTACACCAGCCTCCCCTCCGAATACCTCAACAGCGGCTACTGCGTGTCCTATAAGCTCAAAAACGGCTCCGTGCTCTCGCGCGTTTATGACGACGGCTTGGGTTCTTACAACGTTTACGACAGCGACATCGATAAGATCGTCGACAGCGACGTTTACTTCATAAACTATAACGCGGTCATGAACATAAAGCCCGATGAGATCACGAGCTTTGAGCTGACTATCCCCGAAGACCACGACTACTACGACGGCGAGAACTTCGACGTCAGCAAGAACAGCAAGGTCAGCGAGGCTCAGGCGAACGCCGACCGCATGAAGATAATCGAGGCGTACCGCGCCGACGTCAGGGAGCACGGCACTGCCGACAGCGTTGACAGCGTCTGCCGCTTCACCGTTAAATACACCGGACTCAGCGAAGGCGGATATTCGCTGACCGAGATCTTCATGTCGTCCCTGATCGGTAACGGTCAAAAAACGGTCTATGTCTCAAAGGACTACAGCCGCACGATCGAAGCGCTCCGCGAAACCGGTATGCTCATCGGCAATAACTACGGCAACAACCAAAGCCCCTACCACACGACCAAACGATATTATATTTATGATTAAAGCTTTCGGCGACGATGAGCGCCAAACCGTCAGGCGCGGAAAGTCGCTGCTGAAATAATCTTAAATACGGCGCTGTGAAGAACGAAGCCTTGCACCTCGTTTCTTCACAGCGTTTTTTAGGTATAGTAATCTATACAATGCAGTCCCTGTTTAACGTTTGTTTCGGCTAAGGGTTAGCTGCTCTGTCTATCGTTTTTTGCCGGACTCATAGAGGTCGGTGATTATATAGTTTCGCTTGTTGCAGCAAAACTATATATGCGCCTGACTAAAAAAAGGTCGGTCATGGACTGCAATGTATATGCGCCTGAATTTAAAAACCCTTAGCCGTAACAAACAAAAAGTTAGGGACTGCAATGTATATGCGCCTGACTTTAAAAAACGTTAGATAGGACAACTAACGCATAGCCGTAACAAACGTTGAATAGGGACTGCAATATATATGCGCCTAAATTTAAAAAGTTGACAAAATGGGAAAAGAGTGCGATAATATAAAGGTATATGCAAAACCAAAATGATAGGAGAGGTTTTATGTCAAAGGAGCTTGCAAAATCGTATAAGCCCTCGGACTTTGAGGACAGGATATACGACTTTTGGATCAAGGGAAATTACTTCCACGCAGAGGTCGACCCGGATAAAAAACCGTACACGATCGTTATGCCGCCGCCCAATATCACGGGTCAGCTCCATATAGGTCACGCGCTCGACGAGACGCTTCAGGATATTCTGATCCGCTGGAAGAGGATGTCCGGCTACAGCGCGCTGTGGCTGCCCGGCACCGACCACGCCTCGATAGCGACCGAGGCGAAGATAGTTGAGGCGATGAGAAAGGAAGGTCTGAGCAAGGACGATCTCGGCAGAGAGAAGTTCTTAGAGCGCGCGTGGGAATGGAAGCGCGAATACGGCGGAAGGATCACCCGTCAGCTCAGAAAGCTCGGCGTAAGCTGCGACTGGGAGCGCGAGCGCTTCACGATGGACGAGGGCTGCTCGGAGGCGGTCAAGGAGGTCTTTGTCAAGCTTTACAACGACGGCAAGATCTACCGCGGCAACAGGCTTGTAAACTGGTGCCCGCACTGCGTGACCTCGATATCGGACGCCGAGGTCGAGTACGAGGAGCAGCAGGGTCACTTCTGGCACATTCTGTATCAGGTAAAGGAAACCGGCGAAATGCTCGAGATCGCCACCACCCGTCCCGAGACCATGCTCGGCGATACCGCCGTCGCGGTCAACAAGGACGACGAGAGGTACAAGCACCTGCACGGCTGCCACGTTATCCTGCCGCTTATCAATAAGGAGATACCCATTGTCTGCGATGACCACGCCGATATGGAAAAGGGCACCGGCGTAGTCAAGATCACCCCTGCCCACGACCCCAACGACTACGAGGTAGGTCAGCGCTGCGGTCTGCCGATCGTGAGAGTGTTCACCTATGACGGCCACATGACCGGAGCCGAAGACGTCGCCGAGTATGAGGCGTTGAAGGCAAAGGGCGGTCTGACCGAGAACGAGCCCGAGGTGCTCGACTGCGGAAAGTACGCGGGAATGGACACGATGGAGGCGAGAAAGGCGATCGTCGCCGACCTCGAGGCATTGGGTCAGTTAAAACAGGTAAAGGCTCACACCCACGACGTAGGAACCTGCTACCGCTGCCACACCACGATAGAGCCGATGGTCTCGAAGCAGTGGTTCGTGCGCATGGAGCCGCTCGCAAAGCCCGCTATAAAGGCGGTAAGGGACGGCGAGACGCGGTTCATCCCCGAGCGCTTTGAAAAGATATACTTCCACTGGATGGAGAATATAAAGGATTGGTGCATCTCGCGCCGTCTGTGGTGGGGTCATCAGATCCCGGCGTATTACTGCGACGGCTGCGGCGAGGTGACCGTTGCCAAGTCTATGCCCGAGAGCTGTCCGCACTGCGGCTGCAGGAAGCTCACTCAGGACGAGGACACGCTCGACACCTGGTTCAGCTCCGCGCTCTGGCCGTTCTCGACCTTAGGCTGGCCCGAAAAGACCGAGGAGCTCGACTACTTCTACCCCACCTCTACGCTCGTTACGGGCTATGACATCATCTTCTTCTGGGTAGCGAGAATGATCTTCTCCGCGCTCGAGCACACCGGCAAGACCCCGTTCGATACAGTGTTCATCCACGGTATCGTCCGCGACGAGCTCGGCAGAAAGATGAGCAAGTCGCTCGGCAACGGCGTTGACCCGCTCGAGGTCATCGAGAAGTACGGCGCCGACGCGCTGCGCTTCCTGCTCGTTACCGGCAACTCGCCCGGAAACGACATCCGCTACTCCGAGAAGCGCATTGAAGCCTGCTCCGGCTTTGCCAATAAGCTGTGGAACGCCTCGCGCTATGTTCACATGAACATCGACGATTTCGATGTTAAGAACGAGCTGCCCGAGACTCTGACCACCGAGGACAAGTGGATAATCTCCACACTCAATACCGTGGCTAAGGAGATCAACGAGAACCTCGGCAAGTTCGAGCTCGGCATCGCCGTTCAGAAGATATACGAATTCACCTGGGACTGCTACTGCGACTGGTACATCGAGCTCGTCAAGGCTCGTCTGCAGAGCGAGGGCGACGACGCGCGCAACGCCCGTCAGGTGCTCGTCTGGGTGCTCGACCGCATTTTAAGACTGCTGCATCCCTTCATGCCCTTCATCACCGAGGAGATCTGGCAGACCATCCCTCACGAGGGCGAGACCGTAATGCTCGCCGAGTACCCGTCCTATGACAGCTCGCTCGACTTCCCCGAGGCGGCGGCTGAGATGACGAGGATAATGAACGCCATCCGCGCGATCAGGAACCGCCGCAGCGAGATGAACGTGCCGCCTTCAAGAAAGGCGAAGGTCTACGTCGCGACCAAGTTCCCCGAGACCTTCAAAAACGGCAGCGCGTTTATCGTAAAGCTCGCCTCCGCAAGCGAGGTCGAGGTAGCCGACAGCTTTGAGCTCGAGGGCGCGGTCACCGTGGTCACTCCCGACGCGAAGATCTACATCCCCCTCGACGAGCTGGTCGACAGGGACGCGGAGCTCAAGAGGCTTAACAAGGAGCTCGAGCAGCTCAGAAAACGCCTCGCCCAGAGCGAGGGCAAGCTCAACAATCAGGGCTTCACCTCAAAGGCTCCGGCAGCCGTAGTAGAGGGCGTTCGCAAGCAGGCGGAAAAGGAAAAGGAGCAGATAGCGCTGATCGAAGCGGCGATCGCTGCGCTGAAATAAGGATATAGAATAAGCAGACCCTTGCTTTTTGCAAAGGTCTGCTTTTTTCATTCGATTATACCGCAAATTTTCAGGAATTTTTCGGTCTTTATACCTTCAGCTAATTCCAAATCTATTTGCATTATCTCTTCTCTTAATAATGGTTCTTGCTCTTGATATTGTGTGACAGTTGAATAAAGCTCATCCCTTTGAGATTCTTTATGGATTACAGCATTGCGCTTTGATTTATCCTTTGAATTAAGAAGAAATCCCCCTACCAAACATACTACGCCCAGTATAAAAGGTATGATAGACCAAACGGTTAAACCAGCAGACACACTATTAAATATACCGTTAATAAAGCAAAATGCAGCTAGTATAAAAGAAGTTATTAAATATATATACTTTGTTCCTCCCTTTACATACGCTATTTCTTTATTCAATGTTTTGAACTTATCGCGCAATTGTGGAAGCTCTTTTTCTATCTTACCATGTTCAACCAACAGCTTTTCTTTATGCTTGATTAGTTTATCTCTGCATTGCCTGCGTTGTTCAATATATCCGTCCCATTGTTCCCTCATGGACTGCTTTAACTCCGGAGGAGCGATCGTCATCGAGATATTTAGCCATTTTCTCTCTATTTCTCGTAATCTGTTTTCACCCACCGAATAGTCACTAAAACATCCTGTTCCCGTCCTGACAAGTCCCCACCAACAGCGGTAGTCATTTGGAGCAACATCAGTCAGCTCCAAAAAGACCTTCTCGGCACGGTCATATTGCTTTAGCTTTGTAAGGTAAAACTCCGCGGTTTCATAACGCTCTCTGATCGAGCTTCCGTCCTCGAGCTTTATCTCCGCGCTGCCGATGTTATAGGTATTTGTTGTGTAGTAATTGTTTACAACGTCCTCCGCGACATACGGAGTGCCGCAAAACGGGCAGACCCCGCTTTTCATTCCCTCGTTCATTTGGATGGTACCGCCGCAGTTACCGCATTTTCCCATCAATAAAGGCATAGTCTCGCCCTTCTTTCTTTTCTCACTTTGCACTTAATATCCCGATTTGGGATATTTTTATTATACCTTTTTGGTATAATTTTGTCAAGGGTGATTCCTTTGGATTTCAGATTAAAAGAACTGCGATTAAAGAAAAGGCTTTCCCAAACCAAGTTAGCGATGGATTTGAACATGAACCAAAACTCGATCTCGAGGTACGAGAACGGCGAACGCGAGGCGGACTACAAAACGCTCATCCTGCTCGCCGATTACTTTGAGGTTTCGATAGATTATCTCTTGGGAAGAACCGAAAACCCGAATATGCTTTAAACAGATCGGCATTTTGTCGGTCTGTTTTTTGTTTTTACAATTGACAACACGTGTTATACGTGCTAAAATAATAATATAAGAAGTGGGAGTCTATGCCGATGAAAGCAAAGGAAATGGTTAAACTGTTATTGGCTAACGGTTTTGTGTTTGACCGTCAAAAGGGCTCTCACGCGATCTATGTAAACCCCGAAACAAACCGTATCATCGTTGTGCCCATGCACGCCAAGGAGCTGAAAAAGGGCACCGAACAGCAAATACTTAAGGATGCGGGCTTAAAAGGAGGCAGCGAGCATGAATAAATATCAATACTACTATCCCGCCGTTTTGCGTCCCGAGGACGAGGGCGGCTACAGCATTTGGATACCCGATCTGCCGGGATGTATCTCTCAGGGCGAAACCATCCCCGAGGCGGTCGAGATGATACAAGAGGCGATGGAGCTTTATATCTCATATTCATACGAAAAAAACAACCTTCCCAAGCCTCCGTCAAATCCGCAGGACGTCGCGCTCGAGGCCGGCGAGTTCATGGTGATGGTCGCCTGCGACCTGCTTTCATATGAAAAAAAACACAAAAGCAAGGCTGTAAAAAAGACGCTGACCATCCCTGCTTGGCTCAATGAAATAGCCGAGCATGAAAACGTTAATTTCTCGGCTGTTTTGCAGGAGGCGCTTCTGCAGAAATTCGATATTCACTGATTGAGGATGATAAGGGTATGATAATTCACGACATTTCGCGCGACGCTTTGACTGCGCCTGTTTATGAGGGCGACCCGGCTCCCGAGGCGGAGTGGCTCAAAAGCATGGACAATGACGATTACTACAACCTCTCATATATCAAGCTGACGCCACACGCCGGCACTCACATCGACGCTCCGCTGCATTTCTGCGAGGACGGCGCGTCGGTCGATCAGCTCAGGCTCAACACCTTCTACGGCAAATGCACCGTGGTCTCGGTCGAGGGCATACTGACGGGTCAGGACATGGAGAGGCTTCTGCCCTACTGCAAGCGCAGGATCCTGTTCCGGGGAATGGGCAAGACCTTTTTGTCGCACTCGGCGGCGATCGTGCTCGCCTCGAGCCGCGTGGTGCTGGTCGGCACCGACGCCGATTCCATCGCGCCGCCGTTCGATGAGGTCAAGCCGCACCGCGAGCTCGCCAGAGCCGGCATCACCGTGCTCGAGGGGCTGAACCTCGAACGCATCCGCAACGGAGAATACGAGCTCTGCGCCTTTCCCGTAAAGCTCGCGGGACTCGAGGCGGCTCCGTGCAGGGCGATACTTTTTGAGATGGAAAAGGGATTGAATTAGGGATTAGGAGTTAGGGATTAGGCGTTAGGGATATCGTTTGGCTGTGAACCTTATAGGCTCCCCTTGAGGGGAGCTGTCAATCCTTATCGGATTGACTGAGGGGTGGCATGCGCCGCACTTTCCTTACAATCCGACGTCGCTCGGTAAAACAAACGCATAGTTCATCGCAAGGTATCGCAGAAAGATAAAGCTCGTTCCCGTTCCCCCACCCCTCAGTCGCGCTTTTGGCGCGACAGCTCCCCTCAAGGGGAGCCCAAGTGTTGACTCCGAACACGCGGCATTACAAATCGGGTGCGGGTGATTCCCCTGATAGGAGAAATGTCGCGCAGCGACAAAAGGGTTGCCGTCCGGCTACGGAGCCCGCCATCAACTTTCAATTTTCCATTTTCAACTTTCAACTAAAAAACTTCTCACCAACACCGAAACCTGAAACAGAGGCTGATATTATGATAAAAATGACTGTCTTTGACTTTGACGGCACGCTGGTCGATACCCTGACCGACCTCGCGCTGAGCGTAAACAGAGGGCTTGAGGCGGCTGGGCTGCCCACCCACGAGATCAACGAATACAGATACTTCGTCGGCAACGGACGTGAAAAGCTGATCGAGCGCGCTATGGGCGCGGCTTCCTCCGACGCGGCGCTGTTCAAGGTCGTCGGCGACGCCTTCAACGCCGACTATGAGCTGCACTGCGGCGACCACACCAGACCCTATGACGGTGTGCCGGAGCTTTTGGAAAAGCTTTCCGGGCTCGGGATAATGACCGCGGTGCATTCCAACAAGCCGCATGAATTCGTCGGCGTGATCGCGCGGAAATTCTTCCCCGATCACAGCTTCACCGACGCCTGGGGCAAAAAGCCCGAGTTCCTTCCCAAGCCCGACGCGGGCGCTCTGCTCGAGCTGCTCCGGCTCCACGGGGTCGAGCCGGAAGAGGCGGTCTACATAGGCGACAGCGACGTCGATGTCATGACCGCCGAAAACGCGGGTCTCAGAATGATCGGCGTGTCGTGGGGCTTTCGCGGACGCGAGGAGCTCGAAGCGGCGGGCGCGCCGTATGTGGTCGATACCGCCGACGAGCTTTTGCAGAGGATAATGCAGCTATGAACAGGCGGAACTATCAAAAAGAGCTGGACGCGGTGATCGCGCAAAATCTGCGCGAGGGCAAAACCCCGTCGCTGCTGCTGCACGTCTGCTGTGCGCCGTGCTCGAGCTACTGCCTTGAATATCTGTCGCAGTTTTTTAAAATTACAGTGCTCTACTACAATCCGAACATCTCGCCGCAGAGCGAGTACGAGTATCGGCTCAGCGAGGAAAAGCGCCTGCTCGGTCAGATGCCTTTTAAAAATCCCGTGCGGATCGAGGACTGCGAGTACGACCCCGAGCGGTTTTATCGGGAGGTCAGGGGGCTTGAAAACGAGCCCGAGGGCGGCAAAAGGTGCGAAAAATGCTTTGAGCTGCGGCTCGGCAGGGCGGCTCGATTCGCCCGCGACGGCGGCTTCGATTACTTCACCACCACGCTCACGATAAGCCCGCTGAAAAATGCCGACCTCCTAAACAAGATCGGCGCGAAAATGGGCGAAGAATACGGCGTGAGCTGGCTTTTCAGCGACTTCAAAAAACGCGAGGGCTACAAGCGCTCGATAGTCCTGTCAAAAGAGTACGACCTCTACCGCCAGAATTACTGCGGCTGTGTGTTTTCAAAG
The DNA here is from genome assembly GCA_902761375.1 of uncultured Ruminococcus sp. Taxonomy (GTDB): domain Bacteria; phylum Bacillota; class Clostridia; order Oscillospirales; family Acutalibacteraceae; genus Ruminococcoides. Next base: position 46,317 of record CACWKB010000004.1, on the reverse strand, counting down.
CACAACGAACAATAATAAAACGGTCGGGAACAGAACGCTGACGCAAATCGCGCTCTGTCTTCCCGACCGATAATTTTAAATAGGTTTTATGCCCACGGATTCTGACTTTCGGGCTGACGGATGCCCACCAGCACGAACTGCTCCCACAAGTACCATCTGCCGTCCTTCGCCTTGCGCATCTGAACGGAACGGGGGCTGTCGGCTCCGCCCGAGCGGATATAGAGGGTGGCGTAGTTCTCGGTCTGGTAGGAATAGGGGCTCTCGCTGACCCGGATGGTATAGGGCTGCCGGGGCGCGTAGTCGTTCTGAGGGGTCGCGCCGTTGAAGTAGGAGCGCGGCACATAGTCGGCGTCGCGGAAGCGGTCGGCAATGAACGACTTGTCATAGCCGCTCAGCGGACGCGGACCGCGCAGAAAATCCACCATTTGCAGACTCAGCTCCCTGTTCTGCGGATAGTAGCAGAACGCGAGAACAGTCAGCGCCGCGGTATCAAAGGGGCTGGTCATATTCGCCTGCGGCAGCGCCTTGAACTGCTCGAGGGTCTCGGGCAGATAAGGGAATGTCACGTCCACGGTTTTGTTGCCGCCGCCCATGGAATTCACGGCTTGGTTGACCTTGTTCGTAAGGTTGTCAAAAAGTCCCATAATAGCCTCCTAAATCGTGTATTGATGCTCTTTGCATTCGTTCAGAATATCATATACGTCGCCGATGATCCCTCTGCCCTCTTCGGGGAACTCATAGCCGTCGCTCAGGCGGTAACTCTTGCCGTCATATACGAACACTATGGATTTCGTGGGAGCGTCGAGCACCTCAAACTCGCTGCGCTTGAGCTCGCCCCAGGATTCGACCCGGCAGCTCTTGAAGATATCCTCAAGCCTGTACAGAGGCTCGCGCGAGACCTTGTAGCTGCGCGTCTCCTCCTTGCTGTTCCAGCTCTCCCGGCTGCTGTAGCTGAAGGTGCAGTCGCCCTCGGGATTGAGCTCGAGCGTCATCGAAAGGCTGCCGCCGTCCATTCCTCCCGAGCAATCATAGGAAACGGAGGTCACGGTTTTGTTGACCATGCCGGGGCCGTCGAGCACCTGTCCCTTCATGTGATTCACTACAAGAAAGCACGCCGCAGCTATAACGCCTCCTAAGATAAGCGCTCCGAGTACAGCGAATAAAAAGATCATCCAAACCTTATTCATCGCCTTTTCTCCTTTGTATCAACTGCATTTTTTATTATTTTACCACAAAATCTTCATTTTTGCAAGATATTTCGTAAATAAGCACAAAGCGCCTCGAAAATATCAAGGCGCTTTTATGCTTATTTCCACATGGCTACATAGGTTTTTTGGGGGCTGTCTGTAGGAGCGAGCTCGGGATTTGCGAGCTCTCCCGTGAGGTAAGCGGTACGCTCAAAGAAGGCTGTGGTGAAGCTCAGCTCGTTTGTGGCAGAGCCCTTTTCCGTCATGAAGATCATCACGTATTCCTCGCCTTCCTCAAGTCCGCCCTTGCTGTCAAGCAGCGACAGATCGTACGAATACAATGTGCCGGACACCAATGTACACGCTTCCTTTTTGGTGGCGTAGTCAAAGAAGCTGCCGCCGTTCTTTTTATATATGTGGCAGTAAAGCTTTGAAAAATCCGTCCATTTGCCTGCGTCAAAATAGACTGTCTTTTGCTTTGAGAGCGGTGCGGTGGTCTGCGCGACAGTCGGAGCCTGTGTCGGCTCGGCTGCCTTTGGCGACGTCGGGGTCTGTATGACGGGAGCCGCTGTCGTCTGAGGGATCGCCTCCGTTGGCTGAGCGGTCGGAACGGCAGTATTCAACGGCTGAACGGTCGGCTCGGCAGTATTCAACGGCGGAGCCATCGGTGTGTAGGAGCGATGCACGGTCGGCATAACGGTCACGGACGGTACGTAAGGCGAAGCTCCTTCCGTTGTCGATTCGACCGCCTCAAAAGACGTTGGGAACGTACTGTCGGCAGTTCCTTTGTTCTCCGCCGAAACAGAAACGGCACTGCTTTTTTCCCTGTTGTTATTCGAATAGGAAGCGCCGGCGATACCTATTCCTCCAACGGCGACCACTGCCGCGCAGGCAGCGGCGGCGATCCTTGCGGAAGCCGCTGACTTTGCCGCTGTCCTTGCAACGGCGACCATCAGCTTGCCCGAGGATGAGGTAAACGGAATGACCAGTTTTATATCCTCGGCAGAGGTGATCAGGCTGTAAGAAAGCAGCGAAAGCGAAGGTACCGCGCATGAGGCAAGCGTCGCAGCGCCGCACAGCTCAAGCTTCTTTTTCATCGACTTGCGCGCCGAGTAAAGGCGGCTCTTGACGGTATTCTCGTTGAGCTCTAACGTATTTGCGATCTGCGTTATACTGAGCTGATAAAAGTAATACATCAGCACGCATTCACGCTGGTGGGGCGGCAGCTCTTGGACCGCATTCCGAACGAGAGCGCAAACCTCCTTGGTTTCAAGTGATTTTGACGGGCTGACCTGCGGGCAGTCATCCTCAAGCTCCTCATATTCCCCGTCGATGTCATATTCGGTTTTAGCCCGTCCGCGCCGTGATTTGCAGTAGTTGGCGGTCACGGTCTTGATCCATCCCAAAAACGCCTGCGGGTTCTCGACGGTATCAAGCTTATTCAGCATGATAAGCAGGATATCCTGAACCGCGTCACGGGCGTTCTCGCTGTTTCCGAGAAGCGACAGACAGTAACAGTATATGTATCCGCTCACGAGGTCAACTATTTCCTCGATAGCCTTTTGGTTGCCCTTTTGCGCCTTAACCACAAGACGCGTCAAACCTGAATTGTCGATCTTAAATTTCGGCTCTTTTTTCATCTTGTTTTCCTCGCTTTCCTTAGTTTTTTTCCTTCACTAATAAAGACGCACAAGGGCAAAATCGGTTTGCGGTTTTTTTAAATTATTTTTAAAAACTGCTCCGACGGTCAAAACGATCGGAGCCGTTTATTGATCTTTGATGCGATCAACCGAAGGTTATCACCGCGATAACGCTTATCGCTCCGGCTATCACACAGCCCGCGACCTTGAAAGCGCGGTATTTCTTGGGCAGGTTCACTCCGTCGCGCAGTCCGAGCCCCCACATCACGATCGAGAAGAGCACGAACACCGCCGTCAGGAGCATCCAGGTTTTTCCTATCGTGCCGTTGATCACGGAAACGCTCATCGTGAAGGCGTAGACCGTGAGCAGTATGATCTGCCAGCGGATCGCCTCCGCCGCGGCGAGGCCGCGGAATATCCTCTTTGACGTAAGCGCAAGCACCACTCCGCAGACCAAAATCAGATAGGACACGATGCTGCCCCTGTACATGAACAGTATCGAGAACGCCGCCATAGCGGAAACTATCGCCGAATACAGCACGGCGGCGAACCGTCCCTTGCCGAGCATCCAGTATATGGGATTGCTTTTGTCCGACGAGGGCATGAACGAGAGCATCGAAAAGCCCACAAGGTAGTAGGCTACCGCCGAAGCCGCGCAGATTATCGCGCCGCCGATCGACAGATGGGTGAGCAGCACCCTGATCGAGATCGCAAGCCCCGCAAGCGAGACCGCAAGGTAGGCGTCCGCGGAGCCCTTGACATCCGATTTAAGCTCCGAGAACATGAACAGCGCCGCCGCGACCGCCATAACCGTCACAAACACAGGCAGGTTAAAACCCTCGGTCAGCGATTTGACAAGCTTGGCTATGTGCTCGCCGTTCGTCGCGGAGATCGCATAGCTCGGGTAGAGCAGCGTCGCAACCGCCACGCAGGCGCAGATGATCAGCGCCATAAAGCTGTGCGCGGTGCGCTTGGAGGCGCCGGAATCGCCGTTGTATATTATGTTTTTGCTCGCATAGACGCGGCAGAACGCAAACAACGCCTCGACCGCGACTATGAACGGGAAGGTCCGGATCGGCAGCCCGAAAATGCCGTAAAACAGCAGAAAGCCGAAGGTCTGAGCCAGCGAGCCGAAGCAGATCTTCAAAACGTAGCTCTTGACCTTTGAGGACGCGATGATGAAGCCTATCATGCCCGCAAGCCCCGGCAGAGCGGCGGCGAAATTAGGCGAGCCTGTGCCGAAGGACATTTTCCCGAAGCCGTTTGACGAGCCGTCGAAGCGCAGCGCCGGAATCATATCCGGCAGCCTGATGCCGATCAGGATTATACACGCAATGAAAAGATAAAAGCCGGTCTTATTGGCTACGCCGTAGCGCACGTTTTTGCTGTCGCCGAGCGTTCCCAAAAACAGCATTCCCGCGCCGACGAGATAAACGATGAGTCCCGTCAGCGAATAGTGCGAGATCAGGGCGAACACGAGCAGGAGCAGGGTGCAGAGGTTTGCCGTCAGAAATTTTAAATACGGAATCGATTTCATAACTGCCCCCCTCAAAAGATCGCCGCAAACAGCGGAAATATCGCCCAAACCGCCGCCATCGCAAACAGAAACGGCTTGAGGTCCGCATACTTGAAGCGGAAGCGGACGAGGAGCATCGAGGCGTAGATGAGCGTAGCGATGACGCTCACCGGTATGCCCAGACCGAGGAGCTCGAATGAATTGTGCGCAGAAACGTGATTTAACGCCAGAAACATCCACAGCAGCGCCGTGAGCAATCCGCCGAGTATTATCATGATCAGATTTGCGCGGCGGAGGTTGAGGATGTTGACGACATGCTCCTTTGTATGGGGAAAGACCGTCACCACACCCGGAGCTGTGTAGTACTCATAAGCCTTGTCGTAGTTGCCCCGCTCGTAGTAGATATCGCCGAGCTCGCTTTTTGCCTTTCCGTAGCCGTCGGCAGCCGAGGTCTCGAGCAGGCGTATCGCCTCGTCGCCGAGGCGCTTTTTGTCCTCGGCGTTGAGCTTTCTTCCGTAGGCCTCCTCGCTGTTGAGCTCCCTGCGCTTCATCACGCCGAGCATATACATAGCCTCGGCGTCTCCGCGCTTCGCAAGCGTACTGTAGATATCAACCGCCTTTTTTCGTCCTTCGTCGGTGCCGTCCTGTGAAAACTGTTCCGCAAGCCTCAGGTCCTGCGCCGCTTCGCGCACGTCATAAAGGCAATCCACGCTGCTCACGGCTCCCGTTTCGGTGTCAAAGCCGAGCAGAGTGTTCGACGGGTAGCTTATCTCGGCGGCGGTCAGGATATCCTCGAGCAGAGTACGGACCGTCCTCTGCTTGAGGCCCGAAAGGTTGACGGTATTGATCAGTATCGTGTTGAGCTCGACGGCGGAAATCGAATTTTCCGCCCTCTCGAGCCAGTTGTTCAGGCTTCCGCACTGAAGCGCCAGCATTAGCCGGTTGATGTATTTCGACTCGGTATGCTCCGGGTCGAGGAAATCGCGCAGCATTTGTCCGTCAAAGAGCGCCTCTCTGCCGTACTGCTGCACATATTCGTTTAGCTTATTGTTCATAGTATCCCTCTTGGTTCCCCTGATTTTCGGGAGCGCGAAAAGCGCTTTTGTTAATCGATCGGCTTTGTCTCGCGGAAGCATTCCTCGAGAGCCGCGCGCCATTCAGCCGCCGCGTACTGGGTGACGGTGCCCCTGCGCATCACATTATCGCTGACGAAGGTATTTGCAAACATCTCCCTCAGGCGTTCGGTCAGCATTCCCCAGCGCTTGAGGTGCTCCTCGTTCTTTTTAAAATTGGCGATCGAGTTGCTGGTGTCGTTTTCGTCAAATATAAAGACGGGGTTTTGGAGGTAATGATAGATCCAGTCCCTGTTGTTCTCGCTCTCGACATTATACTCGTATTCGTCCATATACGGTCCCTCATACGGGTACAGTCCGATCAGCAGGCGGAACAGTATCGAGATGAACGCATACCTCTCGGAGTCGATGTCATAGGAATAGACGTCGTTTGAGCCCGGAGTGATCTTTCGGTTCGCGTAGCAGTAGGGGTCGATGACCTCGGACAGATATTCCCTGTTCGTAAAGCTCAGACGCTCGCGCTTGTCGATGCTGATGCGCTCGTTGATGGGGATAAGCACTCTGCCGTCGAGGGTGTTGATGAAGATATCGTCGTCGTCGAGCCCGAAGTAAAGGTAGTTGTTGCGCTCAAGCGACTCGTAGGCGTTCAAAAACGCCATCGCAATGTCGCGCGTCATTCTGTGATCGAGACCGAAGAATTTTCGCGTCTTAGACAGCTCCGACATACTCTTGTACGGAGCCATATTGCGGAACGGATATACGAGATAGCACTGGTTCTCGCCGTTCGTCTGATATACCAAATCTATCGGCCACAAAAAGCCGCGGCCGCAGGGATACTCGACCAGCCTTCTCCATCTTCCGATAAACGCCATGTTGTTGTAGGCGATGTACGGGGTCGCAATGGCGATAGCGTAAAACGTCTCGTTGCTGCGCAGATGCTGCAGCACCAGCGCCGGTCTGTCGCTCGTCGGAAGCTGGGCGCGGTTTTCCGTGCAAAAATAGGTGTTGTAGCCCGACAACAGACTGATCAGAATGTTTTCGGGACTCAGAATATGACTCATGATTATTCCTTAGTTCTTTTTGAATTTGTTGAAGATGTTTTTCAGTATGGTCTCGCGCTTTTCGCCGTCGTCTGAATGCGCGGGACTGTTGCGTTCGCCGCCGCTCCTCTTCTGCGAGGGCTCCGACGAGGAGTAGATGTCGCGCGAGCGATCCGGCTCTTTTCGCTTGTTTTCGGACTCAGGCTGCTTCTTCTCGGGCTCAGGGCGCTTTTTCTCGTGCTTTTGCTTTTTTCTGAGCTCAGCCTCGCGGCGATGGGTTATATCCCAGATCGCGGCTGCGGTTTTGGTGTCGTTCAGCCTGCGGTACGCCTCGAGCTCCAAGCGGAATTTTCCGAGCTTCTCGGCGTCGTTCATCTCGGAAGAGCGGATCAGCGCGCTCTCGTAGCTGTTTTCATTGCAGAATATGCGGATCCGATTGTTGAAGATGAACTCGAATTTCGAGCGCGGATCAAGCTCCGCAAGCGCTATCCAGAAATCGAGATGGTCGGCGGTGTCGCAGTGATCAAGGCAGTAATCGCGGAATTTCAGGAGCATTCTGCGCTGCTCGGCGGAGGTAAGGTCGGTCTCCTCGAGCTTGTTTTTCAGCCCGCGCACCGTGTTCGGATTGCACTTTGCCGCCGTACCGTAGATCTCCGTGAGCCTGCCGAACAGATTGCTCTTGCGCACCGCCTCAGAGGGATAGAGCCTCGGATTCGAGCACGCCACCAGGCGGTAGTCCGCGGCGTAGCTGTAGTCGTAGTCGGGTATCTTGGCGTTTTCCCAGAAGCGCACGCAGGTGTCCCTGAGTATCTCGTCCGGGGTCGCCGAATTCGGATAAAGCGCCCTGAGCGTCTCGCCGAATTTCTTCAGATCGGCGTCGATGTGGTTCCCCGTACTGAAAAAGCGCAGAACGATGCTCTCGCCCAGCTTCTCGCAGCAGTTCTTGAGGAACGCCTCGATGCTCACGCGCGGCGTGACGTCTGCGGTCTCCTTGGCGAACTCCATCAGGGATGACCATTGCCTTACCTTGGCGGGACCGTAGTATTCGCCGAAGAAGCGGTCGATGAACGACTTTCCCTTGGGCTCCAGCTTGATATATTCGATGACCTTTTCGTAGCTCGCGTCGCTTTCCTTCAGTCTGTAAAGCCGCTCGTAAGCCTTTTCCTTGGGCTCGGACAGCAGATTCTTCGCGTTGTACCTTATTCCCGCCTCGATCAGCTTTTTGCAGGAGGTGACGCTGAGCTTTTTGTCGATATGACTGCGGATGTCGTCGTTGAGCGGGATGTCGTTCTCGATGACGGTCTCGAGCAGTCCGGCGATGTAGCCGTCGATCTTCTCGTTGTTGTAGGGAAGATTGCAGACGGTGATCAGCTTGCGGACAAGCTCCTTGTCGCTCTGGGCGACCTCACCCTCGAGCTCGTTTTGAACGAACACAAAGGCGGTCTCAAGCAGTCCCACGTCCGTCGCGCTGCGGTTCCCGAGCTCATCGAGCGTCTGCTCGAACAGGTCGAAATACTTCTCCGCCGCGGGCTTGCCGACGTTTTGCGGATAGTAATTCATCGACGAGCGGTTGAGCTTTATCATTATGGAATCGGTCAGGATGTTGTTGTTGCCGGTTCTGATATCGTAGTATTTTACTCCGTTGGGTACCCTGCGGCAGAACACGAGCGTAGGCTGGGTGTTCGCGTCCGCAAAGTCAAAGGTGCGGAAGCTGAGCTTGGTGCGGAAGGAATACAGCACCGAGTTGAAGATCGTCAAAAACAGGCGTATCTCCTTGTCGAGGTCGCCGTCGGTGCAGATGAATATCGAGGACGACGACTTGAAGGTCAGGTTCCAGTAGATGCATTTTATCAGGTTTTCATAAGCCTTTTTGCTGCCGAACAGCTCGGAGACCGCCTTTCCGACGTCAAAGCTGTCCTTGCAGACATATTTCTTGGGCTCAAACCTTGTCTGAAGCTCCGGTATGCTGAAATGGTTCTTGCCGCTCGCCTGAGCCAGCAGCTCGGTGTTGAGCTTGCAGTCGTCAAAGCACTCCCTGTCGATCGTCAGCAGGGTCTGGGGCTTTTTGAGGATATCCTCGTTCTCGAAGAGCGGCACGCAGACCGAGGCGGAGCTCATGCCGGTCCTTCCGCTCTCGTCGGAATCTCCGAACAGCATTTTGGTGAAGGTGAACACCTTGCTCTCGGTGCTTCCGTAATCGCAGAAAAACTCGTAAACCTCGCGGGCGTCGTCTCTGCGCTCCTTGTGCACCTTGTCGAACATGAACTTCGCCTTATCGGAGTTTCTCGCCTGGAGCTTGGAGCAGTTGTGCAGGACCTCATTGGGAGTTCCCTCGGAATAGCCCGCGATCGTCCAGCCCGCCCAGCTTTCTTGTGTACCGATGCGTGTGTATACCACGCGATAAGGGGTAATATAGCTCATAACAGCCTCCTTATCAATAGCTTGTCAGTTCTCTGATCAGACGGTTTATCTCGTCAATGCTCGCCTTGCACTCGTTTATCTTCTTTTTGGTGGGAGGCATGATTATCCTCTTGCTCTCAAGCCTCTGAAGCTCCTCCATAAAGAGCTTCTTGTCGTGGTTGAGGCGCTCGACCCTGCCTACTACGGCGTGATTGATGATCGGGATGTCGCTCTTGATGAAGCCGAACTGGGTGAACAGCCAGAACAGCGGCTCCTCGATGCGCATGGGATGCGGCTTTTCGGCGGGCATGAGGATCTTCTCGCCGTCGATGCTGCTGATCTCCGAGCTCTCCTCGAGGCGGCAGTTGAGCGAGGACACCGCAAAGTAGTTGAAATTGTCAAAGGAGTTCTTGAGCGCGGTACGGGTGGGATTGTCGTGGTCGTGATAAAAGGCGTCGATCTCCTTGCTGATGTTGTTGTAATCCTTGGCGCAGAAGCCCCTGAAATCCTCAGCCGACTTCACCTCCGAGGAGAGCATGTCGATCAGTCCGCTTCCGAGCAGACCGTCCGAGATCAGGCGGTCGCACTTTGAGATGCACAGCGCCATCGGGATGTCGCAGTATCTCTTGCCGACGAACAGGCTGATGATCGTGTTGAGCACCGACTGGGTCATGGTGTGGGCTTCGCCGTAAATATCCTTGAACTGCTTGGGATCCTGGAGGATGATGATGCCGTCGGAATGCGAGATGAACTTTCCGAAGTTGGTTATGCCCTGGGGATTGACGCAGTTCTCGCCCGCGATATCGTAGATTACAAAGGTCGAGGTCTCCCGGATGCCCTTGCCCTGATGGAAGTACTGCAGATTATAGCACAGCGGCTGGGACATTCGCTCGGGAGAGGTACCTTGAGGCAGCACCACGTCGCGCGCGATCTTGTTTAGCTCGATGAAAAAGTTTACCGATTCGCTCGGCAGCGGGGTCATTCCGATCTTATCGGCGTAGTCGTACATATTATCGAGCAGGCTCGACAGATATACGGTTTTGCCGGCGCCGGTGATTCCGATGACCGAGATGAACTTCACGGGGAATTTTCCGTAGTTGTGGGGCAGGGGGTTGCAGCATCTGGGACAGACGCGGCTGCTGGTGTGGTTGCCCATGATGTCGATCACCGAGGACAGGAAGCCGTCCTTGTCGAGCTCGACGCCGTTTCCGCCGGGCGCGTTGAAGCGCACCATCCGCGGATCTCTGGGGTTGATGACTGGCTTCTGGTAGTTTTCGATGCCCTGACCCAGCGAACGGGAGGTGCTGCGTCTGGTCTGCTCGGTGGTGCCGTTGTATCTCTCCCAGAATTCCTGATATCTGGGGTGTACGCCCGCGAGGAAGGCTTTTTTCAGCTCGTTGGTCTCTCTTGCCCTCATCTTTTCCTCGCCGTCGGGCATCATGTCGATATCGTAATCATCGAGGATGTCGTCCTCGGTGTAGCAGGTCTCCGCCCTGAAAAGCACCTCGTCATGCCTGAAGGTCTCGAAGCAATACGGGCAAATTATACTTTCACGACTCATTTTTATCTCCTCGCTTTATCGTTTCTCCACTCTGTAGCCCTCAAGATCGGACCTCAAAATGGGGTTTCTCTCGTTATTGAACCATCTCACAAAGATCGGCGTTCCGAGCATACTCTTGCTGATGTTATATCTGTTCGGGCTGCCCTCGAAGGTGTAGAACAGCGCGCCGTCGATGTAGCTGTCGCTTTGCTTGACAGTGATCTTTGAAAAGTTGTACTGTATCTTCTTTTTGTGGAAAAGTCCGCCGCTCGTAACGGTGATCGGAACGTCCTCGACGTGGTACTCCACCACAGCCGAGACGCGGCAGATATTCTGGCGCGCGCTCTCCTGATCGTAGACCGCAAGGGCTTCTCCCTCGTATACGCAGCCGAACACCGCGTACAGCGCGGGCGCGTAGGTTACCTTGTAAACGCCGCCCCGTCCCTGGATGCTGCGGACGAGCTTGCAGTTGATATCCGGCGTGAGCGCGAGCACCTTGTCCTCGACGAGCTCCTCGGGGTTTGAGTTGATCAGCGAAACGATCTCCGAAAGACTGACCCTCGCTTCATAGGGCGCGCGGATAATAAGCACATACTCCGGACGGCTGTTCCTTTCGTACTGCCATCTCATGATGCCGCCGTTTTCCTCTATATCGCAGATAAAGCTGCGCTCAAAGCTGCTGTTGACCTCTAATCTCATATCATCACCGCCTGCATTAATCTATCGGATCGAGTCCCAAAATAAGATTGGTACCCTCGCACTTGTAGAATTTGATCGATTCGATCGTGTCCTCGCTTCCCGAATTGAAGAAGTGAACGTCGTTGAGCGAGCTGAACGCCTCGCGGAACTGGTCGTACAGCCAGGTGTTGTTCTCGCCGTTGCGGTCGTAGCAATGCAGCGAGTACACCGCCAGCTCCCTGATCACGGGGAAGGAGCCGCGAAGCAGGATGGCGTTGTCGCCCTCGCCGTCGAGGATGTGCTTGATCTGGTGGAAGATCGCCGCCGGGTGCTTCAGCTTGAGGGCGTTCGCCCAAAGCTGGATGTAGGGCATATTGATGTTGCCGTTGCAGAACTCGTTTGCGTCGTGCAGCGTCTCCTCGACGATCCTCATCAGATCGTCATAGGTATTGCCGATGGCGGCAAATTCCCTTATGCGCTTTTTGCCCTCGTCCGTCCCGGTGAATTCCTTCATATAGCCGCCGTAGAGCTGGGCGATCTCGTCGAAGCCCGAAAGCGGAGCCTCATCCTCAAGGCGACGCTCAAACTCCTCGATGCTGCGTCCCGCGTTGCGGATATTGTCGGCGTCGCAGATCGACTTGAAGGTATCGCGGCAGAAGGGATAGATGAATTCGTTCTTGATCATGCAAATGATCAGATTTATGTAGTAATCCCGGATCGGCATACCCTCGTTGACCCTGTTGTTGTCCATGATCGCGTTGAACGCGTTGGCGATGCCCTCCTCGGAAATATTGTTTATGTTCAAAAGGTTAAGGTTCTCGTTTATGCTTTCGCGGTAGCTCTCGAAAAGCCGCTTTGATTCGTCGCCGGAAACCAGCCTGCGGCAGTAGCTGCGCGCGGTCAGCACAAGCGAATCTATGTTGAACAGGTGCTTGATCTCGGCAAAGCGCTTGGTGCTCAGGTCGGCGTCGGTCAGCACCGTCGGAGACATCATGGGAAGATAGAGGAAGAAGTCCGGCGGTATCGAGCCCGCAAGCTCGTTCCTCACGCTGTTGATGAAGCCCTCGAAGTGCATCAGCCTTCCGTTCGAGATGCCGATGACGGCGTCGATATCATTGGCGTACATACGCCTGTTGTCCGCGCCGGTGATGCTCTCGCGCACAGCCTTGACAAAGCTCTCCGTCATGCAGTGCAGGATCTCCTTTGTGGGCTTGCTCAGCGAGTTGTAAGACATTATGATCGGCTTGCCGCTGTAGAGCTTGATGTTGCGCTCCAGATAACACTTGTCGTCGATCGCCGATACCGCGTCGTTGTCGGACAGCAGCACCGCGTTGGACGCGATCTTGTAAATATCCTCCGGGGTGAATTCGGTGCCTCCGCGCGAACGGTTCGAGACCAGCATCACTCCGTCGTAGTCGTTTGCGTTTATCAGGAATTCGCGGATGCGGTAGTTTATCGCCTTGCGCTCGTGCTCGCGCGATTCCCTGAGGATGACCAGCACCATCGACCGGACGTTCTCGTCTACAACATAGCGCAGCGCGCCGAGAGAACGGTATGACGCCTCGAACTGCTCAAAGGAAAAATTCGAGGTATCGATGATGTTATACAGACACCATGTGTCCAGACCCGAGAAGATGTCGCGCGTTCTCGAGGCTTCGCTGATCCTGCGGTACACCTTGTCGTGGTCGACCGCCTCGTCGGACTCGGCAGAGGTGAAGCGCACTCCGCCGTCCGAGGGCTCATAGCGGTAAAACAGCAGGTTCCTGCAGATCTGGCGCGACCAGATGCGGCTGATATTGTTCGTGAACGCGGCGCATTCGGGAAGCTGCGCTCCGCTGAACGCGACGAACACGGGATAATGCGGTCTGTTGCCCACGCTGTTGGTGCGCAGGTTTTCGTCGTCTATACTTGATTTTACCCTGTCCAATAGCTGATCAATGCTCATAGTCTAACCTTCTTTTTTATCAATGCCGCATTATCGGACTCTGCGGATTGTCTGATTTTAATTATCATCAAAAGCGCTTTGATCGGGCGTCGGCGTTTTCGCGGCGGATGACAAATCGCCTCTGCGAATACCGGTACCCGATCGGCTCCCTTGACAAATGAACAGTATTACCTTTATTTCCGAAGCTCCAAATACCCAATACGGGTATTTGGAGCTCTGAATAAATGCTATTACAGTAATTTCCTCTCGAAATTCCTTACGAATTTCTGCAGCGAATCCACAAAGACATGGATTTCCTTTCTTTCGGTTCTGTAGGAATCGGTCGCCACATCCTTGATGAGATCGGCTCTCTTCTCGAGGTATTCCTTGATCTTTTTGGTGTAATCAAGGCAGGTGTCCTCGTCGTTGAGCTGGCGCTCGCGGGCGATCTTGGCAAGCTCCGCCTTGTCCTCGTCGTCGAGCTTGGTGAACTCGACAAAGGCGCTGTAGAGCGGGATCGACTCGCCGAAGGGCTGAGTGTCGATCGTGGACAGATCGAACTCGTCGATGAAGCCGTCGTCGTCCTTGATGTACTTGAAGGTGAACTTATTCTCCATGAATACCGCGCCTGTGCAGATCGCGTTGGAGAAATCGCGCATATCCTTATCCTTCTGGCTGCCCTCGTTGATGATCTTGTCGACTGCGGCGACCTTATCGTCAAGAGCTTTGATCAGCTCGAGCTGGTCGAGCATAGCCTTTTTGAGGAAATTGGAGGCAAAGACGTGATCCTTGATGACGTCGTCCTTGTAGCCGGGCGCGCCGGTGTTGGGCAGGGCGATCGAGCCGTTGAAGGTGACGGTGACGTTGGCGGGATTCTCGCGGAACTTCTTCATGCGCTCGGGATTGCCGTCGTTGAGGTACTTGTCGAGCTTTGCGATCTTGTTATCGAGGTCTTCCCTGTCGATGAGCTGGATATAGTATTCGACCTGATCGCCGGTGTTGCCGACCTCTTTTTTGAGGATGATCTTTTTGTCGCATGCCTTCTTGTAGTCGGCGATGAAATTGGCGACCTTCTCGGTGATCTCGTCGGGCTTGAGCAGGCTGAGAGGCACGATGTCGTGGAGCTCGCCGAAGTCTCTGGGATCCTGAGCGGTACCCTCATAGAGGTGGACGCCCTTGTAGGTGCTGGCGCTGTACTTGGGCTTGTAGTTGAACGAGCCCTTGAACTGGAACATGGGAACGCCGCAGTAGAAAATGAGCAGCGAGATCCTGTCGGGCATGATGGATTTTCTCTTCTTGATAGCCGAATCGGCGCGGTTGAGCTCGTCGGCGGCGGCAGCGATGGCCTCGCTGGTATTGGGGATGGAGCAGTAGCCCATCTTGCTGTCCTGATCGATTCCGCCATCGCTGGTGTCCGCCCAGAACAGAGGCTTTGCCTTGGACTTGAGGCGGTTCATGATGTTGCGGTTGATGGCGTTGGCAAGCTCAGCCTGCGAGCCGGTGTTGAACTTGGTCTGCAGATAGAAGTCGATGCTTCTGCTGGTGAAGTCCTTGAGCTGGTTTACAAAGAACTCCGAAACCGTTGCGGAGATCTTGCTGTCGCTGCTCTTGCCGATCCAGTCCTTGGATTTTCTGATCATATGGGCGATGAAGTCCATGACGATCTGTCTGGTGTCGAGTCTGTCGACGGCTTCGTCGAGGCTCTCCTTGAGGCTGTCGTCGTCGAGACCGACGATCTTGATCGCGTAATCGTCGTCGTTCTTAACGCTGTCGGAAAGATCGACGTAGTTCTGACGGAAGGTCTCGGCTACGTTGTAGAGCATCTCGTTGAGCGGCTGGAACATCTCGTTGTAGAGCTGGTTGATCTGGGGCTTGAACTCAGCGAGGAAGTTGCCCATCTCTCTGAACAGCGAGATCTTGGCGAGCTGGGTGTAATAGGCGTGAACGGCGGCGACGTAGTCCTTCGCCTTCTTGTTCTTGCCCATACCGCCGTTCTGGAGGGCGCGCAGGGTGTTGGCGATATCCTGATCTCTTCTGTCGAGGTCGGCGCGGGCAAGCGACAGGTTGTCGTTGTTCTGGCGGATATAGCCTTCGACAATAGTTCCGAGGTCACGGTCGTTGACGTCGGTGTTTTTGAGGATGAGCGCGGCGTAGAACGGACCCTTGTCCGCCATGGTAGCCATCTCGGTGAGCTTCTGTCTGAGGAAGGCGATGACGCTCTTGATCTGGCTCTCGCGGTTGTTGGTCAGGGTGCCGTCGACCTTCGGGATCGCGTCTCTCATCTGAGAGAGCACCTGAGGAATGCCGTCCGGGCCGAGACCGACGGTCTGCTCGATGAGCATTTTCGCGTCTACCTCATAGATAGGGATAGAGGGAACGCCGCGTCTGATTTGGTTGAGGAGGTTCTGATATGTGAGACCGTTGTCGTTTGTAAACGCGTCGATATCGTGGTTGGTGCGCGCGAGGGAGTTTATCGACTCAAAAATACGCGCGGCAAGGTAGGTGTTGATGTCCTTGTAGGGCATATAGGCGTTGGAAGCGCCGAGCACGCAGTAGTAATAGCGCGCGCCTCTTCTCTTTCTGAGACCTTCAACGATCTTCTCGAAGTTAGAGATATGCGACTGCAGACCGAATTCCTGTTCGGTTCCCTGCTCAACAAGCTGCTTGGTCATGAATTCCATGACGTAGTCGACCACGACGTTCATGGCGTAGTTGTAGCCGTTGACGAGGATATCTCCGTTCTCGTTCTTGGCGGTGATGAGGTGAGCCAGCTTCACGGGAGGCTCCTTGGTCTTTACGGAAAAGCCGTTGTAGGTCTGGTTCCACTCGCCTCCGTTGTCGTGGAGGTTCATGCAGTAGTCGAGCTCTTTCATGGCGGCAAAGCCGTTGATCTCGATATACTGCTGCACAACGGGGATGCTCACCTTTGCGAGGTTGACGTCGGGCAGGAAGAAGTAGCCGCAGGTCTGAGCCTGACCGGCGATGGAAAGCTGGTCGAGAACGTGCTGCAGGATATAGCAGACATCGAGGAAGCTGCCGGAGCCGGTGCCGCCGCCCATACCGGTGAAGATATGGATGTTGATGGGCTTGCCCTCAAGACCTCTTCTGGCGTTGTTGATCTTGTCCTTGAGCTTGGCTACGAGGTTGTCGCAGTTCTGGATGGTGAGCAGTCTGCCGATCTGCCTTACGCCGCCGGCGCCCGCCTCGGCGTTCTGGATAGTGATGTTCTCGCCGAACCACTGCAGCGAGGGGTTCTGTCTGAGCACTCTGGGGTTGCTGAGGACTCCGCGGATGTCGCGGCAGCTCATATCGACAAACTCGGTAACGGTATCGAGGGTACTGATGGTATAGTCGTCGCCCAGCGAGCTGCTGTCGGTGTCTACGGCGAGGAACTGGATGTGCTTGTACTCGGGGATCTCGGAAGTGGGATCGTCGGGCTGCAGGCGGTTGAACACCTGCTTTTTGACCTCCTTGAGGCAGCTTATGCCGGTGCCGCCGAGACCGATGAATACGTTTGCGCACTCCTCCTGCTCAGCCTGCTGATTGTGGGCGATGATTCCGCCGCCGGCAGCGATGGATAGGTTTTTGTAAATCATAAATAACACTCCTCGGAATTTTTTACTCTGTTATATGCTCTGCCCGCGCCGTTTCGGTCTTGACGTCCCTTAGGAAGGGACTGCCCGAAAGCTGCGAAGGACTTATTTTCGCTTTATGCGCAGCCGGCGGACCCTGACGTACTCCGCCGGCTTACGATTTTCTGTTATCAATAGCCGCCGAGATAGCTTTCAAAGGTCACCGCTATGCCGCGCGTGCGCGAATCGTCGGAATAGATCTCGATCTCGCTGCGGTTGAGGATCTTGATCTTCTTCTCCTTGGAAACGCTCGACGAGCTCAGCACGGGCGTGGGCGACCTGAACTCGATCCAGCTCTTGCCCGTCGCCTGGAAGCACGCCTTCTTGTGGAAGCCGGTGTGTCCGATCTGGAAGGCGGTGAGGTTGATGTGTCCCCTGTTCTTCTGCTGGGTCATCACGGCGTTTGTCTCGAGGTTTCTGACCGTGATGGTTCCCATGAATTTCTTTCTGCTCAGCAGGTATATCAGCAGGACGATGATGCCCGCCACGATGACCGCCGCCGCGACGATCACGATGATCGCGATGACGCCGACATTGACGATGGTAACCAACACGTCGAACTCGGCGTAGGCGCCCATGGCGTCGGTGGCGCGGATGGTGACGCTGCCCTTGGAGAGATCGAGGAAGTCCTTGATTATCAGCACTTTCTCATTGCTGTCGATCTCATAGGTGGTATCGTTGAAGCTGGAGGAGGAAACGGAATATGTGAGGTCGTCGCCGTCCTCGGGGTCGGTAATGATTCCGCCGACGGGTATCTCATGGGTCTTGGTGAGGAAGGGGATGAACCAGATGGTCTCCTCGATCCTTCCGTCCTTGAGCCTTTTGTCGCCGTCGCCGATCGCGGGAGAGGTGTTGCCGACATCAAATCTTATCATATTGTCGGAGGTATCCTTGTTCGTGCCGTTTCCGGTCAGCGACATATAAAGCTCATAGTGACCGATCTCGTCGATCGGGAGCTCATAGTAATACGAGGAGCTCTGCGGGTCCATGTCGAACTCGAGGTTGCGGGGCTTTTCGTCCGCCGATTTGTTGAACGTCACGTGCAGGGTGGCGTGGTAATCGGCGTAGCCGTCTGTCGCGCGCTGATTGTTTTCGAGCAGATAGCCGAAAACGGGGAGCTTGGAGCCCGCCTTTGCCTGAGCGGTGTCGCATTCGGTCTCGACCGAAAGGTTATCGTTGAAGATCATCTCGATCTTCACCTTGTCGTTCGGGGTTCCCTTGGCTCTGAGCGTCCATTCGCCGCCCATCGGGTCGACGAGCTTGGTGATGGCGAAGGAGTTGGTGGAAACAGTCATGCCCTTGACCTTGTTGACATCCCAAACGGTGCCGTCGGGCATTTCAAGGGTCATGTCGGATATCTTGCTCTTAGAGGAAATAATGATGTTGACCTCCTCGACTCCGGCGCTGGGAACGAGGAAGGTTTTTTCGATGTTGCCGTCTGAGGGAACCTCATATTCGCCGATAGGCACCGGAGCGGAGCCGTAGATAAGCGTGTAGAAAAGCTGGAAGATTTTTTTGAGATCCTCGGGCTTGTTTACCTCCTCGCACTCGCCGCCGGTGGGTCCGGAGATCTGCTTGAGCTCCTTGATTCCCTTGTCTCCGTTGACGTTGTTTACATTCAGACCGACGGAATATATCGCAACGCCTCTGTCTCTGGCGTCCTGGATCGCCTCAGCCTTATTGTCGTTGCACTTTTTGAGCGCGTCGTCGCTGCCGAGCTCGGAGTAGCCGTCGCTGAGCAGGATGATTACCGACTTGTTGTCGGGATTGCCCTGCTTTTCGAGCATATCGGTCGCGGTCTTTAACGCGTCGCCGATCGCCGTCCAGCCCTCTGCGGGACATTTCTCGATCTCGCCCTCTATGAACAGCTTGTCGTCAACGCCGTTGATATCGCGCAGGTCGGTTACCTGCTTGACTCCGGTCGCAAAAACGACGCTGCCCACGCGGTTGCCGCTGTTGGCGAGCAGCGAGAGGAACAGGGTCGTCGCGTCAAAGCGAAGCTTTTGGGGGTCGGTGTCCTCCATCGAGCCGCTGGCGTCTATTACAAACACAACGTTGAAGCGGTTAGAGGTCCGTTTTTGATCGTTTGCCGCCGAGACGACCCCGACTGCGGTCGACAGCAGCATGATCAGCGCTAACAAAACGGAAAATATCCTGATGCTTTTCCTCATAAGTTAAACACCTCATAATCAGATATAATTTTTATCGCATTCCGACAGGCATCGCTAAGCTCTTAACCACATCAAATATTCAGAAATAGTTGTTAAAAAAGACCATAGGATGCCTTATAAAATTATACCAAATACGAATAATCGTGTCAACTGTGAATTAGCAATATTGTAGGATATGTTGAATTATCAAAAGATTTTTTATACATATTGACAGAATTTATGGAAATATGTCAAAAAAGTCGGAGACGGTTTGCCGCAAAAAGCTCAAACCGTCTCCGAGCAGGAAAATCCATTGCCGTTATGATATTTTTTTGCCTGATCTCAGCTAACCAGCCAGACCTGGAGCCGGGTCGCGTCAACGACGTCGATCGCGCCGCTGCCGTCAAAATCCGCAAGCATCGACGCCCTGCTGTCGGGCTGATCAAGTCCCGCGCAGATGCGCTGGATCGCGGTGGCGTCGACGATGTTCACCCTCCCGTCGCCGTTTACGTCGCCCCGCAGGGCTTCTCCGCTGTAGGAGCCCGTCAGCACGTCGCCGAACACGCTAAGCGAGGGCAGCGCCCTTCCCGAGGGATCGAAAAACGCCTGATTGTCGACCGCGCTGCCGCCGTACCAAAGCCCCGCGTCGTCGGGATCGTACTCGCAGCACGCCGAGGCAGCCCAGCCCGAGCCGTAGCGCTCCCAGAGCAGGCGGTTTTGAGCTAACCGGGCGTCGTACTCCGCGCCGCCGAGTCCCGTGGTGTCGCCCACGGTGATCCACGCGCCCTCCCACCAGAACACACCCAAGCCCCTGCCGTCGGGAACGGCGTTGACCGCCCTCATGACCGCGCTCAGCTCGTCCGCCTGACCCTGAGGCGTAAAGTCCCACAGCATATCGCCGCTGAGCCCTGTAGAAGCGTTGATCGTGTTCGGATGTCCGTCGCTGTCGGCGAGGGTATAGGGATAGGAGGTCTCGGCGACCACTGCATATTTGCCGTAGCGCCGCGCGGCATAGCCGAGGACCTCGGTCAGGTTTTCGAGCGAGCCGTGCCAGTTGGGATAATAGGAGGAGGCGAAAACGTCGTAATCGACGCTGTTTTCATCCAGCCAATCCGCGAACCACTTCATCGTCTCCGTCTTTTGAGGATCGGTAAAGTGCAGCGCGACAAGAACATCGGGGTCGAACGCCCTCACCGCCGCAGCGCCCGCACCGAAAATGCGCGGCATAGCCGAGAAGTCATTCACTCCGGCAATCCCGGAGGTGGTCTCGTTTCCGATCTGAACCATATAAACGTCGCCTCCGGCGCTGCGTATCGCGTTCAGGGACTGAAGCGTGAAGGTCTCGACGGCGGAGCATTTTTCCTCAACGCCCATATCCGCCCACGCCTTGGGAGCCTTCTGCTTGGCGGGATCCGCCCAGAAGTCGGAGTAATGGAAATCCACCAGCAGCTTCAGACCGTACCGCGCCGCCCTTTCGCCGATCTCGCAAGCCGAAGCGAGGTCGCAGGCTCCGCCGCCGTAGCTTCTGCCGTCGGCGGTCTCGGGCTCGTTCCAAACTCGGACGCGTATCGCGTTCACCCCGTTGTCGGCGAGAATTTTAAAAATATCCTCCTCTTCCCCGTCGCTGCCGCAAAAGCTCACGCCCGACCTTTCGAGAGAGAGCACCGAGGACACGTCCATCCCGCGGAGGAAGCCGGGGTCATTAAAGTCAATGCGCTCGACGGTCACACCGCTGCTGACCGCCGCCGGAAGCTTCGCCGCCGAAACCGAAAAGGCGGCAGTCATCAAAAGGACTGTCGCCGATAATACCGAAATAAGCTTTTTCATAATGTTCACCTCAGAACGCTTTCGATATAGTCGCACATATCGTCAAAGCTGCCGTTCCTGTAGACCGAGTAATCCTTTTCGCTGCGGTTGAGCAGGCAGTCGGTGACAAGGAAGGTGTCGAAGCCGAGGCGCGAGGCTACCATATCCTCGTCCACGTCGTTCCCGATCATAACGCTGTCCTCGGGATGGATGCTGCATATCGAGCAGATCTCGTCGTAGTAATTGAGGTTGGGCTTGCACGCCGAGGAATTGTCGTAGACCGTCACGTAATCAAAATCGTTGGGGTCGAGCCCTGCCCAGCGGATACGCGCAAAGGTCGCCGACTTGGGGAACACGGGGTTGGTAGCGATTATCAGCTTGGCACCACTTTGCTTGATCTGCCCGATCAGCTCATTCGCCCGGGGCTGAAAGCCCGTGAACCTCCTGATCTCCTCGAAATCGGAGCGGTAAAAATCGTCGAAGCTGTCGGCGTAGCCGCGCATATCCTTGCCGCAGCAGCGGCTCATCGTGCGCCAGAACACCTCGACGTTCAGGCATTCTCCGTCGTTTTTAAGCACCGCGCCCGTTCCCGTCCAAAGAGCGCGCACAAGCGTCCTCGCGTCTATCCCGAGCGCTCCGACAAAGCGGTCGCAGAACGCAGTCAGATAGGCGTCGGTAAACACCCTCATATTCATCGGCAGCAGCGTGCCGTCAAGATCAAATAAATAGTTTTTATACATCGCTTCACCCGTGCGCTCAATTATAAGGCTTTTCCGCAAACCGTACGGCATCGCCCATACTGTTATTATATCAGTAGATTTCCCTGTTTTCAAGTTGATTTCGGCGGTTTTTTAAGTTATAATAAAATTGTAATATGATTCCATCCGCAAGGAGTGACTAATGTGAATAAGCCGAAAATAGTGCTCACGGACGCGCAGACGGTAGTCGACGGGCTTGTGAGCGCTGACATCCTCAACGAGCTCGGCGAGGTGGCCTCCTACGGTCTGCTCGAATACGAGGAGGTCGCCGAAAAGATCGCCGACGCGGACGTCGTCGTCTGCAACAAAACCCTGCTCGACAGCCACACGCTGCGCCTCGCAAAGCATTTGAAGTACATCGGGCTTTTTGCCACGGGCTACAACAACATCGACGTCGGCTACTGCCGCGAGCACGGGATAGCCGTCTGCAACGCCGGCTCCTACTCGACGAACGCCGTCGCCCAGCACACCTTCGCGCTGATTTTGGCGCACTACAACCACGTCGGCGGCTACAACGACTACGTAATGCAGGGGCGCTGGGTCCGCAGCAGAACCTTCTCGCCCTTTGTCTATCCCCTGCACGAGCTCGCCGGCAAGACCCTCGGCATTGTCGGGCTGGGCGCGATAGGTCAGGCGACGGCGCGGATAGCCCTCGCCTTTAATATGAAGGTGCTCGCCTTCAACCGCAGTCCCATGCAGCTCGACGGGGTCGGCTCGGTCGGCTTTGACGAGCTGCTACGGCGCAGCGATATCGTCAGCGTCCACTGTCCGCTCAATCCCGATTCCGAGAATATGTTCAACGCCGAGGCGTTCGGCAAAATGAAGCGCGGCGCGCTCTTTGTCAATACCGCGCGCGGCGGCGTCATGGACGAGCAGGCGCTGTTCGAGGCTCTCGAAAGCGGTTGTCTCGGCGGCGCGTGCATAGATACGCTCCGCGTCGAGCCGATGGTCGAGGACTGCATACTGATGAAGGCGAAAAACTGCATCATGACTCCCCACATCGCATGGGCGCCCGTCGAGACTCGGCAAAGGCTCATGCGGATCGTCGCCGACAACATCAGAAACTTCTTCAACGGAACGCCGACCAATCTTGTCAACTGAAATTATATTGTTTTCACCTTTTTCTCGCGGAACAGCAGCTTCAGGAATATCGGGGTCAGTATGCTCGAGGCGATTATCAGCAGTATCACCGAGGTGAAGTAGACCGAGCTTATCAGCCCCTCGTCGAGTCCGCGCTGGGCGACGATCAGGGCGACCTCGCCGCGCGTCATCATTCCCACGCCGATGCGCAGCGAGTCCTTGTTATTGAAGCGGCACAGCCTCGACATGGCTGAGCAGCCGATCACCTTGGTCGCCATAGCTACCACGACGAACAGCAGCGAGAACGCCACGATATCGAGCGTCATTCCGTCGAGCTTGGTTTTCAGCCCGATGCTCGCAAAGAATATCGGCCCGAAGAGCATATAGGAGTTGATATCCATCTTCTCCTCGATATAGCTCGAATCGTGCAGGCGGCAGAGGATTATTCCGGCTACATAAGCGCCGGTGATGTCGGCTATACCGAACACCTTTTCAGCCACAAACGCGAGTCCGAAGCACAGCGCCAGCGAGTAGATCGGGATCCTTCGGGTGCGCGGATGGCGCTTGTCGATGAATTTGAACAGCTTGTAGACCAAAAAGCCCACGCCCACGGCGAGCACAAAAAACAGCAGCGTACTGACCACGACCTGTATCGGCTTGGTCTTGGGGTTTTTCAGCCCCAAGACAAAGGTAAGCACCAAGATGCCGATCACATCGTCGATGATCGCCGCGCTCAGTATCGCGGTGCCGAGCTCACTTTTGAGCTTTCCGAGCTCCTTTAGCGTTTCGACAGTGATGCTCACGCTCGTCGCGGTCATTATCACGCCGATAAACACCGCGGTAAAAAACTTCTGGCTGCCCCACGGTTCAAAGCCGTAGAAGCACATATAAAGCAGAGTGCCGCCCGCCAGCGGTACCAAAACGCCCGCGCATGCGATAGCCAGCGCCTTGGGACCTGTTTTGAGCAGCTCCTTGAGGTTCGTGCCCAAGCCCGCCGAGAACATAAGCAGCACCACGCCGATCTGCGCGCAGACCCCGAGAAAGTCGTTGAGCTGCACAAAGCCCAGCACGCTCGGTCCGATCAGCAGACCCGCGACGATCTCTCCCACGACCTGGGGAGCCCTCAGCTTGCGCGCCAGCAGTCCGAATATCTTGGCGAAGATAAGTATTATCGCCAGATCCCTCATTATTGACAGTACATCCATTCCCTATCGGCTCTTTTCCGTTTTGATTTGCCAACAAATATATTACTCCCGCAGCCTCAAAAAGTCAATGCCCGAGCTGCAATATATATGAAAAGGGAGCGATTCCGCGCCGCTCCCTTTCTTGGCGTTATATTTCAAGTCCCTCGGTGGTCTTCAAATACTCCATCAGCTTATTGTAGATGATCTCGACGCCGCCCTCGCTGTCGCTCTCGATATTCAGCGGCATGATCGGGTCGTGAACCGACAGTCTGAGCAAAAACCAGCCGTCGCCGTTCTCCCTGTCGAACGAGACTCTGACGCCCTCGCGGTTATCGTCGGCGACCTGCCAGCCGTCCCGAGCCTCGGCATAAGCGGTAAGCTCTCTGATTATCCTCTCGCCGCAGGCTCTAAAATCCTTTTCCGTTATCTTAAAGCGCACCTCTCTGCTTTCGAGCGGCTCCCTGAGCTCCGCCGTCAGCGAGTCAAGCTCCCTGCCCTGAGCGCGAAGCTGCGCCGCCTTGATGATGAGCTTGGTGCAGAGGTACGCGCCGTCGTCGAGGAAGTAGTTCTCGCGCATCGCCGCGTGACCCGAGGTCTCGATTGCCAGCGGACAGTTAACGCCCTGAGCTTCAAGCTCCAGCGCCTTATCTATCACGTTCTTATAGCCTCTGCGGTAGCGGTAATGCCTGCCGCCGAGGTTCTTTTCGATGAACTCCTTCAATCCGCTCGAGGTGATCGAGTCGGTGACGATAGTGCCGCCTTCGTTGCCCTCCAGAGCGATAGCCGCCGCTGCCGCCACCAGGCGGTTGCGGTTGATCTCGTTGCCCTTGCTGTCCACGGCGCCGCCGCGGTCTACGTCGGTATCGAAGATCACGCCCATATCGGCTCCGCTCTCGCGCACAGCCTCGCAGATCGAAGCCATCGCGGTCGCGTCCTCGGGGTTCGGCACATGATTCGGGAACATTCCGTCCGGCTCGAGGTAACGGCTGCCCGAGGTATCCGCGCCCAAGGGCGCAAGCACCTTATCCGCGTAAAAGCCGCCCGCTCCGTTTCCGGCGTCCACAACGATATGAAAGCCCTTGAGCGGATGCTCGTAATCCTCCGCGTTGACCTCGCGCATGATCTTCTCTCTCAGACCTCTTGCGTAGTCGCTCATGAAGTCGATCTCCCTGACCGAGCCGCCCTCGACAGCCTCGGGGCTCTCTCCCTTCTGAGCGAAGTCGAGAATAGCCTCTATATCGGAGCCCTCCAGACCGCCCTCCCGGGTGAAAAACTTCAAGCCGTTTCTGTTGAACGGATGATGGCTCGCGGTAAGCTGGAGCGCGCCGTCGCAGCCGAGCTCCACCGTGGTCATGAACATCGACGGCGTCGAGGCGAGTCCGCAGCAGAGCACCTCTGCGCCCGCCGCCTCAAATCGTCCGCAGCACAGCTTCATCAGGCGCGGACCCGAGATGCGGCTGTCTCTGCCCACGGAAATGCGTAGCTTATCGGGAGCCTTGCCGACCTTCCGTGCAAGCCACAGCACAAAGCCGTCCGCCATCCTCTCTACCGCCTCGTCGGTGAGATTGACGGGCTGACCCTCAACGCCCTCGCTTGCCACGCCGCGGATATCGGTTCCGCTTTTGAACTGTCTGAAATCTTCGATCATCATGCAATCGCCGTCCTTTTCCATTTATATGTATATTATATCCTATTCCGGCTTATTTCGTCAAGCTCAGCGCCCGGTTCGAGCTGTTCTTTTCGCTTTATTTTCTCCCGTTCATTCGGGTCACTGATACTATTGTTGCATCCAAAAATCATATTGCGCTGTTTTTCCCGATAAACAAGCCGTTTTTCAAGTTTGTCAAATCATCACTCACTTTTTTGTCATCCGCCGATTAACTTGTTTAAGATGACTAATCGAAAGTCGAAACCGATCTACGATCAGACTCTCGGCAGGCTGTGTCTTGTGCTTATTGCACAATTCTGTCGCCGCTTCTTTGGCAGTTATTGACATCAAAATAGCAGAGCGCACAAAGACTCGGTTTAAATTTTGTTGACTTTTTCAAAAAACTGCGTATAATAATAACTGTCAAGTAAAGATTCCGCTTGACATTCGGCTGATTCAATTTGCCGACTCGAGTTACAATTGAATATTTCAGGGTCGATTAAAAATCATGATTTGCCAAATGGTAAATGGCGCACGAAATTTAGTCGGACTGACCGGTTCGTCCTGTCGGTTCAATAATGAATTGAAGGAGGAAACAAGATTATGACACCAATCCTCAGTTTACACAACGTTGATGCTACCGAGTTCCTCGCCGTGCTTGATACCTGCGAGGGCAACGTATATCTTGTTACAAACGAAGGCGACAGACTCAACCTTAAAAGCAAGCTCAGCCAGCTCTTTGGTCTGACCAAGATCATCGAGAACGGCAAGATCGCCGAGGCAAGCGTCATCTGTGACAACAAGAATGACGAGAGCAAGCTTTTCAGATTCAACTTCTTTGGTGATCTCTCAGGCGCTAAGGTAGGTTGATCTGCGGAGCGAGCACGCCGATTTTGGAAAGTATATTGGAAAGTATTTTGAAAAGCCAAATGTCAATTAATTAATTTTCAACAACCACGTTTTTCACGTTAATTTCAAAACTTCTAAATCCGAAAGAAGCCGCTGACAAGCGGCTTCTTTTGGCTTTTTAGGTCGCGATGAGACGTTTGGTTTTTATCAAAGGTTTGGCGACCGCGCAAAGGCGTTTTGTTTTAGAAACGACAATGCACTCCCACGCCGCCAAGTTTGCTGAAGTCAAATAACACTCACGCAATGGCGTTTTGTTTAAAAACTGCAATGCACTCCCACGCTGCCAAGTTTGCTTAAGTTAAATAACACTCACGCAATGGCGTTTTGTTTTAAAAACTGCAATGCACTCCCTCGCCACCGGGTTTGATAATATCGCCTCATTCTGCGGAATTATCCGCTTATATTTGACTGTCAATTAATACACTATAGAATGTCTTGCGAGCTTTGAGGTTATCTTATTGAAATTGGTCATCAGCATATCGCCGGTGATCCTCATTTTTTTCTCGCCCATATGGTCGTTCAGGAAATTTATATAATCGTACACCTCGTTGAGCTTCATTCCGCCGTCGGCGAACACGGGTCTCAGAATATTGCCCGCTACCCGATAGCCGCGCTGGATCATCGCGTCGATCGCCTCCTCCTTGAAGGTCAGCGAATCGACTATCGTCTTTTTGGTCGGGAAGGTTATCTTTATCAGCTTCTTATCGAACGCCGGGGTCTCGAAGGTATAGCAGCAATCGTCAAAATATATGCATATGATATAATCGAGCTTGCGCTTCACCAGCGGATACACCGGGATATTATCCACGGGCGCGCCGTCGTACAAGCCCTTGCCGTTTATCATCACCGGGCGGTTATAAAGCGGCATAGCCACGCTCGCCTTCAGGTAATCGGCATAGCTCCTGCTGCTCACCTTTGCGAGGTTCTGATACAACACGGTTCGCTCCTTGAGGTTCAGCAGCGAAATAAAAAACGAGTTCGTTATCTGAGAGCTGTCGTCGCAGATATAATTGATGCTCTCCTGCAAAAAGCTGCTGCGCAGGATGCTGTTGATATACCGCCTGTTGCC
Source organism: uncultured Ruminococcus sp. (assembly GCA_902761375.1). Taxonomy (GTDB): domain Bacteria; phylum Bacillota; class Clostridia; order Oscillospirales; family Acutalibacteraceae; genus Ruminococcoides. The sequence goes on along the minus strand of CACWKB010000004.1, from coordinate 19,083 downwards.
GTTTTCACAGATATGCTTCCACATCTTCTCCGCCTGATCGAGCTTTCCGCTCACAAAGGCGAAGCCGTTGAGACAGCCCACCGACGAACAGCTTATCGCCGTGATCTCCTTGGGATCAATATACTCGCCTATCGCCTTCAGCGCGCCGACCTGAAACGCGCCCTTTGCCATTCCGCCCGAAAGCACCAAACCGATCCTCACATTGACAGCCTCCCTTCCTGTACGATATCATCATATCACATTTATCATCGAAATTCAACGTCTTTAAAAAGAAAAAGCAATGACCGTTACCTCAGTCATTGCCTTTTTTCTATTAAAATGATCAGTCGCCGGAAACGTCTACGCCCATCTTGCCGTAGAAGAAATCAATAAGCTTCGCAACAAAGGGGATCTTGCTGACGAGCGGAAGCTCATACTTCTGACCCGTAGCCGCCTTGACGATACCGATAACGGCAAATACACAGATACCGATCTGTACCGCCGAAAGCAGAAGGGTAGTCAGAACAACGAGCACAGCCAGACCGGGAGCGTTGGTATTATACCGGATCGCTGCGACGACGCCTGTCACAATGCCTGAAATAATGCCTTGCAGTACGGAATATACAGCGCTGATCGCCCACAGGGTCGCGCCCTGACGCACATGGAAGCGCGCGTACTTAGACCACTTCTTCACAAAGAAGGGAACCAGGAAAACGGGAGTCCACGGAATATACGCCAGCCAAGCCAAAGCCTTGCTCGAGGCAACATCCGCAGCGTCGTCGCCGTTCTGCTGAGCCTGTGCGTTCTGCACGGCGGGAGTGTAGGTCTGATTCTGACCCTCGGCGGCTGCGCCGCAGATAGGACATGCCGTTGCGTTGTCGTCCATCTGAGCACCGCAAGTCTTACAAATAGCCATAAATAATACCCCTTTTCATTATACTATATACTTTTTCAGCCGAAAGCGTCAGCGCTTCAGCGTAATAAAAATTATACGTCTTTTTCCAAAAGCTGTCAATAAGTCCCTGCCATCTTTGTAGCATACCCCAAATTCTCCGATGTGCCGCAAAAGCCATTGGTATATATTCACAATACTTTCAGTCTCATTTTGTCGCATTTACCCAAAAAGTCGGTTCAAAGCGCTCTCGCGCCCTGAACCGACTCTCGTTTTATCTTACTTAAAATATGCTGTGCCGCTCTCGAATATTCTCTGATCCTTCTCGAACGGAACGTTCTTATAGAGGTTTTCGCCCTTTCTCTCGCTGTGTCCCATCTTGCCGAGCACCCTGCCGTCGGGCGAGGTGATGCCCTCGATGGCGCAGACGGAGCCGTTGACGTTGTAGGCTATCTCCTCGCCGGGCTTGCCGCTGAGGTCGACGTACTGGGTGGCGATCTGACCGTTGGCGGCGAGCTGACGGACGGTTTCGGCGTCAGCCATAAATCTGCCCTCGCCGTGAGAAACGGGGATTGCGAACACGTCGCCCGCGTTAACGCCGGCGAACCACGGGGATTTGACCGAGGTAACGCGCGTATATGCCATATGCGAGATATGTCTGCCGACGGTGTTGAAGGTCAGCGTCGGGTCGGTGGGTTTCAAATCGCGGATCTCGCCGTAAGGCACCAGACCGAGCTTGATCAGCGCCTGGAAGCCGTTGCAGATTCCGAGCATCAGACCGTCGCGGTTTTTGAGCAGGTCGTTGACCGCCTCAGCGACGCGCGGATTGCGGAAGGTGGTGGCGATGAACTTGCCCGAGCCGTCGGGCTCGTCGCCGCCCGAGAAGCCGCCGGGGAGCATGATGATCTGCGACTGACCGATGAGCTCGACCATTTTCTCGATCGTCTCCTCGATTCCGCTCTGGGTGAGGTTTTTGACGATCAGCAGCTCAGGCTGCGCGCCCGCCTTCTCAAAGGCACGGGCGGTATCTACCTCGCAGTTGGTGCCGGGGAACACGGGGATGAACACCCTGGGCTTCGCGGTCTTGATGACGGGAGAATGGATGCTGCGCTCGGTATAGAGCGGCACGTCTACCTCGGGCTTGGGGCAGTCCGCCTGAGTCGGGAACACCTTCTCGAGCGGAGCGGTCCAGCTTTCGAGGATCGTATCGAGGGCGACTGCTTCAGCGCCCATGGTTATCATTTCGTCGTCGGTGACGGTTCCGAGGTCGTAGCACAGCACATCCCCGGGGAGCTCGGCGCCGTCGGCAAGCTCGAGCACGAGCGAGCCCGAAAGCGGAGCGAACAGCTCTTTATTGGTAAGGGTCTTTGTGAATTTGAAGCCGAAGCGGTTGCCGAAGCAAGCCTTGCAGACGCTTGCCGCCGCGCCGCCCTCCTTGACGACGGAGGCTGAGAGCACCTGACCCTTATCGGTCAGCGCGTAGACCGCCCTGTACATGGCGATCAGCTTGTCCCAGTCGGGCATAAGCGAAGCCTTGACCTCGGGGACGGGAACATAGACGACCTTGGAGCCCGCCTGCTTGAACTCGGCGGAGACGGTCTTGCTCGCCTTGGTCATGGCGACCGCGAAGCTAACCAGCGTAGGCGGAACGTCGATGTCCTCAAAGGAGCCGGACATGCTGTCCTTGCCGCCTATCGAGGGCAGTCCGAGCCTGAGCTGAGCCTGCATAGCGCCGAGCAGAGCCGCCGCGGGCTTGCCCCAGCGCGAGGGAACGTCGTGCAGACGCTCAAAATACTCCTGGAAGGTGAGGCGCGCGGTCAGGGGATCGGCGCCTATAGCGAGCAGCTTCGATACGGATTCCACCACCGCGTAGGCGGAGCCGTGGAAGGGGCTCCAGCGCGAAACGCCGGGGATAAAGCCGTAGCTCATCGCGGTAGCGTCGTCGGTCTCGCCCTTCTCCAGCGGGATCTTAGCCGCCATCGCCTCCTGAGGCGTGAGCTGGGTCTTGCCGCCGAAGGGCATGATGACCGTAGCCGCGCCGATCGAGGCGTCGAAGCGCTCGGCGAGTCCGATCTGCGAGCAGACCTCGAGCCTGCCCATATTCGCCGCTATCGCCTCGGCAAAGGGCTTGCCCTCGAGCATTTCGGGGCAGTTCTCGCGGTAGCAGTCCTCAGCCTCGGGAGCGGCGATGAACGCCCTTGCGGTCTGGGTAACGCCGTTGGTGTTGAGGAACGCGCGGCTGAGGTCGACTATCTTATCTCCGCGCCAGTTCATGGTGAGGCGCGGCTCCTCGGTCACCACCGCCACGGCGGTAGCCTCGAGGTTTTCGGTTTCGGCATATTTGATAAAGGTATCGACATCGTTTTTGTCGAGCACGACAGCCATTCTCTCCTGGCTTTCGGAGATCGCAAGCTCTGTGCCGTCGAGGCCGTCGTACTTCTTGGTGACCCTGTCGAGGTCTACCGTCAGCCCGTCGGCGAGCTCGCCGATGGCTACGCAGACGCCGCCTGCGCCGAAGTCGTTGCAGCGTTTTATCAGCTTTGCGACCGCCGCGTTGCGGAACAGGCGCTGTATCTTGCGCTCTGTGGGCGGATTGCCCTTCTGCACCTCAGCGCCGCAGGTCTCGATGGAGCTCTCGGTGTGCGCCTTTGAGGAGCCTGTCGCTCCGCCGCAGCCGTCGCGTCCGGTTCTGCCGCCGAGGAGCACGATCACGTCGTCGGGCATCGGGGTCTCGCGGATGACGTTCTCCTTGGGAGAAGCGCCGATAACCGCACCGATCTCCATGCGCTTGGCGACGTAGCCCTTGTCGTATAGCTCGACGACCTGACCCGTGGCAAGACCGATCTGGTTGCCGTAGGAGCTGTAGCCGTTAGCCGCGCCCGTGGTGATCTTGCGCGAGGGCAGCTTGCCGTGCATGGTGTCCTTGAAGGGGATCGTGGGATCGCCCGAGCCGGTAACGCGCATAGCCTGATACACATAGGCTCTGCCCGAAAGCGGGTCGCGGATAGCGCCGCCGAGGCAGGTCGCCGCGCCGCCGAAGGGCTCGATCTCGGTGGGATGGTTGTGGGTCTCGTTCTTGAACTGGACGAGCCATTTCTCGGTCCTTCCGTCTATGGTGACGGGGACCTCTATTGAACAGGCGTTGATCTCCTCGCTCTCGTCGAGGTCGGGGATCATGCCCTTTTTCTTCAGTGATTTCATGCCCATGAGCGCCATGTCCATGAGCGAAACGATGCGGTCGGTGTCCTTGCCGTACACCTCGTCGCGGGTCGCGTAGTATTCGCGCAGCGCGTCCTCGATCACGGAGCCGAGCGCCTTCTGCTCGACCTCTACCTCTTCAAGCTTGGTGAGGAAGGTGGTGTGGCGGCAGTGATCCGACCAGTAGGTGTCGATCACGCGCAGCTCTGTCACGCTGGGGTCGCGGCGCTCCTCGTCGCGGAAGTAGTCGCGGCAGAATTTCAGGTCGGCAAGCGTCATCGCAAAGCCCATCGAGCCGAAATACTCCTCCATCTGAGCGTCGTTCCAGGCAATAAAGCCCTCGACGCGCTTTACATCCTCGGGTACGGGAGTCTCGAGGTCGAGAGTATCGGGCTTTTCAAGCGAAGCCAAGCGGCTCTCTACGGGGTTGATCAGGTAATCCTCGATCTTCTTCTGCTCCTCGTCGGTGATGTCGCCCTTGAGCGCGATCACGCGGGCGGTCAGCACCCTGCAGCGCTCGCCCTGGGTGAGAAGCTGCACGCACTGCTCCGCGGAGTCGCCGCGCTGGTCGTACTGACCGGGAAGGTATTCCATCGCAAATACGCGCCAGCCGTCCTCGACGGGCAGCTCCTCCTCATAGATCACGTCGGCGTTCGGCTCGGAGAGCACGATGCCCTTAGCCTTGTCGTATTCCTCGCGGGTGAGCCCCTCAAGGTCGTAGCGCACGATGTAGCGCAGGTCGGTGACGCAGCGCATGCCGAGGTTGTGGCGGATATCCCACAGTGTCTGCTTTGCAACGACGTTGAAGCCCTCGCGCTTTTCCACAAATATTCTGATGACGTCTGACATAACATCAGCCTCCCGTTTTTCTTATCCTTTTTATTGTATCATATTTGTTTGGGTTTTTATTTCGTTTTAGGCAATATAGAGAAGTTAGAGAGTTGAAAGTTGAAAGTTGAAAAACCTCTAACTCCTGATCCCTAACCACTTATCACTCAAAAATCACCTTCCAACACTTGGCTAATCTATCCAGCGAAAACGCGGCGTTGGCGGGGCTTGTGGACGGCAGCTTTACCGCCGCTATCCCTGTGTTCGGATAAATGTGCTTCATATACATCCTGTGCGACAGCGCGCCGTTGCAGAAAATTTTCTCGACTCGGCTGTTTTCGAGAATCACGCTCAGGTCGTTCGGGACCACATCCCTGACCGAGCTGTCCGACGAGCCGACTATCGTGCAGGAGTGTATTGAATCCCACATCGCGACGCCGTGCGAGAGCGCGAGCCGCTTTTTCTCCTCGACGGTTTTGGGCTCCGGCTCGCCGCACAGCAGCGCGAGCAGCCTCCAGAACCGGTTCTGCGGATGACCGTAAAAGAACATCGCCTCGCGGGATTTGATCGAGGGAAAGCTGCCCAGTACCAGCACGCGGCTGTTTTCGTCATAGAGCGGAGGGATGGGGTGTACGATGTGCTCAGCTTCCATGGCGTTCCCTCTTGTCAAGCGTGCGGATATAGGCAAAGGTCTTTTCCTCGCCCTCGTCGCGCAGCATCTCGAGCAGCCTGCACAGCAGCGCCTCGGTGTTGTGGTGCATGCGGTTTTTGCCCTTGATCCTCAGATAGTAGTTGTACGGATGGGCGTCGGTGTAGTTTTTGCCGTTGTAGGTCTTGCTGGCGGCGACGCGGTCGCAGAACATCTCGAGCACAAAGCGGATCGGCATCTCGACATTCTCTATCGACTTGGTTTTGGGATTGTAGTCGTTCCAGTATTCGTAGTGATGGCGGTTGCGCCCCTTGTGGTGCATCCACGCCCTCGACGCGCCGTAAAGCTCGCGCTCGCGCTCGTTGGGGCTGCGGTTTCCCTGATAGAACCGCGCTCCGGGGATGAATTCCGTCGGGCTGTATTTTGACAGGTCGTGCCTGAGCCCCTGCCACAGAATGCCCGCGCGGGCGCAGTTGGCGATCACCTTGTGGCGGTGATTGGTTATCGTGATAAAATGTTTAATAGGATGTGCCAAAAAGCTCACCTTCCGTAATCATTAGCTAAGGCTGATTATATCACAATTTGAAAAAAATGAAAATAACCTCTTGCATTATTTGTCGAAAAAATGTATAATGGATTATAATGGTTAAAAATCTGTAATTATTTGTTACGTTTTATTAATATTTCAGTGAAGCGAGGAATCCAAATGAAAAACCCCGCAGCAATTTTGCTCTGCGTCGCCCTTGCCGTTTGCTGCGCTGTCTGCGGCATTACGGGAACCGCGCTGCAGCACAATTTGACCCAGCCCTCGGAATCCGCAGTCAACCTGTCGCCCTCGCCCGAAAAGCCGACGCCCGCGCTGAGCGACGAGCTGATGACCGGAGCCTCGGTCCTCAGCCGCAACACCGCGACGCTCGCCTGCGGCGAAAGCCTTGTGCTGCCTCTGACCAAGGGCGAGGAGGCGAACATCATGAGCTTCGAGTGCGACAACGAGTCGGTCGTCACGGTCGACGACGGCGGCAGGCTCGACGGGCTCAAAAAGGGCAGCGCGAACGTCACCGCGCGCTTTTGCGACAACCGCATCAAGATATTTGAGGTCACGGTGCAACCCGCCGCCAAGAAGAGCAAGGTAAAGTACACCTCCACCGCGTACACCGCCAACGAGGACGTAGCCGCCGCCAACAAGAAGAAGGGCGGCGCGCCGCTGTACCGTATCATGGTCAACCGCAGCCAGAACTGCGTGACCGTATACACCTACGACAGCACCGGAGAGTACACCGTTCCCGTCAGGGCGATGGTCTGCTCCTGCGGCGTTGAGGGACACGAGACCATAACCGGAGAATACAGCACCTACTTCAAATCCGAATGGCACCCGCTGTATCACGATGTTTTCGGAAAGTATGTCACGGGCATTTCGGGCGACTATCTGTTCCACAGCGTGCCATACACGGACTACGCCGACAACAAGCTTCAGGTCGACGAATACAACAAGCTCGGCGGCTTCGCCTCGCGCGGCTGCGTAAGGCTCGCCGTGGGCGACGTCAAGTGGATATACGACAACTGCGCCGACGAAACGCCCGTGGTGATCTTCGACGGCGACGAGCCGGGACCTTTGGGCAAGCCCGAAGCCATACGCATCTCAGACCGGAAGAACGGCTGGGATCCCACAGACCCCGCCGAAAGCAACCCCTACCGCAAGAAGAAGCCCCGGATCACCGGCGCAGAGGATATCGAGCTGAGTATCGGCGATCCGCTCCGCCTGACCGACGGGATAAAGGCTTACGATACCTGCGGCAACGACATCACCTACAGGATCGAGCTGATAGGCAACGTTATCCCGATGCACAAGGGAACCTACCGTCTGACCTACCGCGTCAGGGATCTGCTCAACCGCAGCGCGGAGCAGACCGTGACAGTTACGATAAAATAGTGAAAACAGCGAAAAAATCAGCCTCCCGGTTCAGTCAGAGCCGGGAGGCGTTGTTATCGGTTATTCAGATCATGACTTTTTCTTTGCGTCGTCCATGAAGAGCTTTACAAGCGTATCGTTGTCAGCCTGGCCGGTGACCTCGAGGCCGTTAGCCTTCTGGAACTCCTCGACCGCCTTCTTGGAAACCTCGCCGTAGTAGCCGGTGATGTTGTCCTTGTCGTCGACATAGCCGAGGTCGTACAGCCTCTGCTGCATCGTCTTAACGTCGTCGTTCTCGTCGTCAAACTCGAGCGACAGACCGTCGAGGTCGATCTTGTACTTGTCCGCTACCGACTTGGGCTCGGCAGCCTCGGTCGCCTTGGGCTTAGTCTCGCTCTCGGAGGGCGCGGTGGTCTCGGTCTGCTTGCTCTCGGAGGGCTTTGTCTCGCCGGGCTTGGTCTCCTTGGGCGCGGTGCCCTTGGGCTCGTCGCCGGAGGCGGGCTTTCCGCCGTACATGAAGTCGACCATCTTCTGCAGGGTCTCAAGCGCGGTGAAGCCCTGACGGGACATCTCGTCCTTGGTGACCATCAGCGTCTTGTTGTCCTTGAGAGCGGACAGCTTTGAGAGCACCTTGTCGTTTTTGATGGCTTCAAGCGTCTGCTCGTCGGCGTAGAATACGTAGTTGGGATTTGCGACGCGCAGGGTGTCGGCGTCGACGTTGTTCTCGTCGATATTGACCGCGACGTTGACGGCTCCGGTGTAGCCGAGGAGCATATCGCCGTAGGTGCCGCTGGTCACGAGGCGCAGGGCGTTGTTTTCATAGTAGAGATAGCACACGGTGCTGAGCGCGGTGGATTTGTTTTTCGCGGAAGCCTCGGTCTTGATGCGCTCCATGCTGTCGATCAGCTTGGAATACGAGTCTGAAGCCTTGCTCTCGCCGGTTATCGCTCCGCCGAGGATCTTGCCGATGGTGAGGTAGTTGGTCTCGAGCTGTTTGGGGGTCTCGGCAAGCGCCATTGTTACCACGATGATGCCCGAGTCCTTGAGCTGCTGCTTGACGTCCTCAGCCAGATCGACTCCGGCGAACACCACGTCGGCGTTTGACGCCTTGATCTGGTTTACGTCGGGATTATTCGAGCTGCCCATGACAGGCGCGACCTGAAGTATCTGCTGGTCGACCTGCTCGCTTCTGCCGACCATCTTGATATCATAGCCCATATAGGCGATGATGTCGGCGGCGCAGGGATCGAGCACGACGATCGAGGCAGGCTCCTTATCGATCACAAAATTGCCAACGCTCACGGGATAGTTTCCGTCGCCGCAGCCCGCGAGGGTGAGGGCGGCGAGCAGCACGAGCACGAGCGCGAGCATTCCCGAAATTATCTTTTTCATATCATAATCCTTCCTTCGTTTGGATTTATATATTATCCGCATGACGCGGTATGGTACTGACCCTTGAACCGGCATCGGTATAAAGCGATTCGATATACTGTCCGGCGCAGCGCGGAGAGCGTCCGCCCTTGGCGAGCGCAAAGCGTTCGGCTCCGTCGGCGAGCTCCTCCTCGGTCTTGTCAAGTCCGCGCGCCCTTGCCAGCGCGAACACTATGCTCAGGTATTCCTTTTTGGACGGCGCGGTGTAGCACACGGCGAGTCCGAAGCGGTCGGAAAGCGAGAGCGTTTCCTGCATATTGTCGCGCGTGTTGATATCGTCGACCTCGCGCGAGCGGTCAGACAGCCGCTCCTTGACAAGATGCCTGCGGTTCGAGGTGGCGTAGATCAGCGCGTTGGCAGGCCGGGCGGCAAGTCCGCCCTCGAGCACCGCCTTGAGCGCGGTATAGCTCTGATCCTGGCTCTGGAACGACAGATCGTCGATGAATATTATGAATTTAAGCGGAAGGTGAGCGATCTTGTCCACAAGGAGCGGAAAGTCCATTAGCCTCTCCTTGGGCATCTCGACGATCCGCAGTCCCTCCGAGCGGAAGGCGTTTGCGACCGCCTTGACGGTCGAGCTTTTGCCCGTACCCATATCGCCGAAGAGCAGGCAGTTGTTGCAGCCCCTGCCCTCGATGAAAGCCCTTGTGTTGGCGATCACCTTGTCGCGCTGGCGCTCATAGCCCGTGAAATCGTCGAGGCTGATGACGTCGTGGTTGACGATCGGGCGGATGTCGCCGTCGCGCCAGACGAACGCCTTGTAGCGCGCGAACATCCCGCAGCCGTTTTTGCGGTAATACGCCGCCACCGACGAGAGGTCGCCGTCAAAGCCCTCGAACTCGGGCGCGGGCTCGCCGCAGTCCCATTGAGGCAGCGAATCCCTGATATCCGCTATCGCCTGCGGGTCGCGGTAAGCATCGAGCACCTGACGCGAGGTGAGCTTAGCGGCGGCGAGGATCGCCGAGCAGTCGCAGCGGACAGCGTCGAGCGTCCGCGCGGAGAGCGACTCATATTTTCCGCCGGCAGCCGCCCGCGTGAAGCAGTTCTCGTCAAAGAGCGCCGCCTCGGTCAGCGAGTAGGCAAGCCTGTCGGCGCAGCCGCGCTCACAGATCAGCGAGACGAACGAGCCGTAGGCGCTCAAAAACTCCTCGGGAGCCTTGTCGAGCGAGCACAGCAGCCGGTAAAAGCCGTATGGCACGCTGCGGTTCATCACGCCGCGGAACACCGAGAGCGCCGAGAGCTGAAGTTGTATATTTCTGACAGCTTGCATCTTAATCATTCCAATCATCCTATATTTTACCTTTTTTCATTGTGCAAGTCAATAGGTTTTGTCTAAATAACGGCGAGATAACAATATAATCGCCCCGAAAAGGCGCTAACGACCGAAATCCGACAAACAGAAAGCGTGCGAGCCTGAAAGCAGGTTCACACGCTGTTTTTATCTGTATACTATAATATAGCGTCGCGTTCGGTGCGGGTCATCAGTCGATGACTCTGACTCTTACCACGCCGTTGACTGCCGCGATCTTCTCGGCGTCGGCGTCGCCCGCCACGTCAAAGATGGTGTAGGCATAGTCGCCGCGGCTCTTGCTGAGCATATTCTCGACGTTGCCGCTGATGGCGTTCAGCGCAGCCTTGAGAAGCTCGGGGATGTTCTTGTGCATCACGCAGACGCGCTTTGTGCCCTCGGTTCTGGGCAGGGAGATCGCGGGATAGTTCACGGAGTTGACGATGTTGCCGTCCTCGAGATATTCCTTGATCTGGTCGCACGCCATGATCGCGCAGTTGTCCTCGGATTCGGGAGTGGACGCGCCGAGGTGAGGCATGCAGATGACGTTCTCCTCGCCGAGGATGTCGTCGGTGCCGAAGTCGGTCACATACTTTGCGACCTTGCCGCTCTTGAGAGCCTCGAGCACTGCGGTGGAATTGACAAGACCGTCGCGGCTGTAGTTGAGGATGCGCACGCCATCCTTCATCTTGGCGATCATCTCGGCGTCGACCATATCCTTGGTCTCGGCGGTGAGAGGAACGTGGATGGTGAGGTAATCGCAGCTTGTCATGACCTCTTCCTTGGTCTTCATGAGCTTGATCGTGGGATCGAGCTTCAGCGCGTTGGCTACGGACATAAAGGGATCGTAACCGATGACCTTCATTCCGAGGAGGTCGGCGGCGTTGGCTACCTTGATGCCGATAGCGCCGAGACCGATAACGCCGAGGGTCTTGCCCTTGAGCTCGGGACCTACGAACCGGCTCTTGCCCTTTTCGACCATCTTGCCGACAGCCTCGCCGTTGCCCTTGAGGGTCTTTGCCCACTCTACGCCCTCCACGATCTTACGGGAGGAGAGCAGCAGACCTGCGAGCACGAGCTCCTTGACGGCGTTTGCGTTGGCGCCGGGGGTGTTGAATACCACGATGCCCTGCTCGGTGCACTTGTCCTTGGGGATATTGTTGGTGCCCGCACCGGCTCTGGCGATTGCGAGCAGGTTTGAGCCGAACTCCATGTCGTGCATGGCGGCGCTGCGGACGAGGATAGCGTCGGGATTTTCGCACTCGTCATGGCATACATAGCCGTCGCCTAAACGGTCGGTGCCGACGGAGGCGATCTTGTTAAGCTTCAGTACGTTATACATAAATCATCATCCTCTGCAATATTTTCAATAATTACTTGTTTGCTTCTTCAAAAGCCTTCATGAACTCTACGAGCTTCTCAACGCCCTCGTAAGGCATGGCGTTGTAGATGGAGGCTCTCATTCCGCCTACGGTGCGGTGACCCTTGAGGTTCACAAAGCCAGCCTCGGTGGATTCCTTGACAAACTTCGCGTCGAGCTCGCTGTCGCCGGTGACAAAGGGAACGTTCATCAGCGAACGGTCCTCGGGAACAACGGTGCCCTTGAACATCTCGGAGCTGTCGAGGAAATCGTAGAGGAGCTTTGCCTTCTTCTCGTTGAGCTCCTTCATCTTCTCAAGACCGCCTACCTCGTTCTTGATCCACTCGAGCACGAGCTTGGCTACATAGATAGCGTAGCAGGGCGGAGTGTTGTAGAGCGAATCCGCGTCGGCATGGATCTTGTAGTTGAGCATGGTGGGTGTGATGTCCATCGCGTTGCCGATCAGATCCTCGCGGATGATCACGATGGTCACGCCTGCGCCGGACATATTCTTCTGAGCGCCCGCAAAGAGCAGACCGAACTTGGAAACGTCGAGGGGCTCGGAAACGATGCAGGAGGAGATGTCGGCTACCAGCGGGATGTCGCCGGTATCGGGCAGCTCATGATATACGGTGCCGTAGATGGTGTTGTTGAGGCAGATGTAAACGTAGTCCGCGTCCTCACGGAACATGGAACGGTCGGTCTTGGGGATATAGGTGAAGGTCTTGTCTGCGGAGGATGCTACCGCGACGGCGTCGCCGTAACGCTGAGCCTCCTGAAGAGCCTTCTTCGCCCACTGGCCGGTAACGATGTAATCAGCCTTGTTGTTCTTGTTCATCAGGTTGAGCGCCACCATAGCGAACTGGGTGGAGCCGCCGCCCTGGAGGAAGAGCACCTTGTAGTTGTCGGGAATGTTCATTACCTCGCGGAGAAGTGCCTCGGCGTCCTTGATGATCTTGTCATAGGTCTTGCTGCGGTGAGACATTTCCATTACGCTCTGGCCGCTGCCCTCGTAGTCGAGCATCTCAGCCGCCGCTTTCTTCAGTACAGATTCCGGCAGCATCGAAGGACCTGCGGAAAAATTGTAAACTCTTGCCATGCTTAAAAACTCCCTTAAAATTATTTGACGGAAAAAGGACTTTAAAAAGCCCGTACTTCCCATGATACCAATACATTATACGCTTTTTGACGTGGGTTGTCAATAAAATAGCTTTAAATAGTTAAAGTTTTAACAATATTTCATTGCGTTTTGTTTATCCGATATTGCCTATCGCGCCCAAAAGCTCATCGCGCATGCGCAGCGCCTCGGCCCTTGCGGCCTCGGCGAAGTCCTCGTGAGCAAGCCCCTGCTTCTGCCAGGCGCACATTATTCCGCGGCTTGAATTGATGACCGCGCCCAGGCCTCTCTCGTCAAAGGCGTTCTTCACGTCGTCCGCTCCGCCGCCCTGAGCGCCGTAGCCGGGGACGAGGAAAAAGGTGTGGGGCAGCTTCTTTCGCAGCTCGCCGAGCTGCGCGGGATAGGTCGCGCCCACGACCGCGCCGACCGCGCTGTAGCCGTATTCGCCCCTGAGCTCCTCGCCCCAGCTCTCGCACATCCTGCCCATCTGCTCATAAACGGTCGCTCCGTCAGCAAGCTCCCTGTCCTGAAGCTCGCCCGAGCTCGGGTTCGAGGTCTTGACGAGGACGAAAACACCCTTGTCCTCCTCGGCGCAGATTTTGAGCAGGGGCTTTATGCCGTCGGTGCCGAGGTAGCCGTTGACCGTCAGCGCGTCCGCGCCGAAGGCGGATACCGATTCTCCGGCGACCGAGGTTTTTCCGAGGTGAGCCGCAGCGTAAGCCTCCATGGTGGTGCCGATGTCGTTGCGCTTGCCGTCGGTGATCACGAACATCCCCTTGCTGCGGGCGTAGGCTATGGTCTCGGCGAGGGCGCGCACGCCCTGCCAGCCGTACATCTCGTAATAAGCCGCCTGGGGCTTTGCCGCGGGAACTATGTCGCAGAGGCTGTCGATGAGCGCCTTGTTGAACTCGAGCAGAGCCGCCGCCGCGCCCTCAAGCGTCCTTCCGTACTTCTCAAAGCAGGCGTTCCTGATCGAATCGGGAACGTAGTCGAGCTTGGGGTCAAGTCCCGCGACAGTGGGGTTCTGAGTTTTGATGATCCCGGAAATAAGTCTGTCAAATGCCATATGCTGTGCTCCTTAACTGTTGATGATATCGTAAAGATCGTTTGCGAACTTGAAGTAGTCCTTCCTGCCGTCGCTGATGAACTGGATGGCGGGACGGGGATGGGTGTTGTACTGACCCGTGAGCATATAGGGAACGTCGTAGCCCCAGTGAACGCCCTGCTCGCGCAGACCGATCATGTGCTTCTCCATCATCTTGATGATGGGGTTGACCTTGTACTTCGGGTTTTTGAGGAAGCCGAGCAGCAGCTCGAGCGGACAGTTGCCGGCGCCGCGTCCCATGCCGTCCACGGTGGCGTCAAGGTAGCTCGCGCCGTAAGCCATAGCCTCGATGGTGTTGGCGAAGGCGAGCTGCTGGTTGTTGTGGGCGTGGATGCCGACGGTCTTGCCGTACTTTTCGGCGAACTCGCCGTACATCTCGGCGTAGCGGCGCGCCTCCTCGGGATAGAGCGAGCCGTAGCTGTCTACGATGTAGAAGCAGGAGACCGGGGTCTGACCGAGGATGTCGAGCGCGGTGCGGATGTCCTCGGTTCGCGCCTTGGATACCGCCATGATGTTGATGGTGGTCTCGTAGCCCTGCTTGGCGCAGTACTCGATCATCTCGACCGCCGCGGGGATGGTGTTGATGTAGGTCGCGATGCGCACGAGATCGATGGGGCTCTCGGCTTTGGGGATGATGTCCTCCTCAAAATCCGTCCTGCCCACGTCAGCCATGACTGCGATCTTCATTTTGGGGCTGCCTTCGCCGACGATCCTGCGGATGTCCTCGTCGTTGCAGAACTTCCACTTGCCGAAGTCGTCCTCGTCAAAGATCTCCTTGGACGCCTTGTAGCCGAACTCCATGTAATCGACGCCTGCCTTGAGATTGAACTTGTACAGGTCGGAAACGAATTCGTCCGAAAAACGGAAGTCGTTGCAGAGACCGCCGTCGCGGATGGTGGCGTCAACCACCCGTATGTCCTCTCTGACGGAGAGGAGATTACCCTTTTGTGCCATAAAATTACTCCTTTAAGGGCGGACAACACTTCCGCCCTGAACTGTATTATTCAAATACGATCCTGCCGCCGAGCAGCGTCTTTTTGACCCTGCCCGTCAGATCCAAGCCCTTGAAGGGCGTGTTTTTGCTCTTTCCGTGGAGCCTTTCGGGGTCGACCGTCCATACCTCGTCCGGGTCGACAAGCGCGATATCGGCGTTTGCTCCGACGGCAAGCGTTCCCGCCGGGATACCGAGTATCCTCGCGGGGTTGACGCTCATCTTGCGCACCAGCTCCTCAAAGGACAGTACGCCGGCTTTTACCAGATAGGTCATGCCGACCGCAAAGGAGGTCTCCATGCCGATCGAGCCGTTGGGCGCCTTTACGAAATCCGCCTTGTCATCGGGGGTGTGAGGCGCGTGGTCGGTGGCTATGCAGTCGAGCGTGCCGTCGCGCAGACCCTCTTTTATCGCGTCAACGTCCGCCTGCGTGCGCAGCGGAGGGTTCATGCGGTAGTCGGCGTCGCGCCCGAGCAGCTCGCGCTCGGTCAGCGAGAAGTAGTGCGGAGCGGTCTCCGCCGTGACCCTGACCCCTCTGCGCTTTGCGTCGCGGATAAGGGCGACCGAGGTCTTGGTGCTGACGTGGCAGATGTGGATCGGAACGTCCTCGGCTGCGGCGAGCGCAATCTCGCGCGCCGTTCCGCAGTCCTCCGCAGCCGCCGGTATCCCCTTGACTCCCAGCCTTTGCGAGACCTCGCCCTCGTTTATTTTGCCGCCGTCGGCAAGGAAGAGCTCCTCGCAGTGAGCGGCGACCGTCATGCCGAGCTTCGGCGCCTGCCGCATCGCGTTTTGCAGGTATCTTGTGTTTACGACGGGTCGTCCGTCGTCGCTGAGCCCCACGGCTCCCGCCGCCCTGAGCGCGGCGAGGTCGGTCGGCTCCTCGCTTTTCAGCCCCTTGGTGATCGCCGCCGCGACATAGACCCTCGCGTCGGCGTCCTTGGCTTTGTCGAGAATATACCTCACCGTCTCGGGGCTGTCGACGGTCGGCGCGGTGTTGGGCATCGCAAGCAGCGAGGTCACGCCTCCCGCAGCCGCCGCACGGCAGCCGGAGAGGATGTCCTCCTTGTCGGTCTGACCGGGGTCGCGCAGATGGACGTGCATATCCACAAGCCCCGGGATCGCGGTCAGTCCCTCGGCGTCGATGATCTCGCCGTCGGTCGAAAGCTTCTCACCCACGGCGGCGATCCTGCCGTCCCTTATCAGTATATCGAGCTTGCCGTCAAGACCGTCCGCCGGCGAAACGACATTGGCTCCTTTTATCAGTATTTCCTTCATATGCTGTCAACCTCTGCGGTTTTTATTGGGAGGGCGGCGGTTGTCGCGGCTGCGCACCTGAACCAGCCCGTCGGGGCGCGGCTGCTGCCTTTTCTGAGGCGGACGCTGCTGCGAAGCGCGCTCGCTTGCGCGCGCACGGCGCTCCTCCTCGGCTTTTTTGCGCTTCCTTTTGGCGCGGCTGCGCTTTATCTCATGCGAAACGTTGGTTGCGAAATAGCCCATATGGGTACCGAAATACTTAAAACCGTCGCCGACCTTTTTCACCGCGCTCTTTGCGCTGTCGGCAGCCCTCGGGGGCTCCTTTTCGAGCTCGCCCGCGCGCTTTTCGACCTCGCCGATCACGTCGTATTCCTCCGCCTCGGCGATATCCTCGCGGCTGAGAACGCCGACCGTGCGCTTGGGAGCCTCCTCAAAGAAGTCGTCGCTCTGCTTAAAGCGGCTCTGCTTGGATTCCTCGCGCACCTGAGCCTCGTCGCTGACGCGCAGCACTGGGTCGCGCTCCTCAAACTCGCTGAGGTCATAGCGCACCCTGGCAAATTCCTCTGTGTTGTCAAGCCCCTCGGAATAGAGCACCTCTTCGGGCTCCTCTGCCTTTTCCTCCTCGGGCTCGGACTTCTCCTCAGCCTCCTCGGGCTCGATGGGCGCCGGTTCGGGTTCGGGCTGAGCCGTCTCATCGACAGGCTCGGTCAGCTCCTCGGAAGGCGCGGGCTCGTCCGCAGCCTCCTCGGGCTGAGGCTCGGGGTCATCTGAAATGACGTCCTCCGCTTCTGCCGCCTCTGCCGCCTCTGTTGCTTCTGTCGCTTCTGTCTGAAGCTGAGCTGCGTTCTGTTGTTCTGTTTTCGGCTCTTCCTCGGGTTCGGGAAGAGCCACCGTAAAATCCTCGGAGTCCCCCTCGTCGCCCGGCAGAGCGTTTATCTCATCGTCGGAGAATTTGCGTGTGCCGCCCGCCGGAGCGTCCGCGACGACGTCGTATGAATCAAAATCGTCGTCCGCCGAGGGCGCCGAGGGCTCGTCCTCATAGACGTAGCCGCCGTCATAGGCGCTCTCGTCGCCGAAAGAGGAGATGTCCTCGTAATTGCCGTAGCTGTCATCCGAGGTATCGCCTGACTCCTCGGGCTGCTCCTCGGAATAGCCTCTGCGGGGCTTGCTGTACTGACCGGCGAGCTCCTCGAGGATCTTGTCGTTCTTGTTTTTCTTGGATTTGAGCTTGGCGTGGCGGATGATGAGCATCAGCACGATGACCGCCAAGATCACCAGCACCACGGCGCCGATGATCAGGAAAAGCGACATATCAATGCCTGCGCTGCCGCTGCCGAACGTCACCGAGGACACGATGGAATCGAGCACCGCGTAGTCGGAGCCGATCACGTTGCCGCCGTTGCGCTGCAGCGTGACGTTGATGATCTTGCCGCCGTAAACGGTATTAGCCTGGAACACCTGCTTTCCGCCCGTCTCGTCGACCTTGTCGAAGATAAGCCAGTTTGCCGCCGAAGCCTCGTCGATGGTGCAGGCGGTATAGGCGGGATCTGCGATGAAGTTGCTCGCGATCTCGCTGAGCTCCTTGTAGCCGAGGAGCTGATAGCCCGAGATCGCCTTGCTCTCGTCCGTCTCCGTCATCGAGACCGTCAGGGTGATGCTCGACATGCTGTCCGTGCCCTGGAGGTAGATGTTGTTGCTCTTCATGCTCTCGATCGTCGCCGCATAGTCGAGACCGTGCTGCGAGAAATAACTGTCGGAGGCGTCGGCGTCGCGCGTGACCGCCGATATGTCGTCGTTGAGCACGAGCTGCATCTCGTTGAGCTCATGGATAGTGTAGGTTTTCCCTGCCGCGCTGCAAACAGCCGTCCCCGCCGCCGTGCAGATCAGCGCGGCGAGCAGAAACACGCAGAGTCGTTTTGCCGTTTTAATCATAATATCACCGTTCCTGTTATTGTCCTTACCTGAATTTTTCCGAAAAAACGGAAAAAGCGCATATTTACATACGTTATCATTATACAAGCTTTCAGCCGAAAAAACAAGCGTTAATATTACAAATATTTATCTTTTGCGGTCAATCGCGGTAATTTTGTAATAATGACCAAAAGTATTCGCCCTATCCCGCTCAAAAAGCTGAAAAAAGCCGTTATTTACGCGGCGTTTCCACTTGACTCGGCGGCGTTTGTTGAGTATAATTCAATTGAACACAATTGAAAGGAAGTTTTGATATGCTGTATTCATACAGGACAAAAAACGTTTGCTCGATGGAGATCCACTTCAAGCTCGAGGGCGACGTGGTGTCGGACATCGAATTCGTCGGCGGCTGCAACGGCAACCTAAAGGCGATCTCAAAGCTCTGCGACGGGATGACCGTCGGCGAGCTCGAGGGCAAGCTCAAGGGCAACACCTGCGGCTTCCGCCCCACCTCCTGCGCCGACCAGCTCGCCACGGCGGTCAGGAAGGCGTACGACGGAGAGCTGAAAGCGGTGGGCTGATCACATGAGCTCCTACGATCCCCTGAAGCTTGAAAACCAGCTCTGCTTTCCGCTTTACGCCGCCTCGCGCGAGGTGGTGAAGCGGTACCGTCCGCTGCTCGACGGGCTGAACCTCACCTACACCCAGTATATCTCGATGATGGTGATCTGGGAGGGGGGCTGCGTCAGCTCGAAGGAGCTCGGCGACCGGCTGCTGCTCGATTCGGGTACGCTGACGCCCGTGCTCAAGGCGCTTGAGCAAAAGGGCTACATCCTGCGCGGCCGCTCAAAAACCGACGAACGGCTGCTGATGGTCTCGCTCACCCCCGAGGGCGCAGAGCTGCGCGACCGCGCGCTTTCGGTGCCGTCGGAGATGGCGGCGTGCGTGGCTCTGACGCCAAATGAGGCTCAGACGCTGCAAAGGCTGCTCAAAAAGCTGATATCAGGCGCCGAATGAACCGGCTGAACGCCCGGGCGCAGCGCGCCGATGACCGCCTGCGTGTTTCTTCCAACACGTCAATCTAATTTTGAAATAATTCTGTAATCGAAATTACAAAGAAGATATGTTATCATATAGTAGGGTGATAACATGGAAATATTTGACAGTTTGA
>CACWKB010000003.1 GCA_902761375.1 uncultured Ruminococcus sp. | reverse complement strand
ATACAGCCTGTTCGCGGAGCGTTCACATGCAGACAGCGTGGGAGATATCCTCGAAAACGAGGGCAATCGATATTTTGACGGCAAAAAGGTCAGCCTCATTTGCGTTGTCACCAACGTAAAGACTCAGATTACAAAGAACGCGAAGATGATGGCGTTTGTAAAGGCAGAGGATCGCTTCGGAGAGCTCGAGCTCGTGGTGTTCCCGAACGTCTACGAAAAATATTCCTCATACCTCTTTGAGGGCAGGGTGCTGCTCGTGAGGGGAGCGCTGAATTTCAGGGAGAACGAGGAGCCTAAGGTGATCGTCGACAGCGTCGATAAGGCGCGCACAAACGAGGCTTGCACCTCGTCAGCCGTTTCCGAGCGCACTGTATCGCTCCCTAAGGAACCGTCTGCTTTGTATCTGAGGATCGACGATCTCAACACGCCGATGTATGAGAAGGCGCGGCGCGTCCTCGACATCTTTGAGGGCAGAACGCCGGTGATTTTCTACCTCACCGACTCTCAGCGCAAGGTCAAGGCTCCGGCTTCGATGTGGGTCAGCTTAAATGAGGTGATGGTGCGCGAGCTGAAGCATCAGCTTGGTGACAAAAATGTTGCCGTTAAATAATGGATTCTAACTTGAAATGCGGATATTATCTGTGTATAATAATATAAGGGCAGCTATCAGTTTCCTTTGCTGCCCTTATGATAAATGATCTCCAACGCATAGGAGGAAGGTTTATGAAAGTATTCCGTAAGGCGGCTGCCGCCGCGCTCGCCGCGGTCATGACGGCGGCGGTGCTTGTCGGCTGTAACGAGCAGCCGGCGACCTCGTCCGCGCCCGACAGCTCAAAGGTTTTTAACGTCGGCATCTGTCAGTACGCCGACCATGCCGCGCTGAACAAAGCCTCCGAGGGCTTCAAAAAGGCTCTCAGCGACAAGCTCGGCAACCGTATCACCTTTACCGAGACCAACGCCGCCGCGGATACGAACGCGTGCATCACGGCGTGCGGCGCTTTTGTCGAGAAGAATGCGGACCTGATTTTTGCCAACGGCACGATCCCGCTTCAGGCAGCCTACGCGGTCACCGCCGAGACCCCGATCGTCGCCGCCTCGGTCACCGATATCGCCGTTGCTCTCGGCTTTGAGAGCGACATCACCGCAACGGGTCTGAACGTCACCGGCGTGACCGATATGGTTCCGCTCAAGGATCAGGCGGATATGCTTCACGAGCTGTTCCCCGATGAAAAAAAGGTGGGCGTTCTGTACTGCTCCGAGGATCTCGGCTCGACTGTTCAGGCGCAGGGGATAGTCCCTGTCCTGACCGATCTCGGCTACGAGGTCAAGGAATATGCCTTTAAGAACGCCGACGAGCTTGAAGCAAAGACCAAAGCCGCCTGCAAATCCTCCGACGTGATCTACATCCCCGCCGACAACGCCGCGGCGCTGAACGCTTCGGTGATCGACAAGATCGCCTCTGACAAAAAGGTGCCGATAGTCACCGCCGAGGAGGGGCTGTGCGCAGACTGCGGAGCGGTAACGCTGACTCCCGATTACTCTGAGATGGGCTACGCAGCGGGCGAAATGGCGTACGATATTTTGCTCCTCGGCTCCGACCCGGGAACGATGAAGTTCAAGACCCCCGACAAGGTGGTTAAGAAATATGTTCCCGAGCGCTGTGAAAAGCTCGGAGTATCCGTTCCCGACAGCTATGTTAAAATAGAGTAATACATTTACCAAAAAAACGCTTCCGATCTGATTTGACCGGAAGCGTTTCAAGTTTATTAAAGTATTATCCTTCGGTAGCCTCTGCGTCCGTAGTGGGCTGAGCGGTAGTAGCAGCCTCAGCCACGTCGTCCTCGGGAGTCTTTAATCTCCAGATCGGATCGTTTTCGATATCGGTGACCTTGGCGTTGCCCATCTTGTAGTTGGTCATACCGTCGGCAGTCCATACGTCGAGGTTGAATACAACAAGCTGATTGTCGGCGTCGTAGTAGCCCTTGGAGTGGTCGGTCTCAAGTCTGGCTCTGACCTCGGGCTTGCCCTTGAAATACTCGGCATAGAAGGCGCGAACCTCGTCCTCGGTTTTGGTGGTGGAGAGGTGAACGACCTTGCCGCCGCCGGTTGTGGTCGAAACCGTTTCATATACGCTGTTATCTACGACCGGCATATAGACCTTTTCGCCGTTATCATAATCGAACGGAAGCTCATAACCTTCGCTGGTCAGATTGCCGTTATCGGTTTTGCTCTTTTTATTGCCGCACGCGGTCACAGAGAAAGCCATTACAGCCGCGCAGAAAACGCAGAGTTTTTGATTGCGGATGAAGAATTCATATTAAAGACTCCTATATATTTATTTCAAAATCAATTTTAATATATTTGAGAAAAAAAGTCAATACAATGCTGTTGTTTTTGCTGAATTAAAATATAAAGACAGAAAAAGTCAAATTTCTCTTGACATTTCCTGAAAATGGGTTAAAATAATATTAGCACTCAGAGATAACGAGTGCTAATCAAAACTGTATCACATTCTTAGGAGGCTATTTATATGACGATCAAACCTTTACTTGACAGAGTTGTCCTCAAGCTCGAGGAAGCGGAGGAAAAAACCAAGAGCGGAATCATCCTTTCTTCCGCCGCTCAGGAGAAGCCCCAGTTCGCTTCCGTAGTCGCCGTAGGACCCGGCGGCGTGGTTGACGGCAAGGAAGTCGAGATGTACGTCAAGGTCGGCGACAAGGTGATTGCGAGCAAATACGCCGGCACCCAGGTCAAGCTCGACGGCGAGGAGTTCACCATTGTCCGCCAGTCCGACATTCTCGCAACCGTTGAATAATTATTTGGAGGTATTGAATCATGGCTAAACAAATCGCATACGGAGAAGACGCGCGCAAGGCGCTTATGAGCGGCATCGACCAGCTTGCCGATACCGTAAAGATCACCCTCGGACCCAAGGGCAGAAATGTTGTGCTCGACAAAAAGTACGGCGCTCCTCTGATCACCAACGACGGCGTCACCATCGCCAAGGAGATCGAGCTTGACGATCCGTTTGAAAACATGGGCGCTCAGCTCGTAAAAGAGGTTTCGATCAAGACCAACGACGTAGCGGGCGACGGCACCACCACCGCGACCCTGCTCGCTCAGGCTCTCATCCGCGAGGGCATGAAGAACGTTACCGCCGGCGCTAACCCCATGATCCTCAAAAAGGGTATCGCCGACGCAGTAAAGGTCGCTGTAAAGGCGGTGATCGCCAACAGCCAGAAGGTTGCCGGCTCCGCCGATATCGCGCGCGTAGCCACCGTTTCCTCTCAGGACGAGTTCATCGGCAACCTCATCGCAGAGGCTATGGATAAGGTGACCACCGACGGCGTTATCACCGTTGAGGAGTCCAAGACCGCCGAGACCTACAGCGAGGTCGTCGAGGGCATGATGTTCGACCGCGGCTATATCGCTCCCTACATGGTGACCGATACCGACAAGATGGTTGCGGAGCTCGACAATCCGCTCATCCTGATCACCGATAAGAAGATCTCCACTACTCAGGAGATCCTGCCCCTGCTCGAGCAGGTCGTTCAGTCCGGCAAAAAGCTCCTCATCATCGCCGAGGACGTCGAGGGCGAGGCTCTTACTACCCTCGTGCTCAACAAGCTGCGCGGCACCTTCACCTGCGTCGCGGTAAAGGCTCCCGGCTTCGGCGACAGACGCAAGGAGATGCTCCAGGATATCGCCACCCTCACAGGCGGCACCGTGATCACCTCCGACCTCGGACTTGAGCTCAAGGATACCACAATGGCTCAGTGCGGCACCGCCCGTCAGGTCAAGGTCGAGAAGGAGAACACCATCATCGTTGACGGCGCCGGAGACAAGGAAGCCATCCGCGGCAGAGTAAACCAGATCCGTCAGCAGATCGAGAACACCACCTCCGATTTCGACCGCGAGAAGCTCCAGGAGCGCCTTGCAAAGCTCGCCGGCGGCGTAGCTGTGATCAAGGTCGGCGCTGCTACCGAGATTGAGATGAAGGAGAAGAAGCTCCGCATCGAGGACGCTCTCGCAGCGACCAAGGCTGCGGTTGAGGAGGGCATCGTTGCAGGCGGCGGCATCTCCTGCATGAACGCCATCCCCGCTGTTCAGGAGTTCGTCGATACCCTCGAGGGCGACGCCAAGACAGGCGCTAAGATCGTGCTCAAGGCTCTTGAGGAGCCCCTGCGCCAGATCGTAGCCAACGCGGGTCTTGAGGGCAGCGTTGTCGTTGAGAACATCAAGCGTGAGAACAAGGTCGGCTACGGCTTCAACGCTCTCACCGAGGAGTACACCGACATGATGGCTGCGGGCATCGTAGACCCCACCAAGGTAACCCGCTCCGCTCTTGAGAACGCTTCCTCCGTGGCTGCAATGGTGCTCACCACCGAGTCCCTTGTCACGGATATCAAGGAGCCTGCGCCAGTAGCTGCTCCCGCTCCCGACATGGGCGGAATGTATTGATCCGAATAAAAATATATAAATCTCGAAAAAGCACGGCGCCATGTCGCGCTTTTTTCTTGCAATTGCTCTTGATTTATTGTATAATGGCTTTATAAAGGAAGGTGTGCAAGATGAAGATCAAGAAGGATTTTATTCTCCGCAAGGTCGCGGATTCATATGTAGTTGTGCCGGTAGGGAAGATGACGCTCGATTTCAACGGCATCATCAACCTCAACGAAACGGGCGCGTTCCTTTTCGGATTGCTCCAGAATGGCGCCGAAAGGGAAGACCTGATCGAAAAGCTGCTCGCGGAGTATGAGGTCGACCGTGCGCGTGCCGAGTCCGACGTCGATGTGTTTTTGGGTAAGGTAAGGGATGCCGATGTCCTCGAATAAGGAGATACAGCTCGACGAAATCGTTGATATCATGATCGAAAAGCTCAACGCCGGAGGCACGGTCACCTTTACGCCGAACGGCACAAGCATGCTGCCGATGCTGCGCGACGGCGAGGACGTTATCGTGCTGTCAAAGCCAAAGGGAAGGCTTCATCTGTTCGACGTCCCGCTGTACCGACGCGAAAACGGTCAGTATGTGCTCCACCGGGTCATAGATTTCGGCAGAGACGGCTCCTACGTCATGTGCGGCGACAATCAGTTCGCAAAGGAGCGAGGTATCCGCGACGATCAGATCATCGCGGTGCTGACGGCTTTTTACCGAAAGGGAAAGCCCTATACCTCTCAATCGATACTGTATAGGCTTTATGTGAATTTCTGGTTTTATACCCGTCCGGTACGCCATATCTACCGTTCCGGCGCATCGAGGGCAAAGCGCGCGTTCGGGGCGCCCGATCAAAAAAAGAAAAAAGATAAAAATCAAGCGGCTGATAACGATTGATCGTCAGCCGCTTGGTTTATGTTTTTGATTATTATTTCTTTCCGCGTTCGGGGATCCTGTTGATTTTTTTGATAAGCTCCTTCAGCTTTTCGTATTTGCCGAACTGGATCGTATCAAGCGCGAATGCCGCCGTGGGGATGAGCAGCGGTATGTAGGTCAGCACATACTGCGATTTGCCCTCGAACAGCAGGTGATATGCAAAGCCGCCCAAGACGACGAGCGGCAGCAGTACGGTTTCGACGCTCGATTTCTTGTGGATGAACATGAAGTATATTCCCGCCGCGAACAGCAGATAAAGCACCTGCATGAAAAGGTTGAAATGTATCTCAAGCATCTGACCGAAGCTCTTGTCGTAGACCTGCGTGCCTAACCAGCCGATATTATTATCGGTGTGACCCTTGACCTTGCTGACCCAAATGCTCTCAAACGTTGTCTCGTTCCACTGACTGAGGATTTTTTTGCTGAAGAAGTCAAGAAACTTCTCGGGATCGCTCGTCAGGGCGTCGAGCTTGGTTCCGATATCGCTCCAAGCCTGCGCTGTGGCGGTGTCGCCGTCGAGGTTGTTGTTCAGATACAGCTCAAGTCCCGTGCGCGTGTACCAGCCGGGAGCCATATAGGATTCGGTAAGACCCATATCGAGGTACGCCGCCTGAGAAACTCCGTCCTCGAGATCGACATTAGCGCGTTGCTCATAGCTGAAGATTATCAGCTTGATCGATCCGACGCAGCCCAAAACAAGCACTGCGATCATTCCGTGGCTTATCACGCTTTTGATGATCCTCTCCTTGCCGGTCTTTTGAACGATCGTCTTGATACCGTGGATCAGCAGCATTATGCAGAAGGCGACGAGATAGATCATATTGTTGTACTTTGCAAGGACCGAGAAGATCAGCAGGCAGCCCGAGGGGATCAGCCATACATACTTTTCGGTTTGGAAGTACTTGATCAGGAACAGACTCGCCCAGATCGCCGCGCTCATGCCGAGGATATTGCCGTATACGAAGGTGCACAGCAGGATCGGCTGGAAGCATACGCCTAACATGAGGATAGCTCCGAACTCAATGCTCTTTTTCTTAAAGAGGAGCCTTGTGATGCGCGCCAGTCCGACATAGGCAAGGCTCACGCCGATAACGTTGAGCACCTGGACGGGCATGGAGCTTGAGACTCCGAAGACGCGGTAAACCAACTCGCAGATGAATACGAAGCCGAGCTGGAAGGGGTAGAAGTTAAAGTAGGAGAATCCGTTGTAGAAATCCCTGTTATAGAACTGCGAGAAGTTTTCAAACGGATAGTAGTTGTTCTGGGCGGCGTTGGTTGCCGTCTCAAAAATGTTCTGACTGTCGGCGGCAGGGATAGAATTGACGCTGAATATCCAGAACATACCGATAATAAAGGCATAGACTCCGAGCCCGATCTCGAGATACAGCAGATTGACCTTATCGATCAGATTATACAGCGGCTTCAGCGCGAACAGGATCACAAAGAACAGCGCGGTCACCAGCAGGTTCAGGATCAGTATATCGGTTTGATACAGAATGACCTCGCTTGCGTAGTTTGACGGGTCGATGACGCTTGTCTGGAAAAAGCTCATGATCGCTATATAGCCGAACGCCATGAAGATGAACAGACAGATAATGTTCACGACTATGTATTCAAACAGACAGCGCTTCTTTTCGGTCTCAACTGTCTTTACCGCGGAGGGAGCGGACTTGCCCGAGGCGATGTTACCGGACGCCGCTCTGTTTGGTTGCTTACGATTTTTTTTGCTCATTATTCATACCTTTTCCTATCAGAATTCTTCCTTTACCGAGCGTTCAAAGAGCCGCTTGAGAATGGAATTGATGTCCGCGTCCTCAAACAAAAGCTCGTAAACGCCCTGCACTATGGGCAGCTCCACGTTGTATTCCTCGCCGAGCCTGTACAGCGCCTTTGAGGTCATCACGCCCTCCGCGAGCTTGCCGAACCGCTCGCCCTTGACGAACTGCTCGCCGTATTTGCGGTTGTGGCTCCAGGGGGAGAAGAGGGTCGCCTCGTAGTCTCCGAGGTGACAGAGACCGAACGCGCTCATCGGGTTGCCGCCCAGCGCCTTGATCAGACGCGAGATCTCCTGAGTGCCGCGCGCCATCAGCGCTCCCTTTAGCGAGGTATAGCCCAAGCCGTCAAGCACTCCGGCGGCGATGCCGATGACGTTTTTAGCCGCCGCGCCGATCTCGCTGCCGATAAGATCCTTGCCGAGATAAAAGCGGATGAGCTCGCTGTTGAACTCGCGGACGAGCATTTCCTTCACCTCGCGGTCGTCGCTGTCGATGACCATGCAGTTGGGGATGCCCTTGACATAATCCTGGGGATGACCGGGACCGACCCAAACCGCGACGAGTGTTTTTTCGGGATCGGTAAAGTCCCTTACGACCTGAGACAGCCGCTTGCCGGTCGTTACCTCGACGCCCTTCATGCAGAGCACAATGATTTTGCCGTTGAGATCGTGCTTGGAAATATCCTCAAAATAGGAGCGCAGATGCTGCGACGAGATGGAAATGACAATTACCTCGGCGCGAGCTATCGCCGCTCCTAAATCGCTTGATATCTGGATTGATTCGGGAAAGCTCAGATAATCGTTTTTTCTGTGATCCCTGAGCTGAATGAATTCGGGGGCGTCGGCAAGTCCGCAGGTCATGACCTCGTGACCGATTTTGTCGAGGTACCATGCAATGCAGCTTCCCCAGCGTCCGCAGCCTAATACGGAAACCTTCATATCGATTCTCCTGTCTTTTAGGGGTGCCATTAAGGCAATAAAAAACCCGCCCGACCGTATGATTTAAATAATAACCTGCCTACGAGTAGAACAGGTGGGTGCTCTCCTTTGAGCTTCAGGCTCCCTTCTTCCGTGGCGGGAGGTCTGCACACCGCTCAAAGAGACGGGCTCCCGATTAAAGAGTTGTAGGGTTATTTTAAAATCATTCACGCATCGGGCAGGCTGTTGACCGCCCAAATATTTACAAAAAAGCAGTTCGCTTTTCTTATACTAATATTGTACATTGTTTTTTCCTTGAAGTCAAGGCTTTTGCACCATTAAAAAAGATTATATAAAAGATAAAAAAACTTCAAAAAAAGTGTTGACTTTTTACAAAATATATGATATAGTGTTATCAGACGAGAAGAGAAGATGAAATAGTTTCCTTTCTATGTGCTTGATTACTCCATAAAATTACCTAAAAACCGATGGATGCGCTCCATCGGTTTTTACGTTCTGCCGTAATTTATGAAGTTTTTGAGATAATTATTGAAAAGCGGCAGATTAAGAGCTATAATATTACCGTATTATTATCTTCAAACGGGGAGAAAATATGATCGCTTTTGATAAATTGCCTGCCGAGTTCCGCAACGACGAGGTCAGGCGATATTACGATATGCTTCAAAAAAGACGCGGAAGCCTCTTTGTAAAGCGCGCGTTTGATATAGTCGCCGCCGTGATCATCCTCCTGTTCATCATAATTCCCATCGCGGTCATCGCGGTGATGATCAGGCTCGACTCAAAGGGCCCGGCGCTGTTCAGGCAGGAGAGGGTGACGACCTACGGCAGGCGGTTCAGAATTTTAAAATTCCGCACGATGGTAGTCAACGCCGAGCAGCTCGGCACCATGGTCACGACCGACAGCGACAGCAGGGTCACAAAGCTCGGCAGAAAGCTGCGAAAGTACCGCCTCGACGAGCTGCCTCAGATATTTAACGTCCTCGCAGGGGACATGAGCTTCGTCGGCACCCGTCCCGAGGTCGTAAAATACGTCCGGAAGTATAAGCCCGAGTATTACGCGACCTTGCTGATGCCCGCCGGGATCACCTCGCTCACCTCGATAATGTATAAGGATGAGGAGAAGCTGCTCGCCTCGACTGACGACGCAGACAGCGTTTACCTCAATAAGGTGCTTCCCGAAAAGATGAAATACAACCTGGAATATGTTGAGAATTTCAGCTTCTTCCACGATATCGGGCTGATGTTCAAAACGGTCAAAGAGGTTTTTTAGGCAACACCGCATGATTCGGTCGTGCGGCTTGCGCAGTCAGATTTTTCCTGTTTCTGAGGTTTATTATGACGGCTGTTAAGAAAAAATTAAGCGATACCTCGCTGTTCAGACAGATCTACATAACCGATCTTTTCTTCTGCATGGTATCGTTTTTGCAGGTCATAGCCTATGTGCTGCTGGTTTTCCTGTTCATCTGGGGCATTGTGCTCGTATATCGGAACCAGCGCCGCTACGATACGCTGTTCAAGCTTCGCTTCGGACTGTGGATCAGCGCGTTTCTGATTTTCTCCGTGGTTTCGATCCTGCTCAACTTTTCAGTTACCCTTCCGCTGAGTCTGCTGATGCTTTTGCACGTGATAATGTGCTTCTTCGCTTTTTACGGGATGCACACCGAGCCTGAGTTCAACCACAAGCTCGAGCTTTTCAAGATCGCAAGGCTGTTTTTGGTGCTCACCACCCTGCTCAGCATTATCGGCATCGTCGCCCTGCTCTTCGGCTTTCAGTACGACTGGAGCTTTTACGATATTTACTGGATCAAGTTCCCGGTATATGAAAACCGTCTGACCGGCGTTTACTATAACCCGAATCTTCTCGGCTTTGTGTCGGTCGCGGGAATATTCTGCGCTCACGTGCTGTCAAAGGAGCAGCTTTATACCGAGCTCAACAGACAGCCCATCGGCAAGCTGACCCTTGCCATCTGCGCTGCGGTCAATCTGTTTTCGCTGATACTGAGCGATTCCAACGCCGCCTTTGTGCTGATGATAGCGTATTGTGTGGTCTATCTGAGCTATATCATCTTTGACGAGCGCCGCAGGCTCACCGCCTCAAAGGTATTCATCAAGATCGTCACCTTTCTTCTCGTGTCCGCTATCTTCATCGGCTCGGCTATGCTGTTCCGCTCGATCTTCAAGACGGGCTTTGCGGCAATAACCGCGCGCACCAATTCGATCGTTGAGGTGCTCGTCGACGACTCAAAGATAATCTCGGACGTCGGCGGCGAGACCCCCGAGGCTGAACAGCCGAAAAAAGAGGGAGTGACCTTTAAGCACATCAACAAAAACCTCGACAGCGGACGCTTCAAGCTCTGGCGCGAATCGCTCGATCTGTTCAAGATATCCCCGGTTTTCGGAATAGCCAACGGTAATATCGTTTTCTACAGCGAGGAATACCTAAACGGCATACTGCAGTACGGCTATCACAACAACGACCTTCACAACGGCTTTTTGACGATAATCGTCTCAACGGGCATCATCGGCGCGCTGCTGTTCGGAACCTTCGGCTTCCGCTTTGCCAAGCACGTTATCCAGCACCTTTATCTGCGCCGCAAATCGTTCAGAAACGACGTCTATCCCTGTCTGTTCTCGTTTTTGGCGGGCTATTTGCCCTATGCCTTCTTTGAGAGGGCGCTGCTCTATGACATCTCGTTCCTTGTGCTGTGGTTCTGGCTGATAATGGGCTATATGAGCTGCTTTGTGGCAAAATTCGAGCCCATGCTCGAGCAGCAGTATCTGTTCCACCGCGAAAGACTGACGAGAACCTTATTGTAGTTTTGCTCCCTTTATCGGCGTGTCGAAAGTTTTGGTCAAGGATTAGCGCCGCGCCCCTTGTATATTTTGCGTTAATGATGTATAATAAACCATAGGCAGGCTTTGTCTATGGTTTATTTTTCTGATGGTGATGATCGCTATGAGGCTAATGCTAAAGCGTGACGCTGCCTCCGACGGAGCTGACTTTCTGCTTTTCGACGAATGCGGAAGGCTGAAGTACAGAGTTACCTGTCTGAGGCAAAAGCTCGTCACGAATTACAATATAATCATTTCCGATCCCGAGGGCGAGCAGGTCGCCAAGATCCGCAGGCTGCCGATCTTCGGCACCCACACCTATGTGCTTCGCGCGGGCAGGAGTCATATCACCCTTGCCGCGGTAGTTACGAGGCGAGGCGTGCTGTGCAACTTCTACGGCAACAACTGGTGCGTCAGCGGCGACTTCGGCGCAAAGTGCTTCAGCGTGATCGACGTCGACAAATCGCCGATTATGACGCTGTGCCGCCGAGCCTCGTCGCGCGAGCTGCTGATCTCGGACGAGCCCAACGAGCTGTTCTGCGTTATGACCGCGGTCTGCGCCTGCCTTATTGAAACTACCGAAACCTACGCCGTGCAAACGGTCTGATAAAACAGGAGGAGAGTATATGGATAAATTATTACAGCTTTTATGCAAAAACGCAAGCTTCACCACCGCCGAGTTAGCGGCGATGCTCGGAGAGCCCGAGGATTACATCAGCGCGCAGATCAAGGAATATGAGAACCGCGGAATAATCAAGGGCTATCAGGCGGTCGTCAACTGGGAGGACGTCGATGACAGCTTTGTCGAGGCGCTCATCGAGCTCAAGGTAACTCCCAAGAAGGAGACCGGCTTTGACGAGATGGCTCAGATGTGCATGGCGTTCGACGAGGTCGAGTCCGTATATCTTATGGCGGGCGTTTACGATTTTGCCCTGATCGTGCGCGGCGAGACGATGCAGGATATCGCCATGTTCGTAGCCAAAAAGCTCTCTACGATCGACGGCGTGGTGTCCACGGGAACCCACTTCATCATGCGCCGCTACAAGGACAGGGGTATGAAGCTCACCGAGTCCGAGGATCAGGCTGACGAGAGGAGTTTGATCCTGTGATAGATTACAGCAAGTATCTCAACAGCTCGATCAGCTCGATCGCGCCGTCGGGAATAAGAAAGTTCTTCGATATCGCCAACGAGATGGACGACGTGATCTCGCTGAGTATAGGCGAGCCCGACTTCCAGACCCCGTGGCATATCCGCGACGAGGGCATCCGAAGCCTTGAAAAGGGCAGGACTTGGTATTCGCCTAACCGCGGCTTTTCCGAGCTGCTCAGGCAGATTTCGGAATACTATCAGCGGCGGTTCGGACTTACATACAGCCCGAACGAGCAGACGCTCGTCACCGTCGGCGGCAGCGAGGCTATCGACCTCGCGCTGCGCTGTCTGGTCGAGCCGGGCGACGAGGTGATAATCCCTCAGCCATCCTTCGTCTGCTATGAGCCCCTTACTGTCATGGCAGGCGGCAAGCCCGTCATAATCAACACTAAAAACGAGGATCGCTTCCGCCTGAAGGCGTCCGACCTCCGCGCCGCGATCACCGACAATACCAAGCTGCTGGTGCTGCCGTTCCCAAATAACCCCACGGGCGCCATAATGGAGCGTGAAGATCTCGAGGAGATAGCCTCGGTCGTGATTGAGCACGATCTGATGGTGCTCTCCGACGAGATATACTGCGAGCTCACCTACGGCGGCAGGAACCATGTCTCGATCGCCTCGGTCGACGGAATGTATGAGCGCACCGTCGTGATAAACGGCTTTTCCAAGTCATACGCGATGACGGGATGGAGGCTCGGCTACGCGCTCGGACCCGCTCCGCTGATCGCCCAGATGACAAAGCTCCACCAGTACGGCATCATGTCCGCGCCCACTACCGCGCAGTACGCGGCAATAGAGGCGCTGCGCAACGGTGACCGCGACGTTTGCCGGATGCGCGACGAGTACGATATGCGCCGCCGCCTTGTGGTGGACAGCTTCAACGATATGGGGCTGAGCTGCTTTGAGCCTCTCGGAGCCTTCTATGTATTCCCCTGTATCAGCTCGACGGGTTTGAGCTCCGAGGAATTCTGCACCCGGCTGATAATGGAAAAGCACGTCGCCGTCGTTCCGGGAACCGCCTTCGGAGCCTGCGGCGAGGGCTTTGTGCGCGTTTCATACTCATATTCGCTCAAACACCTCAAAATCGCGCTCGCGCGTATACGTGAATTCATAAAGGAGCTCGAAGATGGAAATCAGCGTTAAGGCTCCGGCGAAAATCAACCTTTCCCTCGACGTCTTGGGCAAGCGTCCCGACGGCTACCATGAGATAGCGACCGTCATGCAGGCGGTCGACCTGTACGACATCGTCACCGTCAGCGATAACGACAGCGGCAAGGTGACCCTGTCCTGCAATGTCGAGGGCGTGCCCTGCGACGACAGCAACATCTGCGCAAAGGCGGCGTACCGCTTTTTTGAGGCGTGCCGCATGGACGTAAAGGGCGTTCATATAGACATCGACAAGACGATCCCGACTCAGGCGGGGCTTGCCGGCGGCAGCAGCGACGGCGCGGCGGCTCTGTTCGCGCTAAACGCGCTTTTTGATACCAAGCTCAAGCCCGCCGAGCTCTGCGCGATAGGCGAGAGGGTAGGCGCGGACGTTCCCTTCTGCGTCGAGGGCGGAACCAAGCTCTGCACCGGGATAGGCGCCACGCTCAAAAAGCTGCCCGCCTTTCACTGCTCCGATATCGTCATCTGCAAGCCCGATACCGTCAGCGTTTCGACGGCACAGGCGTACAAAATGGTAGACGCGCTAAAGCCGCATCCCTCATACACCGACGAGATGGTCAAGGCGCTTTACAGCCACGATATGTTCATGATATCGTCGACGATCTTCAATGACTTCGAGCTCGCGCTGCAGATCCCCGAGGTGATCGAGATTAAGCGCGAGATGCTGCGCTGCAAGGCTCGCGGAGCCGGCATGAGCGGCTCGGGCTCGGCGGTTTTTGCGATCTTCACCTCATCTCGCCGCGCCAAAAAATGCTATGATACGCTCAAAGAGCATTATCCGCAGACCTTTTTATGCAAGCCCGTTAAATTCGGCTGCAAGGTAGTATAAAAATCTTAAACCTGTCCATAATCTCAGCATATTCAGAGAGGACAGGTTTTTTACTATGAAGCTTTTGATCAAATCGGCGTGCGTAGCCTTTGTTTTATCCGTACTGTTTTCAATGCTGCCCTTCGAGGCTGACTGCCGCGAAATATCGGACGAGGTATTTCGGCTGCATATCCTCGCCAACTCCGACAGCGAGGAGGATCAGGCGCTCAAGCTTCGGGTGCGCGACCGCGTGCTCAAAAGGGGCGACGAGCTTTTCAACTCCGCAAAGACCAAGGAGGAGGCGCAAAAGCTCACCGCCTCCCATCTGCAGGAGCTTGCCGATATCGCCGCCGACGAGATCGCCGACAGCGGCTATGACTACCCGGTTCGCGCCGAGCTCACGCGGATGTATTTCAACACGCGGCGCTACGCTTCCTACACGCTTCCGGCCGGGACATACGACGCTCTGCGGCTTGTGATAGGAAAGGGCGAGGGTCACAACTGGTGGTGCGTGATGTATCCGTCGCTGTGTGTGGGAGTCGCGTCCGAGCAGGATGAGAAAGCGCGCGGCGCGCTGACCGAGAGCCAGTACGAGCTTGTGACCGACGAAAACACGGAGTATAGATTCAAGCTCGTTGAAATATTTGAAAAAATCTGCTCATTATTCTGATGCTGTGCGGATTATCGCACAGCCTCGGTTTTATAATATAAACTATAGATCGACATCGTGGTGATGATATGCTTAGATTCATTTTAGGAACGAGCGGAACGGGAAAAACCGCCGCCGTTTATGACAGAATATCCGAGCTGCTCGGGACAGAAGGCGCGCGTGCGCTGGTGCTCGTGCCGGATCAGAGTACCTTTGAGACCGAAAAGGCTCTGCTCGGGCTTCTCGGAGCCAA
The DNA here is from genome assembly GCA_902761375.1 of uncultured Ruminococcus sp. Classification (GTDB taxonomy): domain Bacteria; phylum Bacillota; class Clostridia; order Oscillospirales; family Acutalibacteraceae; genus Ruminococcoides. The sequence goes on along the minus strand of CACWKB010000003.1, from coordinate 59,484 downwards.
AAGGGCGCTCAGAGCGGAGGTCTACGGCTTTTCGAGCCTGTGCCGCCGCGTATCAGAGCTGACCGCCGACGTCGCGCACAATGTGCTCGACAACGGCACCCGCGCCGTGATAATGAGCCTCGCTTTAGAGCAGCTCACCGATAAGCTCAGTCTCTTAAAGACGCGCAATCCCAAAAGCGTTACCGACCTGATGCTCAACACCCTTTCCGAGTGCAAGTCGTGCCGCGTGACGACCGATATGCTCCGTTTTACCGCCGAAGGTGTCGGGGATGAAACGCTGCGGAAAAAGCTGACCGAGACCGCGCAGGTCTACGACGCCTACGACGCTATTGTAGCGCAGAGCTATATCGATCCGCTCGACGATCTCGAGCGGCTTTGCGGTCTGCTCTCGGATAACGGTTCGCTGTTTGAGGGCTACACTCTGTTCGTCGATTCGTTCTCGGGCTTCAACGCTTCGCAGCTCGGTGTGCTCCGCGTGCTGCTGAACCGCTGCCGCGACAGCTTCGTTTCGCTTACTCTCGACCCGTTGCGCCCCGAGGAGGCGGTTTTTGCCACCTCATACCGCACATACCGCACTATTCTGGAGCTTGCAAAGCGCGATCTGATCGATATCGGAACGCCGGTCAAGCTTACGGAGCTCAGGCGATTTAAGCACTACGATCTCCGTCTGCTCGCCTCCTGCGCTTACCGCCGTGTTCGTGATGAAGAGCCTTTTCAACAATCTCCCGAGCATATCGCCGCCTATCTTGCCTCAGACCCGTACAACGAGTGCGAGTTTACGGCTCGGCGCATAAAGCGCATGGTGATCGAGCAGGGCTTCCTGTATTCAGATTTCACGATAGTTTGTCACGATATCGAGCCCTACGCCGGCTTGCTCGACGTGATCCTCGAAAAATTCGACATCCCGTATTTTATGGATATACAGCGCGACGTCGAGGTAAAGCCCGTCATCCGCTTTGTCAACAGTGTTTTCCGCATGGCGCTCGACAATTTCGAGCGCGAGGACGTGCTGTCGCTCGTCAAAACGGGTCTGTGCGGCTTTTCGGAGGAGGAGATCTCCGGTTTTGAGGGCTACATATTTGTCTGGAACGTGAACAACAGGGCGTTTCTGTCGCCCTTTACTCAGAATCCGAGGGGCTTTTCCGAGGAAATGAGCCCCAACGATTCACGCGCGCTCGAACGCGCCGAGCAGGTGCGCCGCGCGGTGATCGAACCCGTTCGAGCCTTCAGGGACGGAGTCAGGGACAGGACCGGCAAAGATATCGCCGCGATGCTGTATGAGCTCATGGCTGACATGAAGGTGCCTCAGGCTCTGCAGCGGCTCCACTCGGAAGCGCGGACTCCCGCCGAGGAGGAGTATGCGAGCGAGCAGACCGGGGTCTGGTCTATGCTCATGGACGCGCTCGACAAGACCGTCGCTGTCGTCGGAGATATCGCTTTGTCCGCGCGCCGCTTCTATGAGCTTCTCGGTTATCAGATAAGCTCTATGGAATTTGCCCGTATTCCCCAGACCTTGGACAGCGTTACCGTGACTACCGCTCAGCGCGTGCGCGTCTCAAACCCGAGGGTCACGTTTTTGATCGGCTGTACCGAGGGCTCGTTCCCGGCGCAGCCCCACAGTACGGGCTTGTTCTCGAGCTACGAGCTCGCGGCGCTCAGTCTAAGGGATCTCAAGCTCGGCGAATCCTTTTCCGAGTTTACGGAGCTTGAGAACTTCATCGCCTACAACTGCATGACCTCCGCCTCTGAAATGCTTTACGCGAGCTATCCCGCCGTCAATCTCGAGGGCGAGCGGTTTGAGCCGTCCTCGATCATCTCCGAGCTTAGAAAGCCGTTTCCGAAAATGCCAATCCTCACGGCGGATGATTTTGACGAGAGGGAAGAGGCTATGCTCGCGCCTCAGCCCGCATTTGAGCAGTACGCGCTCTCGCTTGCAAAGGGAAAGGATGAGCTGCGCGGCTTGGAGGAGCTGTTTACCGCCGACCCTCTGTACGCTCCGCGCGTCGAGGCAGTCAAGCGTGCGATAGACGGTGAGCCGTTTTCGCTGCGCAGCGCAGATACGCCGAAGCTGCTTTTCGGCGAGGACAGCCGCATCTCGGCTTCTCAGCTCGAGCGCTTCAGCCTCTGTCCGTTCTCGTATTTCTGCAACTACGGGCTGCGTATCCGCGAAAGGCTCCGCGCCGAGATCAATCCGATGGAGTACGGCACGCTGATACACTATATTTTAGAGCGGTTCTTCACCCGCTTTTCAAAGCCGGAATACTCGGCTTTAGGCGACGACGAGATCAAAAGCTTTGTCGATTCCGCCGTTGCCGAATATCTTTCAGCCTACTTCGGAGGCAGCGAGGACAAGCCGCAATCATTCATGTTTGAGCTGAGAGTGCTGAGCGTGAACGCCGCGCTTTTGCTGCGCCATATCGCCGACGAGCTCGCCCAAAGCGACTTTGAGGTAGCCGACTGCGAGCTCGATATTTCGGGTGATATCCCGGAATACACCCTGAAGCTCGACAACGGAGGCAGCATTTCGATCAGAGGCAAGGTCGACCGCGTGGATATCATGGAAAAGGGCGGCAAGAGATTCCTGCGCGTCGTGGACTACAAAACAGGTGCAAAGACCTTTAAGCTCAGCGATATCCTTTCAGGACTCGATCTGCAAATGCTTTTGTATCTTTATACCATCAAAGCCGTCGGAAACGAGCGTTACGGCGATATAGTTCCGGCAGGCGTTCTTTACATGCCCGCGACGGTCAAGCGCGTCAACGCCGACGCTGCCGAGGACGTCGATGTGCAAAAGGAGCTCAACTCCGCGCTGCGCATGAACGGTCTTATCCTTGACGACGAGCAGGTGATACTCGGCATGGACAAGACCGATTCGGCGACCTATATCCCTATAAAGACCAAACCCGAGGCGCGCTCTGCCATGAGCCGCGCCGATCAATCGGAGCTTGAAAAGATATTTTGCCTGCTCGATAAGACCGTGCTCGACATGGGAAGCAGGCTTTACAGCGGCAGGATCGAGGCGTCGCCCGTCAAGGGCAGCCACGACGCCTGCGAATACTGCCCATACGACAGCGTCTGCGCTTACAGAAGGAGCGAGCCGCGTCCGACCCTCTCGCTCAAGCGCGAGGATTTTTACGCCGAGCTCGACAACAGGATAGGGGAAGGAGGAGAAGCCTGATGCCCGAATGGACCGAACAACAGAAAAACGCGATATATTCGACAGAAGGTTCGGTGCTTGTCAGTGCCGCCGCAGGCTCGGGAAAGACCGCCGTGCTCGTTGAACGGGTGATAAAAATGCTCACCCGCGAGGATGAGCCGCTTGCGGCTGACCGCGCGCTGATAGTGACCTTTACCCGAGACGCCGCCGCGGAAATGAAGCAGCGCATCCACAGCGCGATCGACACTCTTCTCGACAAGGATCCTTATAACGCGTCGCTGTTAGAGCAAAAGCAACGCCTCGGCGGAGCGCATATCTCAACCATCGACAGCTTCTGCGGCGAGCTGATCCGCGAGTATTTCCACACTCTCAACATCAGTGCGGATTTCCGGATAGCCGATCCCGGCGAGCTCGAGGCGTTCAAAAACCGAGCACTCGACCTTGTTTTTGACAGGTTTTATCAGGAACGGAAGGAAAGCTTTGAAAAACTCCTTTCCCTTTTCTCCGCAAAACGCGGTGATATCGACCTTCGCCGCGCCGTGCTCGACATCGCTCAGTTCCTCGAGAGCCAGCCATTTCCCGGGCAATGGCTCGACCGAGCCGCGCGCGAGTATTCGGTTCCCTTTGAAAAAACCGTCTGGTATGAGCTGATGCTCGAAAACGCGCGCGATACCGCAGCTTACCTGACCCGGCTCAACCTCGACACTATTGAGCTCGTGAAGCACGACGATGCGGTCGCCGAGAAGTATCTGCCTGTTCTCGAATACGACAAGGGCTGCGTGACCCGCATCGGCGACGCGCTCTCGATTGGCTGGGATGAGACCGCAGCCGTGCTGTCGGGCTTCAAGAAGAAGAACAATCCTTCTATCCGCGGCATGGACGACAGCTTCATCAAGCAGACCGCGATGGCAAACCGCAAAAGCTTCAACGATATCCTTACAAAGGAGCTTGCGCCGCAGTTCCGATTAAGTCTATCTGAGGCGCAGGAGCAGCTCGATGCCCTCGCGCCCTATATCGCGGAGCTTTCGGAGCTGACGCGCGAATACCTCGACGCACTCTTTGAGCTCAAATGCAAAAAGAACGTGCTCTCGTTCTCGGACACCGAGCTGCTCACCCTGAAGCTGCTCGCCGTGCCGACCGAGGACGGAGGCTTTGAAAAGACCGAGCTCGCGCGTGAGATCGGCTCGCGGTTCGACACGGTGATCGTCGACGAGTGCCAGGACGTCAACGCCGTTCAGGATATGATCTTTCGCTGCGTTTCCGTTGATGAGAGCAATCTGTTTGTCGTCGGCGACGTCAAGCAGAGCATCTATGTTTTTCGCGGCGCGAAGCCCTCGCTGTTTTTGAAGCGCAAAAACAGCTACGCGCGTTTCGACAGCGCCGCGCCGCAATATCCCGCTACGATCTATCTCGATAAAAACTTCCGCAGCCGCCGCGAGGTCTGCGACACCGTGAACTTCGTGTTTTCACGCCTCATGACCGAGCAGTCGGCTCAGATGAACTACGGCAGGGAGGATTCGCTCTATACGGGCGCAAGCTATCCCGAGAGCAGCTCCTGCGCGACCGAGCTCGCGGTCATCTCAAAAAAGTGTTTCGAGGGCTATTCCTCAGCCTGCCTCGAGTCTCGCTTTATTGCCGCGCGCATCCATAAGCTGATGTCCGAGGGCTTTACCGTCACCGACCGCAGCGGAGCGCGCAGAGCGGTCGAGTTCGGCGACTTCGCGGTCATTCTCAGAAGCACGGGAGCCGGAGCCTCCGAGGGCTCCGACGAGGAGGAAAAGAAGCGCGGCGCGGGCGAGTACGTCAAGTGGCTCAAAGCGTTCGGAGTCCCTGCCTTCTGTGAGGACAACGAGAGCTTCTTTGAAACTCAGGAGGTCAAGCTTCTGCTCAATCTCCTGCGCGTGATAGACAACCCGTCGCTTGATATCCCTCTGCTTTCGGTGCTTTACAGCCCGCTTTACGGCTTCACCTCGGACGAGCTCGCGCTAATGCGCGCCGACAGCCGCCGTCTGAGCCTATACAATTCGCTTTGCAGGGTTCGCGGTACGCTGCCGAAGGCGGATGAGTTTCTGACCGAGCTCGACGCTCTGCGCCGCTTTTCCACAGCTTGCACCGTGGATGAGCTGATCGGTAGGATATTCGACTCCACCGCCGTCGGCGCGATAACCTCGGCGGTAAAGGGTGGATACGACCCGCTGCGGAATCTCAACCTGATGCGCGTGTATGCGCGCAAATTCGAGAAGTACGGCTACAAAACGCTGTCCGATTTTGTCGCGTACATAGATCGCATGATCGAAAACGGCAAAAGTCTCGACGCCGCCTCGAATCTCGACCTGGGGAGCATCAACGGCGTCAGGGTGCTGAGCATCCATAAATCAAAGGGGCTCGAGTATCCCGTATGCTTTATCGCCGATACCGCGCGAAAATTCAACGACGCCGATCTCAGGGGCAATCTGCTGCTCGATTCAGAGTCTGGCTTAGGCTTCCGCGCCAGAGACGGGATCGTCAACGTCAACACCCTGCCGCGCAGGGCAATACAGCTCCAAATAAAAAAAGAGCAGCTCGCCGAGGAGCTGCGTGTGCTGTATGTGGCGCTGACCCGCGCCCGTGAAAAGCTGATAATCGTCGGTTCTCCCGACGACGCGGCGTCGCTGACCGATAAGCTCAAGAGCTGTATGCTGATGAGCTCAACTCCCGATCCCTGCGACGTTTTAGCCTGCAACAGCATTCTGAAGTGGATGACTCTCGTTTCTCTTGCCAATCCCACGGTTCGCTTAAGCATCGCGCCTGAGCTTCCCGTACTCACGTCGGTTGACGCGCCTGAGTGGAGGTATTATCGGATATCGAACGAGGCGCAGCTCTCGCTTTCCGAAGGCGAATGCGATATGGAAACGGCGCAGGAGGATGAGCCTGCCGCCGTCAAAAGGCTCACCGAGCTTGATTACTCCGAGCTGCTCAAAAAGAGCCTCTCCTTTGCTTATCCGAACGCCGCCGCGCTCGACCTGCCCCAGAAGGTCAGCGCCTCAGCGCTTGCCCACAGCAAGAACAACGATTACTTCAACAAGGTGATCGTTAAGCCGAAATTCCTCGAACAAGACCGCGCAAGCTCTGTCGAGCGAGGCACAGCTCACCACGAATTCCTGCATTACTGCGATTTCGAGAAGGCTCGCGCCGATATTTCCTCGGAGATAACTCGACTTTGCGAGCTCGGCAGACTGACCGGTGAGCAGGCGGCGGCTATCGATTCCGAACGCCTGTCCGCTCTGCTGCACTCGGAGCTGTTCGACCGCGTGCTGCGCTCGCCGAGGGTCTACCGCGAGGAGAGGTTCGCCGTGATGGTCGCACCCGAATTGATCGACGAGCGTTACCGCTCGGTCTCCTGCGGGCTCAAATCTCTTATGCAGGGCGCGGTCGATCTCGCCTTTGAGGAAAACGGCAGCCTTGTGATCCTCGACTACAAGACGGACCGCATCAGCGACCTCAACAAGCTCGCCGAGCTTTACGGCAGGCAGCTTGCGCTGTACAAAGAGGCGATGGAGCAGACGCTTGAGCTGCCCGTCAGCGAGCTGATCATCTGTTCGGTGCATATGAATGATTTCATCTCACTGTAGCCGCACGCTGTATTTGCTGTCGCTTAATGGAACGGCTGTTTCATAACGCGCCGAAAGACAGCTCAAATCCGCGTTCTTCGCCGAGTAGATCAGCGTTTCGCAGCTCAGACAATCGTCGTTTTTGACCTTGTCCTCGATAATAATAATATCCGCGCTGCGATATTCAACGGGCAGCTCCTGTGCGTCTGCGCCCTTGGGAACGATCAGCGCGGCGGTAGCTTCGCCTGTAATATACTGGAAGGTCGCCGATGGGGTGCTAATCACCCTGTCGGCGGTTTTGCCGTTCAGGGCGACCGAAAAGCTCGTTTGTCTGTCGTACAGATAAGGCTCGAGCTCCCTTGCCTCAAAGCAGTCTATGTGCTGCCTGTCCTCCTCGAATACCGCCGCGCACTTGACGTCGAGAGTGACGAGATAGGGCATTATCTGCGAGTAGCGGCTGTATTTATTGGGCAGTACCATGCATTCGAGCTCCGGGGAGCTGAGCTCGATGTAATCCGCGATCTGCTGATTGACATATTTCTTTCCGCCGCAGGACAGCACCGAATAGCTGTCGAGTCTGCGCGAGACCACAGCCGTTCCGCTTCCGCTCTGATACACGGTCAGGAAGGTGGCGTCGTCGGCGAATACCGTCGAGAGAATACATCCTCCGCAGAGCGTGAACAGCGAGACCGCCGCCGCTATCGGTACATATGCGCGCTTTCTTTTGATGAACATACCAGCGATCACAAGGATGATGCTGACCGCGAGCCAGATATAAATATACGGCTCGTCCGCCTTGACGGAGCTGAACGGGAGCTTTGACGCCGACGAAACAAAGCCCGAGATCAGCAGACACAGTCCGTCGGTGATACAGGCAAGTATGCCTGCCGCAAGGTGCATGCTCGGAAGTATCGAGAGCGGGATAAGCAATACGGCGCAGCTCAGTATCAGAGTGGCGAGGGGAGAGGCGATCAGCGAGATCGGCACCACCAGCGGAGACATCCTGCCGAACGCCGGTATCGAGATCGGCATGCTCCACAGCGAAGCCGAGACAGAGGTAGTCAGCAGTGCGATCAGGCTCAGCAGCACGCGCTTTATGCGCTTCCTTTTCGGGCTGTCCTTTTTGTCGTAGGTCAGGTGCAGCTTTTGCTGAAGGAAATCGTATAAAGGAGAAGCCCACATCAGTATACCGAGCGTTGCCGAGAAGGAGAGCAGCATGCCCAAATCTCCGACCGAGTACGGATTTGTAACCGTCAGCACAAGCGCCGCGATGCCCAGCGAGGTGATGCCGTCCGAGGTTCTCAGCACCGCATAGCCGATGTAGGTTATGATAACGCAGATACCGGCGCGGATGACCGAGGGCGAAAAGCCCGTAACGGCTGCAAACAGTATCACCGTGACGACCGCCGCGACACTGCGGATCACGTTGCGCAGGTTGCGAAGCAGGAACATCATAAGTCCGACAACAACGGTAAGGTGCATTCCCGAGACCACTATGAGATAAGAAATCCCGCTCTGTGTGAAGCTCTTCCTCAGCTTCGGATCGAGCGCCTGCCTGTCGCCGAGCAGAACGGCTCGCGTGACCGATCTGCCGGTCTCGGAGAGCATGGAGCTGAGGATCCGCTTCATTCCCTTGCGCATTGCGACCGCAGGCTGATATATCGAGCCGTGAGTTTCGCCGGTCGCTTCAAATACAAAGCCGTCGTCCTCATATGCCTCGAGAAATATCCTTCGGCTGTATAGCTTGCTGTTCGCCGAATCTTCGGCAAAAACAGTCGCCCTGATCTCGTCAAATTCCGAGATATCGTATTCCGAGAAGGTGTTTACGCGTATTTTCAAGCTTTTGGGCTCGCCTCTGATAGAGAAATATAAATGACGAAGCGACAAACGCCGTCGCGCCGATTACCGCGAGATATGCCCTTAGCTTTTCAAACCGCTTCACAAGGATAAACAGCATTCCGCAGACAAACATCACCGCCGAGCAGATCAGCACCGGCATTATCAAAGCCTCGCCGAACCAAAAAATGACCGCAAGAACAGACAGGAAGCAAAGTCCTATCCATCCAAGCGGTCTTTTCATGATTATTCTCCGATTATTATTCTTGATTAGAATTATTCATGCGGTAGCACAGCGTCATCAGGCTGTCGCTGAGGTGTACGTTTTCGACGACAGCATCGGGATATCGAGTCGAAATGTCATAGTGGCTGAAATTCCAGAAGCTCCTTACTCCCGAGGCGTAGAGCCGGTCGAGCACTCCCTCGACCGAGGTACGCGGAACGCAGAGGATAGCCGCGTCGATATGCTCCTCCTCGCAGAAGCTCTCGAGGCTTTCTGCGTCGCGGACAGTCAGCTCGCCGAGCTGTTCGCCGATTTTTTGCTCGTCTCTGTCAAAGCAGGCGACAAGCGTGAAGCCGAGCCTCTCGAAATCGAGGTACTTGGCGATCGCGGAGCCGAAGTTTCCCGCGCCGATAAGGACAGCGCGGTATCTGTTGTTCAAGCCTAAAATGCGCTTAATCTCGTCGCGCAGACCCGAAACGCTGTAGCCGTAGCCCTGCTGTCCGAAGCCTCCGAAGCAGTTCAGATCCTGCCGCACCTGAGAGGCGGTCACGTTCATGATCTGCGCAAGCTTGGTCGAGGAGATCTTGTCGACCCCCTGATCGCTCAGCTCCGAAAGGAATCTGTAGTAACGCGGCAAACGCCTGATGACCGACATGGAAATGCTGTCATTTTTCGGCATGACTCATATTACCTCTTTTTCTCAAAGGGAAGCTGCAAGTCTTTCGTTTACAGCCATGAGGAATTCTGTTGTGCTTACCTTCTGCTTGTTTTCGAGCGAGGAGATAAGATACAGGTCGCCGGTCATGACGCCGTCCTCGATGGTCTTGATGGTAGCCGCCTCGAGCTTGTCGGCAAAGGCGGACAGCTCGGGAAGCTTGTCGAGCTCGCCGCGCTTTCTGAGCGCGCCCGTCCAGGCGAAGATCGTGGCGACGGAGTTGGTCGAGGTCTCCTCGCCCTTGAGGTACTTGTAGTAATGGCGCTGAACGGTGCCGTGAGCCGCTTCGAATTCATAAATACCGTCGGGAGAGACCAGCACGCTGGTCATCATGGCGAGAGAACCGAAGGCGGTCGCTATCATATCGCTCATTACGTCGCCGTCGTAGTTCTTGCAAGCCCACATATAGCCGCCCTCGCTGCGGATAACGCGCGCAACGGCGTCGTCTATCAGGGTGTAGAAGTAGGTGATGCCGGCGTCGGCGAATTTGTCCTTGTACTCGTCCTCGAAGATCTCCGCGAAGATATCCTTGAAGCGGTGATCGTAGGTCTTGCTGATGGTGTCCTTTGCGGCGAACCATACGTCGAGCTTCTGATCGAGGGCATAGTTGAAGCAGCTTCTCGCAAAGGAGGAAATGCTCTTGTCGATGTTGTGCATACCCTGGATGATACCGTCCGAGGTGAAGTCGAAGATCAGGCTGCGCTCCTCGGTGCCGTCGGGCTTGGTAACGCAGAGCTCCGCCTTGCTGCCGCCCTCGACGCGCATCTCGGTGTTCTTGTAGACGTCGCCGTAGGCGTGACGCGCGATGCAGATGGGCTTCTTCCAGGTGGGGATATAGGGGGTAACGCCCTTGACGAGGATCGGGCTTCTGAATACCGTGCCGTCGAGTATGGCGCGGATGGTGCCGTTGGGGGACTTCCACATACTCTTCAGGTCATATTCGGTCATCCTCGCGGCGTTGGGAGTGATGGTCGCGCACTTTACCGCCACGCCGAGACGCTTGGTGGCGTTGGCGCTGTCGACTGTGACCTGATCGTCGGTCTCGTTGCGGTGCTTGAGTCCGAGATCATAGTATTCGGTCTTTAAGTCGACATAGGGGAGGATGAGGATATCCTTTAATTGCTTCCAGATAACTCTGGTCATTTCGTCGCCGTCCATTTCGACGAGCGGCGTTGTCATTTTTATCTTTTCCATGGCTTAGCTGTTCTCCTTTGTATAATCGAGCAGTCCGCCCGCGATGATGATCGCGCGGGTCCTGTCGGAGAGCTCGCACTCAGCGATAATGGTCTCGCCCGTGGTCTTGTTGACTACGGTCACATTCTTAGCGGCGGCGATCTCCGCCTTGACCTCGGGCAGCTCAAGCATATCGCCGAGCTTGATCTTATCGTAATCGGCAGCGTCCTTGAAGGTCAGCGGCAGGATTCCGGCGTTGATGAGGTTGCTCTTGTGGATGCGGGCAAAGCTCTTTACCAGCACAGCCTTTACGCCGAGGAACAGGGGAGCCAGCGCCGCGTGCTCGCGCGAGGAGCCCTGACCGTAGTTCTCGCCGCCGACGATGATGCTCTTTCCGAGCGCCTTTGCCCTGGAGGGGAACTCCTTGTCGCAGACGGTGAAGCAGTGCTCGCTGATTTTCGGGATATTGGATCGCAGGGGAAGTATCTTCGCGCCTGCGGGCATGATGTGATCGGTGGTGATGTTGTCGCCGACCTTGAGCGAGCAGGAGGCTTCAATTGAATCGGTCAGCGGACTGGTTTTCGGATACTCCTTGATGTTGGGACCTCTGAGGATCTCGACGCTGTCCATCTCCTCGACGGGAGCGGGAGCGATGACCATGTTGTCGTTGATAAGGAATTTTTCGGGCAGTTCGATCTCTGCGGCGGCTCCGAGGCTTCTCGGGTCGGTGAATACGCCGTTGATCGCCGAGACCGCGGCGGTCTCGGGAGATACAAGGTAGATCTGACCGTCGGCGGTGCCGCTTCTGCCCTCAAAGTTGCGGTTGAAGGTTCTCAGCGAAACGCCCTTGCTGTTGGGCGACTGACCCATGCCGATGCAGGGGCCGCAGGCGCTCTCGAGGATACGCGCTCCGGCGGCGATCATGTCGCCCAAAGCGCCGTTGAGAGCGAGCATATTGAATACCTGCTTGCTGCCGGGTGCGATAGCTAACGATACGTTGTCGGCTACCTTTTTGCCCTTTAGGATGTGCGCGACGCGCATCATGTCGAGGTAGCTCGAGTTGGTGCAGGAGCCGATGCAGACCTGATCTACGGTCTTGCCCTCGAGCTCTTTGATCGTCTTGATGTTGTCGGGGGAGTGGGGGCAGGCGGCAAGCGGCTCGAGCTCGCTGAGGTCGATCTCGATAACCTCGTCGTATACGGCGTCCGCGTCCGCGCTCAGCTCAACGTAATCCTCTTCTCTGTCCTGAGCCTTGAGGAAGGCTCTTGTTATCTCGTCGCTCGGGAATACCGAGGTGGTCGCGCCGAGCTCGGCGCCCATGTTGGTGATGGTGGCTCTCTCGGGTACGGTAAGGGTCTTGACGCCCTCGCCGCCGTACTCTACGATCTTGCCCACGCCGCCCTTGACGCTCATTACTCTGAGCACGGCGAGGATGATGTCCTTTGCCGATACCCACGGGCTGAGCTTGCCGGTGAGGTTGACGCGAACCATTTTGGGCATGGTGATGTAATATGCTCCTCCGCCCATAGCGACAGCGACGTCGAGTCCGCCGGCGCCGATGGCGAGCATTCCGATACCGCCGCCTGTGGGAGTGTGGCTGTCGGAGCCGATCAGGGTCTTTCCGGGCTTGCCGAAGCGCTCAAGATGGACCTGATGGCAGATGCCGTTGCCGGGACGGGAGAAGTAGATGCCGTGCTTTTTGCAGACCGACTGGATAAAGCGGTGATCGTCGGCGTTCTCAAAGCCCGTCTGAAGGGTGTTGTGGTCGATATATGCGACGCTCTTTTCGGTTTTGACTCTCGGAATGCCCATAGCCTCATATTCGATATACGCCATGGTTCCGGTAGCGTCCTGGGTAAGGGTCTGGTCGATCCTCAGACCGATGTCGCTGCCAACGGTCATTTCGCCGCTGACAAGGTGCTCTTTAATAATTTTCTGCGCGATTGTAAAGCCCATAAAATTACCTCCGTTGTATTAGCTTAGTTTCACTTATGAAACACCACGTTAATTATATAACAATCTTTAGTTGTTGTAAAGCAAAAAATATCCCGATATATACAAAATATAGAGTTTTTTCGGCGAATTGGGGAAATTCTTCAAAATATAAGGTCTCAAAGGAGAAAATGTGATATAAAATTAAAGTTGAAAACGTCGAGGCGCGGTGCTATAATAAATATGTATGTAATATATTTTTATTCGGAGTGTTTTTATGAGTGTAAGAGAAGATTTAAGAAATATCGCCATTATCGCGCACGTCGATCACGGCAAGACCACGCTTGTCGATCAGCTTCTGCGTCAGAGCGGAGTATTCCGCGAGAACGAGAACGTCGAGGAGCGCGTAATGGATTCAAATGATCTTGAGCGCGAGAGGGGAATCACCATCCTCTCAAAGCCCACCGCCGTGAAATACAACGGCATCAAGATCAACATAGTCGACACGCCCGGACACGCCGATTTCGGCGGCGAGGTCGAGCGTATTTTACAGATGGTCGACGGCGTTGTGCTGCTCGTCGACGCGTTCGAGGGCTGCATGCCCCAGACCCGCTTTGTGCTCAAAAAGGCACTCGGACTCGGCAAAAAGCCCCTTGTTGTACTCAACAAGATCGACCGTCCCGGCGCTCGTCCCGAGGAGGTCGTCGACGAGGTGCTCGACCTCTTCATCGAGCTCGGCGCTGACGAGGATCAGCTCGAGTTCCCCGTGATCTACGCCTCAGCCCGCGACGGCTATTCCGGAGTCGATTACAACGACCTCGGCGGCGACATGACCGCGCTTTTCGAGGCGATAGTTAACGAGATACCGGCTCCCGAGGGCGATTTCGACGGCGGGTTGCAAATTCTCATCTCTAACATCGACGCCGACAACTACGTCGGAAGGATCGGCGTGGGAAGGGTAGAGCGCGGCATGGTCAAGAACGGTCAGACCGTGACCCTTTGTCACACCGACGGCACTGTCAAGAACGTCAGGATCGGCAAGCTCTATCAATTCGAGGGGCTCAAGCGCATCGAGTGCGACGAGGCAAAGCTCGGCGATCTCGTATGCATCAGCGGCGTTCAGGACATCAATATAGGCGAAACGCTCTGCTCCACCGACTGCGTAGAGCCGCTGCCCTTCGTCAAAATCGACGAGCCGACCGTAACGATGAACTTCATGGTCAATAATTCGCCCTTCGCCGGACGCGAGGGCAAGTACGTGACCTCGCGCAATATCCGCGACAGGCTTTTCAAGGAAACGGAGACCAACATCGCGCTGCGCGTCGAGGAGACCGACAGCGCCGACACCTTCAAGGTATCGGGCAGAGGCGAGCTGCATCTGTCTATCCTGATCGAGACCATGCGCCGCCAGAACTTTGAGTTTCAGGTGTCGCGCCCCGAGGTCATCACCAAGACCGTCGACGGCAAGCTCTGCGAGCCTATGGAATATCTGATCGTCGAAGTCCCCGACGCTTATGTGGGCGCGGTCATGGAGAAGCTCGGCTCGCGCAAGGCGGAGCTTATCAATATGGGAACCCGCGACGGCGGCGTGACCCACATAGAATTCCGCATTCCCGCGCGAGGACTCATGGGCTATCGCCCCGAGTTTTTGACCGATACCAACGGCAACGGTATCATGAACCACGTTTTCGACGGCTACGAGCCGTGGAAGGGCGAGATCGTGACCCGTCATCAGGGCTCTCTGATTGCCTTTGAGACCGGCGACGCCGTGACCTACGGTCTGTATGCCGCGCAGGAGAGAGGCAGACTCTTTATCGGCGCGGGCGTGCCCGTCTATGAGGGAATGATCGTGGGCGCAAGTCCCAAGTCCGAGGACATCACCGTAAACGTCTGCAAGAAAAAGCATATCACAAATACCCGTGCGTCGGGCTCGGACGACGCGCTCAAGCTTACGCCTCCTACGATCATGTCGCTCGAGCAGTGCCTCGAGTTTATCGCCGACGACGAGCTTGTCGAGGTGACTCCCGAGAGCATCCGCATGAGAAAGCGGATACTTTCAAAGGAGCAGAGAATGAAGCAGGCATTCCGCAAGAAATGAGCTATGTGATCCTCGATCTGGAATGGAACGGCTCTTACAGCAAATCGGCGCACAAATTCGTGAACGAGATCATTGAATTCGGCGCGCTGAAGCTCGATGAGGAGCTTAATATAATCGACAGCTTTTCGGCATTGGTATCGCCGAAGATCGGCAAAAGGATGAATACCCGCGTAAAGGCTCTGACAAAGATCAGCTTTGAGGAGCTGAAAAAGAGCGGAGTGAGCTTTCAGAAGGCGAGCGAAAGCTTTTCGGAATTTCTCGCCGGCGATATCCTCATGACATGGGGGACCTCCGACCTTTTTACGCTGATGGAGAACTATAATTTCTACACCGGCGACTACCACATTCCGTTTCTCAACCGCTACTGCGACCTGCAGGTATTCTGCGAGAAGGCTATGGGCATCTATGACGAGGGCAACCAGATCGGGCTCGGAGCCTGTGCCGAGCGCCTCGGGATCGAGTTCTCCGAGGACGAGCAGCACCGCGCCGACGCGGACGCGTATCTGAGCCTTGCCTGTCTTAAACGCTGCATCGGCGATTATCCGCTCGAGAGCTGTGTGCTCGACGCGGAGACCGAGAGCTTTTACGAGTGCCTCACCTTCAAGAACCGGTTCATCACCAGCCTCAGCGACCCGGCGGTGGATAAGAACGAGCTGCGCTTCTGCTGCGATAAGTGCGGGGCTCCCGCCAAGCGCATGAAAAAATGGAAGATGCACAACAAGCACTTCACCTCGGAATTCTACTGCAAAAACTGTCGGCGCAAATTTATCGGCAGGATAGCCTTCAAGCAGAAATACGATACTGTGGTCGTCAGCAAACGCATCCTCGAAATGCCCGAGAAGGTCAAAAAATCGATCGAACCCAAGCCTGCCGACACATGAATACATAAGATAACGACTTGAATTGAGGCAGCGCGTGGCTATAAAACGCGCTGCCTTTCATATTTATTCGGCAGAGTATGCACCCTAAAAAGCGATCTGCACATTTTTCACTGTTTATTCTAAAAAACTGCAAATAAAAAACAAAAATATTTCAACCGTATTTCATATAGTTTTCACTTTGGGGGAATATGATAATACCATCGAAAACAACAGAGGCTTTGATACCCCTGTCAGATAAATAGGAGGTAACGATTATGTCAGATCATTTCAACGACGATTTCTTCAGCAAATCAAACGTCAGCGGCAGCGAGAACGCTTCCTCAAGACCTTCGGAGCCCGCAACGGAAGCTTCGTCCGAGGGAGCTTACGAGTGGAACGCCGGACAGCGTTTGGGAGAGTATCGCTACTCATATATCAACGGTCAGAACAGCACCTCTCCGCACAACCCCAACAATTACGACGCGCCGTCCTCCGACCGCAGCTACAGCGCCTATACTCCCGATCCGAGAAAAACCGGCTCAACGACCTCGGGAACCTATAATCCGTATTCCTCGGCTCCCAATTACGGAGCCCCTCAGCAAAAGGCTCAGGCTTCTCCTCAGCATTCATCGGCTCCCCGGAATCATAAGAAGCCCAAGAAGGAGAAAAAGCCCGCGTCGCGCGGCTTCGTCGCCGCTATGCTGGCGATCACGGTGCTTTCTTCCGCGGCGCTCGGCTTCGGTGGCGGATTGTTCGCAAGCTCGATGAACAGCAAGAACACCGAGCCCACGACCGGCGGTACGCTCAACGTCAAGCAGGTCACCTCCTCGGGCGACAGCGAAGCCACCCACAGCGGTTCCTCCTCCGTGACCGCGACCACCACCTCGGATATCGTCAAAAAGACAGCCGACAGCGTGGTTGAGATCGCCACCGAGGGCGTAGTGACAGGCTCGTTCAACCGCCAGTATGTAGTCAGCGGCGCAGGCTCGGGCGTTATCATCTCAGAGGACGGATATATCATCACCAACCATCACGTCATCGACGACGCGAATACCATCACAGTTACCCTCAGAGACGGCACTACCACCTATGACGCCACTCTGATCGGCAGCGACGAGTCAAACGATATCGCGCTTATCAAAATCGACGCCCAGGGGCTCAGCCCGGCGACTCTCGGCGACAGCTCCGCGCTTGCGGTAGGCGACTATGTAGTCGCTATCGGCAATCCCCTCGGAACGCTCGGAGGCACCGTCACCGACGGAATCATCAGCGCTCTTGCCCGCGAGGTCACTATTGATAACAACAATATGACCCTGCTCCAGACAAACGCCCAGATCAGCCCCGGCAACTCCGGCGGCGGACTGTTTGACGCAAACGGCAACCTTATCGGTATCGTCAACGCCAAGGACAGCGCGACAGAGGTAGAGGGCATCGCCTTTGCGATCCCCATCAACAATGTCATCGGCATCATCAAGGATCTCCAGGAATACGGCTATGTGACCGGAAAGATCGACCTCGGAATGGATTTCGTAGACATCAGCTCCTCCGACACCGCGTTCTATTACGGCGTCAACCAGCTCGGCTGCTATGTCCTCTCCGTTAACAGCGGCTCCAACGCCGAAAAGGCAGGCTTCCGCCGCGGCGACCTTATCACCGCGGTCAACGGCACCTCGGTCACTTCCTCCGCCGATATCAGCAGCGCCCTTGTAAACAACAAGGTAGGCGATACGGTCACCCTGACTGTATACCGCAGAGGCTCGAGCATCGACATTGACATCCAGCTCGAGGAATACAAGCCCTCAGCCAAGCTCAACGACAATGCCCGTCAGAATGACAGCGGCTGGAACACCGACTGGGACACGATCTTTAACTGGTGATAAACAAAGCTTTCCCACTCATTTTCCTTTCTATATAACCTCTCTCCGGTCGGGGGCAGATTATTCTGCTCCCGACGCTTTCTGTCAAATCGAAAATAGTATAAGTATTACATTATTATAATAAATATTGACTTTCAAAAAATATATAATATAATAGTAGGGTAAAATTGTAAATCGGAGGTATTTAAAGATGAAAAGAATAATTGCCATTGTTTTGGCTGCAATGATGCTCACAGCTGCCTTTGCCGGCTGCGGCGGTACCAAAAATGCCGATCTTTCCGGCGTTCTTACCGAGATCAATACCAAGTATGATCTTTCGCTTACCGAGATCGACACCACGGACAAGCTCAACAAATACTACGGCATCAACCCCGAGGACGTAAAGCAGTTCGCAGCCGAGACCAATCAGAACAACAACGCAGCGATCGAGATCGTGCTCGTTGAGGCTGTGGATTCCGACGCGGCTGCCCGCGTTGAGACCGCTCTCACGACCCGTTTCAACTCAATCGTTCAGCAGTACAGCTCATACACTCCCGAAAAGCTCGACATGGTCAAGGTGTGCAAGGTCACCAAGGACGGCAACTTTGTCAGCATGATCGTTGCGGACGACGCCGCCGGAATGTCGGAGGTCTACAACTCAAGCATTAAATAATCGGATATTCCAAAAAAATCGGGCGAGAAATTCGCCCGCTTTTTCTCTTAAAAGGTATTTTTATGTCTCAAAGCGAATTAAAACAACAGTTTTCCTTTATGAATCCCATGCAGCAGCAGGCGGTGTTTGCTACAGAGGGTCCTCTGCTGATACTTGCCGGCGCCGGCTCGGGAAAAACCACCGTGCTCGTAAACCGCATATCGTATATTCTGCAGTCGGGGCTGTGCAAGCCGTGGAACATCCTCGCCATCACCTTTACGAACAAGGCGGCGGGCGAGCTCAAGGAGAGAATATGCAATACCGTGCCGGAGGGAGGCGCCGACATCTGGGCGGCGACCTTCCACTCCACCTGTGCGCGCATCCTGCGCCGCTACGGAAGCAGGCTGGGATATTCGAGCCACTTTACGGTATACGCGACCGACGACCAGAAAAAGCTCGTCAAGGATATCTGCAAGCAGCTAAATATAGATGAAAAGCAGCTTCCGGCAAAGGCGATACTCAGCGAGATCTCAAAGGCGAAGGACAAGATGATCACGCCGGAGGAGATGCTGAAAAACGCCGATTATGATTTCCGCAAGGTCTCGATAGCCAAGGTGTATGAGGTGTATCAGACCCGTTTGAAAACCGCGGACGCAATGGATTTTGACGACCTGCTCTGCAAGGCTGTTGAGCTGTTTGAAACCAATCCCGACGTTCTCGAGATATATCAGCGGCAGTTCAAATATATCATGGTAGACGAGTATCAGGACACCAACCGCGTCCAGTACCGCTTTGTCTCAATGCTCGCCGCGCTCCACGGCAATATCTGCGTCGTGGGCGACGACGACCAAAGCATCTATAAATTCAGGGGAGCGACCATCGAAAACATCCTCTCCTTCGAGAACACCTTCAAGGGTGCGCGCGTGATCCGCCTCGAGCAGAATTACCGCAGCACCCAGACGATCCTCGACGCGGCGAACGGAGTGATATCAAATAATACCGTCCGCAAGGGCAAGACCCTTTGGACGCAGAACCCCAAGGGCGAGAAGATAATCGTCCACACCTGTGACAGCGAGCGCGACGAGGCTTCGTTTGTTGCTCAGACCATCCTCGACGGAGTTTCCGACGGGCGCAAATACTCGGATTTTGCCGTGCTCTACCGCACCAACGCCCAGTCGAACGCCATCGAGCAGGCGCTTTCGCGCAGCGGCGTGCCTCACAGGATAATCGGCGGCCACCGCTTCTATGACCGCGAGGAGATCCGCGATATGGTCGCCTATCTTCAGGTCATCAACAATCCCCACGACGATGTGCGCCTCAGCCGTATCATCAACGTGCCAAAGCGCTCAATCGGTGCGCGCACGGTCGAGATAGCCGCAGAGATAGCCTCGGGAATCGGCGAAAGCATCTATTCGGTCATCAGCGAGGCGGACAGCTATCCTCAGCTCTCGCGCGCCGCGTCAAAGCTCAAAGCTTTCACAGCCCTGATCGACGGGCTGATCGAGGCGGAGGACAGCGGCGATTATTCTCTTGCAGAATTATACAACCTTGTTTTGGAGCACACCGACTATACGGCTTATCTTAAAGCGGAAAAGGAAAACGCCGATGTGCGCATCGAGAATATCGAGGAGCTTTCCTCAAACATCATCAAATTCGAGGAGGATTACGGCGAGGAGGCGACGCTTTCGGGCTTTCTCGAGGAGATATCCCTGCTCTCCGACATCGACAACTACGACGCTGAGTCCGACACCGCCGTGATGATGACGCTTCACAGCGCCAAGGGTCTGGAATTTCCCGTGGTGTTCATCACGGGAATGGAGGACGGGCTGTTCCCGTCGATCGCTTCGATGATGAACCCGGAGGAGATCAACGAGGAGCGCAGGCTTGCCTATGTCGGCATAACGCGAGCCAAGGAGCTGCTGTACCTCACCAAGACCAAGACCCGTATGCTATTCGGCTCGACTACATATAACCGCGAATCGCGCTTTGTCAGCGAGATCCCGGACGAGCTGGTCGAGCGGACGGGCGAGGAGCGCAGGAGCGCGTTTTCCTCGGGCTATACCGGCGCGAAAAGCTCCGGAGGAGAGAGGATCGCCGTCGGCTCAAAGCCTCACGGCACGGGCTTCAGTCCCAAATTCGGCGGTTACCAAAAGCCCGCTGTCAAAACCGGCACGACCTATACGGTCGGCGATGAGGTGCTGCATAAGGTGTTCGGCAAGGGCATGGTTGTGCATACCGAGAAAATGGGCAGCGATACGCTGCTCGAGATCGCCTTTGATAAGGCGGGCACCAAAAAGCTCATGGCTAATTTCTGCAAAATGGAAAAGCTTTCCTGATTTCATATGACCTTGCAAAAGGAATGATCATTTATGAAAAAAACGATTTGTTTGCTTCTGTGTTTTATATTATTGCTCGCTCTGCTCTGCGGCTGTGACGGTGAGGGGTTTTCCGCGGTCGCCTCGACCGCTCCCTCGGTCACCGAACCCGTGACCGAGCCGGTCACGACTGTTCCGGCTACTCAGGATACGCCGAAAAAGTTCAGGCGCTACGACATGGTGGCGCTGAAGCAGAAGGCGGAGGAGACCTACTCGAAGTTCAACCGCATAATTTCCGATACCGGCTACAAGGGCAATGTGTACATGAAGATCGGCAACGACTTTGAGTACCTCAGCTCAACGGGCTCGTCGGACGCGGTAGGGCATACCGGCAATTCGCTCAATACCTGTTTTTATGCAGGGTCGGTGACAAAGCAGTTCACCGCTGCGGCTGTACTGCTGCTTATTGAGGAAGAGAAGCTTTCTCTCGACGATAGCCTCGGCAAGTTCTTTCCCAAATACAAGGCGGGAAAGGACGTCACCGTCGAACAGCTTCTTCATATGAATTCGGGCATCAAGAATTATGTCGTTCCCATCGAGTTTCGCTCCGATGATTTCAGGCTCGTTCCGGAGCTTGATGAAATGATAGAAAAGGACAATTCGTTCAAAAAGAATAAAAGAGCGGTGCTCGACTGGATCTTTTCGCAGGAGCTGAGCTTTGAGCCGGGCAAGTATTTCGATTACTCCGACAGCAACTACTACCTGCTCGGAGAGATCATCGCCAAGGTCAGCAAAATGAGCTACTATGAGTTTATTAATGAGCGGTTCTTCAAGCCGCTGGGAATGGGCAGCTCGGGCTTTACCGCGAACGATCACACTGCGGAATGCTTTGACGGTGAGGAGCAGAGCACCAAGCTCCGCTGCGACGGCGTCGGTTATTCCTCGGCGGGTCTGATAACCAACGTCTCGGATACGCTCAAATGGGTGGACGCCCTGCTCGGCGGCGAGGTGCTGAGCGAGGACTCGCTCGAGTATATGTTCACTAGCAACGGCTATGATTACGGCTGCGGAGTTTATGTCAAGGACAAGGTGATCTCCGTGACGGGCAACTGCGGAGGCTACCGCTCCGCGCTCAAATACCGCGCCGACAGGTCTGAGATATACCTTGCCTATTCAAACTATTCCTACTGCGACCCGACCTATCTCCACTGGATGTTCAAAAAAACGCTGTCCCGTTTTGAAAGATAGCAATACAATCTCGGCGCTTTTTAAAAATTCAAAGGCGCCGATAATTGAGTAACAATAAAGAAACACCTCCATATTATGGTAATGTTACAGAGTGATTTCATGCTGTAATTACTTAGATATGGAGGTATGTTTATGTCGGAAGCAGAATATGAAGCAGTCGAAACAACCGCTCCGGATATCGCCGAAGAAGAAGCCTTCGACCCCGTATGCGTAGACGTTAAACGGCTCTACGACAGTTGCGGAGCCAAGGAGTGCCTCAGAGACCTGACGGTGTTTTTTACCGAGGAAAATCAGGAGCTGATCGAAAACGCCACGGCGGTGCGCGTCACTAAAACCGGAGTGCTCACCGCCAATGTGAACGTGGATTCCATCGCGTTCCACCGGGGCTATTACGCCGTAGACACGGTGTATTATTTCGCCGTAAGTCTGGAGGTGTACAGCGGAACTGGCACGCTGCCGGCGACCGTGACCGGTCTTGCGACCCATTCAAAGCGCGCGGTGCTCTTCGGCAGCGAGGGCAATTCCAAGACCTTTACGAGCAAGGGCGAGCAGGAGATCGACAGCTCGGAATTCACCACCTGTCAGCCTTCACCCTCGACTCTTCCCGAGGCTTCGGTGCAGGTGAGCTGCCCGATGTCGCTGGCGGCGTCCGTCGCAACGGTCACAACACCCGCTATCCTTCCGTTCGTCCCCGAGAACGTCGCTGAGTTTTTCGGAGGAGAGCTCAAGGCTCCCGAGAATCAGCAGGTTCTGGTCACGCTCGGCGTGTTCACGATAGCCCGTCTCACGCGCGATGTGCAGCTCATGATCCCGTCCTACGATTTCTGCATCCCCCGCAAGGAATGCGGCGAGAGCACCGACGATCCCTGCGAGGCGTTCGGAAAGATCGAGTTCCCCAATGACTCGTTCTTTCCGCCCGGAACGGCAGATCCTTCGATTGACCGCGCTTCCTTCGGCTGCGGCTGCGAATAGGTCAGAGTAAAAGCCTTCCGGTTCACGCCTGAGAGCTCGGCGCTTTTGCCGTATCCGGATCGTATAATAACAAAACAGAGGTAATGGTTTTTCGCCATTACCTCTGAATCATTTCCAAGCCGTCAGCCTTTCTCCCTTAACGAGAAAGGCTCGTTTTGATATTTCGGCGAGCGGATCGTCGCTGTGGCTGTCTGAATAAAAATCGTCGATCACGCCGTCGGGATAAGCCTCGCAGAAGCGGCGTACCTTTTCCTTGCCGTGGCAGTTGATGCCGTCGTATTTTCCGCTTTTGCCGTCGACCCTCGAGGCGAGCAGGGCGACCCCGAGCTCTCTGCAGATCGGTTCAAGCAGGAATTCAGGTGAGGCTGAGATGATAAGATCGTCGTCCCTTCGCTGCGAGATGTAAAACCGCTTGATGTTTTTTTTATGGGTCTCCCAGAAATCGGCGAGGTCGGTTTCAAGCTCGCATTTGGTCAGAAAACGGTACATTTTTTCCTTGAATTCCGTCTTTGTGCCTCTTTTAAATACATAAAACCGCAAAAACGCGCCGAAAAGGGAAGGGGAAAGGAGGATGATACCCTTGTGCCGTTTGAGCGAAAATATGTAAAAATCGGCGGTGGAGTCGCCGTCGTAAATGGTTTTGTCAAAATCATAGACGTTCATAATCAGGCCTCAGGTCCGCGGCAGATAAGCCGCATAAGATTTTATCTAAAATTATAGACTATTTTTAACAAAAAATAATTCTAAATCAGAAAAAATCTTTAGCTTAACTATTGAATTTTATAACATAATCATGTATAATACTTCTGTATAAGATTTATAATTGTGATTTTGAGGCGAATAATGAAGCGATCAGTCAGAAAAATGACGCTGAATCTTACCTTCAGCGCAGTCATAGCGGCGCTCGGCGTCGGAGTGATGCTTCTCAGCGCGGTCATCCCGGTGGGGATCTACGCGCTTCCTTGCATAGCCGGGGCGCTGATTGTGTCGGTACTGATCGAATGCGGCGCTCAATGGGCGCTGGCAGCCTTTGCCGTGACCTCTGTTCTTTCGCTGATTTTCACTTATGATAAAGAGGCGGTAATACTTTTTATCGCGTTTTTCGGGTATTATCCGGTGCTCAAGGAGCTGCTTGAAAACAGGCTCAGCCGCCGCGCGGTGCGTCTTGCGGTCAAGCTTGTTGTGTTCAATCTTTCTGCCGTGGCTTCGTTTTTCGCGGCTATGTGGCTGCTCTCTGTCCCGGCAGAGGAGTATACCTTGTTCGGAGTGTATCTGCCTTGGGTATTCCTGATCGCAGGCAACCTTCTTTTCCTGCTCTATGACCGCGCGCTGACAGTATTCACTGTTTTTTATCGAAAAAGACTGCACGGAAAGCTGCTTAAGCTCCGCTGAATCGGCTGTAAAAGCGTTAAAAAAATTTAAATTTGCATTATTCGGCTAAATGTGTTATAATTGTAAATATAGTTAAGATTTTGTAATATTTAGAAGTTTTACAATGTTGAAAAGGTGAGACCTATGAAAAAAGCTACGGTAATTCGTATTGTATGTATAGTGCTGGCTGTACTGATGCTCGGTTCTGTATTTGCGGTCGTGATCCCGCTTGTCGCAAACGCCGCGACGGTCACTCCGGTGAAGGGAGGAAGCGGCTATATCGCAAATGCCTCCTATGTCAACCTCCGCTCCGGCGCAGGCACGAGCTACTCAGTTGTCACGACTATGAGCGAGAACACCAAGGTGACCTTTATTGACGGCAAGCTCGTCAGCTCCGACTGGTACAAGATCAAGGAGCTTGAGACCAATAAAACAGGTTACGTTCATAAGGATTATGTAAAGGCGACCTCCTCGTCATCCTCGTCCTCGACCTCCACGGAAAAGGGCTATGTCAACGTCGACGGCGTTAATTTCAGAAAGGGCGCCGGAACGAGCTACGGCGTGATAGATACCCTTGACAAAAACACGACCTTTACCTTTGTCAGCACCTCCGAAAAAAACGGCTGGTACAATATCAAGCTTTCCGACGGCACCACGGGCTGGATCTATAAGACCTACGTCACCAAGGGCACGCCCTCGGGAACGATCAGCGGAGGCACTTCGACACAGACCACCGGCTATGTCAACGCGGGCTATGTAAATCTGCGTTCGGGAGCCGGCACCGGTAACAGCATCGTTACGGTCATGGCGCGCGACACCAAGTTCACGCTTGTCAGCGAGACAGAGAAGAACGGCTGGTACAATATCATGCTTTCCGACGGCACCAAGGGCTGGGTCTCAAAGACCTATGTGGTTCTGAATAATTCGTCATCGGGCGGAAGCTCCGGCGGCTCCTCGGGCGGCTCATCCGAGGAAAAAACCACGGGCTATGTCAATACCGGGGCTCTGAATCTTCGCTCCGGCGCAGGCACGAGCTACAGCATCGTCACAACGATGAATCAGAATACCGAGTTCGTTTATATCAGCACGACCCCGAAAAACGGCTGGTATAACATCAAGCTCTCCGACGGCAAGACCGGCTGGGCGCTCGGAGATTATCTGACGATGAATTCAAGCTCCGGCGGCTCATCCGGCGGAACATCCGGCTCGGGCGCGTCGAATTCCGGCGATCTGTCGATCCTTCAGGGAGATTCAAGCCTTTATATCGGCAATCAGATCGCACTGACCGCGAGCCATAAAAACGCGACATGGAAAAGCTCGAACAGCTCCGTTGCGGCGGTTGACACCAACGGCGTAGTCACCGCGAAATCCTCGGGCTCGGCGACGGTCACGGCTTCAGCCGACGGCAAGACCGCTTCCGTAAACATCACCGTAAGCTCCGGCTACGGCGTTTCGATATCCTCGGACGATATCGTCATGAGGACGGGCAAATCTATCCTTCTCACCTCAAATACATACGGAGTAAGCTGGAAATCGTCAAATAACAGCATTGCGACAGTCGGTCAGGACGGTGTTGTCGATACCAAATCGAGCGGATACGTTACGATCACCGCATACACCTATTACGGCGCGGCGAGCTGCCTTATCCACGTTACTACGCGCGACAACATCCGCTTTGTATACGCTTCGCCCAACTCCGCTCCTCTCAATTCAAACGTGACCTTCAAGGCTATCACCGACTCCGATCGAGTAGCCGTGCGCTTTGTCGTTTCAAACGGCTCGACCTCATACACTGTCGAGGCGGACAGCAAGGTCAAGGACGGAAACAATCTGATCTGGTCGGGCTCCCATGTCCTCGACAAATCCGGGCTTTGGAGCATAAAGGCATATTCAAGGTATAGAACCTCAGATCAATACCTGACCACACCGGATAACGGCGAGGGAGAGGTTTTCGTCACCAAATCCACCGACACGACCACGACGGTTCTCGGAGAACGCCGCGCAAGCGACGAGGTGATCGAGCTGATCGCGCTGTTCGAGGGCTTCCTTCCGACGGTCACCGCCGACTATATCACCGGAGACCCCACCCTCGGACACGGCAAGGTGGTTTTCTCCAATGAGCAGTTCTACAACAACCTGACTAAGGCAGAGGCTTATGCCTATCTGTGCCAGACCGTTAATTCCGGCGGCTACACAACCCGCACCAACGCCTTCCTTACCCAGAACAACGTCAGGTTCAACCAGCAGCAGTTCGACGCCCTTGTGTGCTTCGCCTATAATCTGGGCGCCTACTGCATCACCAACAGCGCCGAGCTCAGGTCTGTGCTGCTCGACACCTCGACGGCAGGCGGTTCGATCAAAGCCGGCGCGGCGGGCTTTATCAATACAAGCGGAGTCAACCTTCGCTCCGGCGCGGGCACCGGAAATTCGATAGTGACGACGATGGCTTACGACACCTCGTTTACCTTTGTCGACGCGAAGCTTTACAACAAATCGTGGTATAAGATCAAGCTTTCAAACGGCACCACGGGTTATGTTTATTCCGACTACGCTTCGCCGTCCTCCGGTGAGCGCGACCTCAACAACACCTCAAAGAGCGCGTTCATAAATAACTTCCTGCAATATCACCACGCCTCCGGCTCATGCTGGTGGGGACTGCTGTACAGGCGTATCGACGAGGCTGAGATGTTCTTCTACGGCGATTACGAATGCGACGGCGAATTCAATAAATACGGCTTTGATTTTACCTGCGCTAACAACAGTTATTTCGGAATCTGAGCCCGAAAGGAAAGTAATATGAAAACAATAGGATTTATCGGCGCGGGCAATATGGCTACCGCCATCATCAACGGACTGCTCGCGCAGGATTTTTCGGCTGATCACATTTGTGTGTATGATATCAGCGAGGACAGGCTCGGCTTCATGTCGTCGCTGGGAGTCAGCACCGCGTCCTCAGAGACCGAGGTCGTCGGTAACAGCGATATCATCGTGCTCGCGGTCAAGCCCCAGACATATCCCGCTGTCCTCGAGACGATCCGTCCCGCGGTCAGCCTTGACAAGACCTTCGTTTCCATAGCCGCCGGTATCTCAATCGGCTATGTCCGCCGAGCGCTCGGCTGCGACTGTCCCGTTGTGCGCGTGATGCCGAACACGCCCCTTCTGCTCAAAAAGGGAGCTTCGGCGCTCTGCCCCTCGGACAATATCGGCGAGGAGGACAGGCAGCTTGTACACCGCATGTTTGCCGGCAGCGGAGTCTGCGAATACCTAACCGAGGATCACATGAATCAGATCATCGCCGTCAACGGCTCAAGCCCCGCGTATTTCTACCTTTTCGCAAAGGCGATGGCAGATTACGCTCAGTCGCAGGGCATTGACTATCAGGTCGCAATGAATCTGATCTGCGCCACGATGGAGGGCTCCGCCGCAATGCTGCGCGAGAGCGGAGACAGCGCGGACGTGCTTATCCAAAAGGTCAGCTCAAAGGGCGGCACCACAATCGCCGCGCTTGAAAAGCTCCGCGAGCACGGCTTTACCGAGGCTGTCGCCGAGGCGATGCAGGCTTGCACCGACAGAGCGGAGGAGCTCGGCAAATAATCCGGCTGAGTTTCGGTAATATTTTTTATCATCGTTTCATACCTTTTAGTGGACAAACCGTTGAAAGGATGTTATGATGAAAAGCGTGATTTTTTCCCTGAAGCGCGGCGGCGTGTTTTCACGCCGTCGCTTTCCTTCCGCTGCAGAGCTTCGGTTTACATGGAAGCGCTACGGCGTGACCCTTGTTTTCGTGCTGCTGCTCCTGCTCGGGATTGCTCTCGGGGCTGTCTATGCCGGAGGAGCGGACAAGGCGTTTATGAAAACGCTCGATTTTTTATTCACGACAAATCTTGACGCAAGACTGAGCAGGGGTGCGATAGCGACCTTCTGCGCCTGCTTTGCGTCCGATTTTATTTTTTTGACTTCGGTCTATCTTTTGGGCGTGTCTCCTTGGGGACTGCCCTTTGAACTGTTCGTCGTTCTTTTCAAGGGCTTCGGAACCGGGCTGACGGCGGCTTATCTTGTCTCAGCCCATTCGCTTTCGGGCTTGGGCTTCTATCTGCTCGTGCTGCTCCCGGGAACGTTCCTCTTCTGCCTTGCGCTTTTGAGCCTGTCGGCTCAGGCGTTCGACTTCTCAAAGCTCTTGCTGCTGCGCCTCATACGCGCCGAGCTGCCCGAGGAGCCCCTTCGACCGCTTTGGCTGAAATTCAGCACAAGGTTCCTGACATCTCTGCTGATGACCTTTTTTGCCGCCGCTCTTGACGCGGTGCTTTGGAGTATGTTTGCCGGAGCGTTCAGCCTGTAGGGATATCAGCCCGATGAAAAACGACGGAATAAATCCTGCGATCCGCGCGCTTTTGCGCTGCGGTGTCGCCGAAAACGGAGGATACCATGGCGTCTGACAACAAAACCCTGCCTATCACCATATTTTTCAGCAGGCTTTTCCGCGGGATCCCGCGGCTGATACTCACAAATCTGCTGTTCGCGGTTCCGCTGGGGGCGTTTTTCGGGATTTTTTACCTCATAAACAAGCTCACCGGGCTGAATTCCAATCTCCTTCTGCTCGCGCTGATCATCCCTGTCTTTCCGTTCTACGCGGGTGTGGTCAAGGTCACGGCGCTGATGTCTCAGAGCGACGATAAGGTCAGGGTAGTCAGTACCTTTATCTCCGGCGTCCGGGAGAACTTCCTTCCGTTCCTGCTTCATGGCACAGTGCTGTATTTGGCGGTTTTCTTCAGCTATTGGTCGATCAGTCTCTACGCCCAGCTCGGTCAGAAAATGCCGATGTTTTACACTCTGCTCGTAATCAGCGCGATAATCGCCCTGCTCTTTCTCTTTATGTTCTTCTATATCCCGTCGATGACAGTGACGTTTTCCGTAAAGCTCCCCTCGGTATATAAGAACAGCTTTTTGATGGTATTCGGCGAATTCAAGTACAATCTGCTCGCCTTGTTCGGGCTGTTCCTGTTCTTTGTGATCTGTTCGACCGTCCTTATCTGCTGCAGCGGCAATGTCATTGCCATCGTCATTGCCACGATAGCACTGGCGGCGCTTTTTATACCTTCGATAAGCACCTTTATCATTCAGTCCGCCACGTTTAGGCGTATGTACCTGATGGTCGCCGACAACTCCTCGCAGAACACGGAGGTCGACGCAAAGCTTGCCAAAAAGCAGCGCGAGCTCGAGGCGGCGCGCAAAAGGGAGGAGACCCGCGAGTTCAACGAGGAGCTCAAAAAGCTTGAGCTTGAGAACGGCGGAGACGATGAGGAATACATTTATTTCAACGGCAGGATGGTGAAGCGCGGAGCTGTCCGCAAGCTTCAGCAGCAGGCAGCGGAAAGCGAGGAAAAGTAAATGGCAGGAAGACATACGAAAAAATCAGGCGGCGGCAAAGCCGGTCTGATAATTCTCATTATAGCCGCGGTATTGATAATCGCTGCCGTGATTGTCGGCGTGTTCTTTTTTACCCGTACTAAAAACGGCGAAACGACTTCACAGCCCACAGCTCCTTCATCGGCGGCGGCTTTCGCCGACAACACCGCCGCACCGACAACTGTGCCTTCGGAGACCGCTGCGTCGTCCGCTGCGGAGGCGCCTTCGACCGTTCCCGAGGAGACCGGCGTTCCCATAGAGACAAGGGTCGCCGATGTGGTCGTGCCGACCGAGGAGGGAGAGGAGGTCTCCTTCTTCAACGGCACCTACATCCCCAACGGATACGTTGAGGACAGATACTCCGGCGGCCAGACCACGCTGCGC
This sequence comes from uncultured Ruminococcus sp., assembly GCA_902761375.1. Taxonomy (GTDB): domain Bacteria; phylum Bacillota; class Clostridia; order Oscillospirales; family Acutalibacteraceae; genus Ruminococcoides. The sequence continues at coordinate 29,696 of CACWKB010000003.1, read as the reverse complement.
GAGGTTTTCGGCTCGGGCTATACCGAGGGCGCGATCACCTTCAACAGCGACGGCACGTTCAGCGACACGCTCGACGCCTCGGGCGAGACCTACGGCGCCTATGTGGTTCAGGACGGCAGAATCATCGCCACCACCGCCTCCGACCGCAATCTTGATATCACCGTAAGCGAATGGGACGGAAGCACTCCCATGTCCTTCAGCGTCGATTACGGCGATTACATCGTATATTTCGGGTGAGTTATGGGCAGCAAAAAAATGACTAAGAAAAAATCCGCGGCGCGTCAGGAGACAAAAAAGCGTCCTAAAAAGACGATAGTGATAGTCTCTGTCGCGCTTGCCGTGCTCGTCGCGGCAGGCGTCGCGTTCGGCATATTCATGTATCAGTCCACAAAGGATCTGCGCTCGTTAGAGGACAGCGTGTGGGTGCCTAAGAGCGCGGACAACGCGAGCGGCGACGAGGTCCCGATGGACGAGGTGTATCAGACAAAATACTCAAACTACCGCGGCTCGCTGAAATTCAAGAGCGACGGCACCTTTGATTTATGGATGTCTCCAGGAGAGCCGTCCGACGGAACGCACACAGGCAAATACGAGCTTGCGGATGACGATACCGTTTCCGCTCTGTTTGACGACGGCACTCAGTGCAGCTTCCTGCTTCACCGCGAGGCGGGCGCGATCGACGGCATTTCAATAGCCTACAGCGATTACATCGTGTATTTTGTCAGGGAGAGCTCTGATTGATCCAAGGAGAGATTATATGGGAGATCAGACAAGGCGGCTTTCGCCTGTCGAAAAAGCCCCGCGCATTTTTCTTTATGACAACGCAAAGTTCCTTGCAATCCTGCTTGTTGTCATCGGTCACGACATAGATATCATCACCGAGCAAAGCGCGGAACCGTATTTCACAAACGCCCTGTTCACGGCGATCTACGGCGTACATATGCCGCTGTTCATCTTTATCAGCGGTCTGTTCACCAAGCCGATGAACCGCGAAACCAAGTTCCCGACCTATAAGGTCCTGTCCTTCTTTTTGATAGCGATAGTGCTGCGCATAGCGATCTCGCTTGAGCGCCTGTTCCTAAGGGGACGGGCTGGCTACTCGATCCTCAATATGTACGATTCCTTCACCTGGTATCTCGGAGCTGTCGCGGTTTTCCTGGTCATAGTATGGATATTCCGCACCTTCAATAAGTGGGCTGTCCTCGGCATCGCCTTTGCCGTGGGCTGCATGGCGGGCTATGATTCCCACCTCGGCGACGCGTTCTCGCTGCTCAGGATCGCGGTATTCCTGCCGTTTTTCCTGCTCGGCTACTGCTTTGAGCCCGACAAGCTGCTCGGGATATTCCAAAGCAAGTGGTTCAGACTGCTCGGCGCCGCGCTGCTTATCGCTTATCTTGTGCTGTGCTTCACAAACCCGGATTTTGTCATCAATTTCCGCCGACTCTTTACCGGGCGCAACCGCTACACGATCTTCGGACCCGCGGCGATGTGGGGCGGTCTGCTGAGGATGCTCGCCTACGCGATATCGCTGCTCGCGGGCTTTTCGGTGCTGGCTGTGCTGCCGAACCGCAATCTCGGCGTGATCACCAAGACCGGCACAAAGACCTTGCAGATCTATTTTTGGCATCGTCTGATGCTGTATCCGCTCGAGGTTTACGGGGTGTATCTCCTGTTCGAGCAGGGAATGGGCGTCGTTTGGGCGCACATTCTCTATATATTGATCGCCCCGGCGGTCACAGCGCTCTGCGCGATCCCGATATTCTCGTTCCCGACTAAGCAGATATTGATGATAGGGCGAAAAAAGCCCGATCCGCCTCCGACAGAATCATAAAGTCTTTTAATTGAGAATAGTATAAGACGCTCCCGACAGCTCCTGCCGGGAGCTTTTTGCGTCCACATACCAGCGCGATTTGCTGTAGTACACATATTTTTCCCTGCCCAATATAACGCAGGTGAAGCGCAGCTCGGGCTCTTCCGCACCGGGGTTGTCGGTGTAGCGGATATCGGTCACGCGCTCGATCGAAAACCTCTGCTTGTTATCCCAAATTATCAGCTCCGGCATCAGATTGCCGTCGCAGTCGAAAATCGCCTGCACCTTGATAAACTTCTTCATAATACACATGCTCACTTTCAAAAATCGAACAACCGTTTGAAATAATTATAGAACATAAGTTCTAAAATGTCAAGCGGCTTTTTAATTTTAAATGTCGGAAAAAAACTCGAAACGCCGTATATTGATTACACTTGTGTAATTACCATTTACAAATGCTATATCTTGTGGTAAAATTAACAATGTACAAAAATGCAAACAAATATTTGATTTTATACGGAGGTCATGATATGGAGGCTTATAAGCAGGAATTTATTGAATTTATGGTTGACTGCGGCGTGCTCAGATTCGGCGATTTTGTCACCAAGAGCGGACGCAAGACGCCTTTCTTTGTAAACACCGGCTTTTATCGTACGGGAGCACAGCTCAGAAGGCTCGGCGCCTACTATGCCGAGGCGATCAATAACAGCTTCGGTCTTGATTTCGACGTGCTTTTCGGTCCTGCCTATAAGGGCATCCCGCTTTCGGTTGCGGCGACCATCGCTATCAGTGAAAAATTCGATACGGATATCCGCTACTGCTCCAACCGCAAGGAGGCCAAGGATCACGGCGACAAGGGCATTCTGCTCGGAAGCCCCATCAACGACGGCGACAGGGTAGTTATCATCGAGGACGTGACCACCGCAGGCACCTCAATCGAGGAAACTCTGCCCATCATTCGCGCGCAGGGCGAGGTAGAGCCCATAGGTCTGGTCGTTTCGGTAGACCGCATGGAGCGCGGCAAGGGCGACAAGAGCGCGCTCGCCGAGATCGAGGAGAAATACGGACTCAAGACCGCGGCAATCGTAACCATGGCGGAGGTCGTTGAGCACCTCTATAACCACGAATACAAGGGAAGAGTAGTCATCGACGACGCTCTCAAGGCGTCTATCGACGCTTATTACGAGCAATACGGGGTAAAATAAAGATCGACAGCCGAAAATCGGCTTGAGTGGGGTAGTAGCTATGGCGGAGAAAAAAGCTAACGTACACAGCGGTCACCGCAAAAGAGTGCGCGAAAAATTCCTGAGGGACGGCATCGACTCCTTTGAGGAGCATCAGGTGCTTGAATTCCTGCTGTTTTACGCGATCCCTTACAAGGATACGAACGAGCTTGCTCACCGCCTGCTTGACCGCTACAGATCTCTTGCGGGCGTTTGCGAGGCTCCGATAGACGAGCTCATGCGCGAATTCGGTCTTACGGAGACCGCCGCCGTGCTTTTGAAGCTTGTACCCGATCTGTCGCGCCGATATATTGATTCGCGCTTCTCGGTGGGTACCGAGATCGAGCTCGAAACGATGGGCGACGTAATGAAGCCCAAGTTCATCGGACGGATCGAGGAGGTCGTGGTGCTCGCGCTGGGCAACGCGCGCGGCAAGCTGATATTTCTCGACGTTGTAGCCAAGGGCTCGCTCAATTCCACCGATGTGCCTATACGAAGGATCGTCGATATCGCCATCCGCCATAACGCCAAAAGCGCGTTTATCGCTCACAACCATCCGGGCGGCTCGCTGCTGCCCTCTGGCGACGATCTGGAAGCTACCCGATTGATCGCAAATACCCTTGCGAGCGTCGGCGTCAAGCTGATCGATCACTTTATCTTCGCCGACGAACATTACGTTTCGCTTGCGCGGCACGATGTGTGCAGCGATGTATTATATAATTATTATGACGTTGTTTAAGCTACACTCAAATTATAAACCGACGGGCGATCAGCCCCAAACAATAGATAAGCTGGTGCAGAGCATCAACGACGGCAATAAGGAGCAGACGCTGCTCGGAGTCACAGGCTCCGGCAAGACCTTCACTATGGCAAACGTTATCGAACGGTTGCAGCGTCCGACCCTTGTTCTCGCGCACAACAAGACCCTTGCGGCTCAGTTGTGCAGCGAGTTCAAGGAGTTCTTTCCCGATAATGCCGTCGAATATTTTGTGTCCTACTACGACTACTATCAGCCGGAGGCGTATGTCGCCCAGACCGATACCTATATCGAAAAGGACAGTTCCATAAACGATGAGATCGACAAGCTGCGCCACAGCGCGACCCTTGCGCTTTCCGAGCGCCGCGACGTGATTATCGTAGCCTCGGTGTCCTGCATCTACAGCCTCGGCGATCCTATCGATTACCGCAACATGGTCATCTCGCTGCGCCCCGGGATGCAGAAATTCCGCGATGAGCTCGTCAAAAAGCTTGTCGAGCTTCAGTATGAGCGCAACGACGTCAATTTTATACGCAACAAATTCCGCGTCAGGGGAGACGTGGTCGAGATTTTTCCTGCCGCTTCAGCCGATTCGGTGATCCGCGTCGAATTCTTCGGCGACGAGGTCGACCGCATATCCGAGATAAATCCGCTCACCGGAGAGCTCAAGGCGGTGCTGCGCCACGCGGCGATCTATCCCGCCTCTCATTATATCGTTTCGCGCGATAAAATGCAGGTCGCACTTGCCGAGATCGAGCGCGAGCTCGAGGAGAGGCTCGAATACTTCCGCGAAAACGGCAAGCTGCTCGAAGCCCAGCGCATTGAGCAGCGCACCCGCTACGACATGGAAATGCTTCAGGAGATCGGCTTCTGCTCGGGCATCGAGAACTATTCCCGCATCCTCTCGGGACGCGCGCCCGGCTCCTCGCCCTACACTTTGCTCGACTATTTCCCGAAGGACTTCCTGCTTTTCGTCGACGAGTCCCACGTAACGCTTCCGCAGGTCAGAGGTATGTACGCCGGCGACCATGCGCGCAAGAAGAGCCTTGTGGACTACGGCTTCCGGCTGCCCTCGGCATACGACAACCGGCCGCTCAATTTCGACGAGTTCTATGAGCGCGTCAATCAGGCGGTGTTCGTCAGCGCGACCCCTGGAGATTTTGAGCTTGAAAAAAGCGCGACCGTCGCAGAGCAGATCATCAGACCCACGGGTCTGCTCGATCCCGAGATATCCGTGCGCCCCACCGAGGGTCAGCTCGACGATCTGGTGTCCGAGATCAATATAAGGACAGCCAAAAAGCAGCGCGTGCTTGTTACCACCCTGACCAAGAAGATGGCTGAGGACTTGACGGCATATCTTGAAACCATGGGTATCCGCGTGCGCTATATGCACCACGATATCGACACGGTCGAGCGCATGGAGATCGTGCGCGACCTTCGCCTCGGCGAGTTCGACGTGCTTGTGGGCATCAACCTGCTGCGCGAGGGACTGGATATCCCCGAGGTCTCGCTTGTAGCCGTGCTTGACGCGGACAAGGAGGGCTTTTTGCGCAGCGCCCGTTCGCTTATCCAGATCACCGGACGCGCCGCGCGCAACAGCGAGGGCATGGTCATCATGTACGCAGACAGCGTGACCGAGTCGATGCGGATCACCATCGAGGAGACCAACCGCCGCCGCGAGCTCCAGCAGCGCTACAACGAGGAGCACGGCATAGTGCCAAAGACCATAGTCAAAAAGGTCAGCGATATAATCGAGATATCCACCCACAGCGACAGCGAGTTCAAGAACACCAAGAAGCTCACCAAGGCGCAGAAGCAGCAGCTTATCGAGGCTCTTACCAAGGAGATGAAGGCCGCTGCAAGGCTGCTCGAGTTCGAGCACGCCGCCTATCTGCGCGATAAGATCAAGAAGCTGCGCACAGAGAAGTAGCATTCTCACGGAAGGAAGTATGAGATGACAAGAAAGAAAAAGACGGCTGAATACGGCAACGAGAGCATAGTTACCCTAAAAGGCGCCGACCGCGTTCGCAAGCGCCCCGCCGTTATCTTCGGCTCCGACGGCATCGACGGCTGTCAGCATTCGGTGTTCGAGATCCTCTCCAACTCTATCGACGAGGCGCGCGAGGGCTACGGCAAAAAAATCGTCGTCACCCTGTATTCCGACGGCTCGATCGAGGTTGAGGACTTCGGCAGAGGTATCCCCGTGGACTTCAACGAGGGCGAGCAGCGCTATAACTGGGAGCTTGTGTTCTGTGAGCTCTACGCCGGAGGCAAATACAACAACAACGAGGGCGAAAACTACGAGTTCTCCCTCGGCATGAACGGTCTCGGTCTGTGCTCGACCCAGTACAGCTCCGAGTATATGGACGTCGATATCCGCCGCGACGGTATGCGCTACACCCTTCACTTTGAAAAGGGCGAGAACGTCGGCGGACTCAAAAAGGAGCCCTACGCCAAAAGGGATACGGGAACCAAGATACGCTGGAAGCCCGACCTCGAGGTGTTTACCGACATAGATATAAAGCCCGAGTATTTCCTCGACGTGATGAAGCGTCAGGCGATAGTCAACGCCGGAGTCGAGTTCATCTTCCGCAGTCAGACCGGCAGAAGCTTTGACACAACGACCTTCATGTACTCTAGCGGAATTGTCGATCATGTTTCTGAGGTTATCGGCGACGATTCCATGACGGGCGTTCAGCATTGGGAGACCGAGGTCATGACCCGCGACCGCGACGACAAGCCCGAGTACAAGCTGAAGATGAACATCGCCGTCGCCTTTTCCAACAGAGCCAGCCTCACCGAGTATTATCACAATTCGAGCTGGCTTGAATACGGCGGAGCTCCCGACAAGGCGGTCAAAAACGCCTTTGTCTATCAGATAGACAATTATCTAAAAAACAACAATAAATACAATAAATCGGAGAGCAAGATCAAGCCCGACGACGTGCTTGACTGCCTCGTCTGCGTAACGTCCTCGTTCTCGAGCGTAGCCTCCTATGAGAACCAGACCAAAAAGGCGGTCAACAACAAGGGCATACAGGACGCGATGACCGCGTTCCTGCGTCAGAGTCTCGAGGTGTACTTCATCGAGAATCCCATGGACGCCGAGAAGATCGCCAATCAAGTGCTCGTCAACAAGCGCAGCCGCGAGAACGCCGAAAAGACCCGCCTCAACATCAAAAAGACGCTCTCGGGCGGCTTGGATATGACTAACCGTGTCGAGAAGTTCGTCGACTGCCGCAGCCGCGACGTCGATTCAAGAGAGCTGTTCATTGTAGAGGGCGATTCCGCAAAGGGCGCCTGCGTCCAGGCTCGAAACCCCGATTTTCAGGCTATAATGCCTATCAGGGGCAAGATACTCAACTGCCTGAAGGTCGATTACGACCGCATCTTCAAGAGCGATATCATCACCGATCTGCTGCGCGTACTCGGCTGCGGAGTCGAGGTCAAATCCAAGGCGAACAAGAACCTCGCCACCTTTGACCTTGACGCTCTGCGCTGGAGCAAGATCATAATCTGCACCGACGCCGACGTAGACGGCTTCCATATCCGCACGATGCTGCTGACGATGATATACCGCCTCGTTCCTACCCTCATCCGCGAGGGCAAGGTGTTCATCGCCGAGTCGCCTCTGTATGAGATCACCACTAAAAATGAGGTCTATTTTGCCTACGACGAGTCCGAGAAGGACGAGTTCATCAGGCAGATAGGAGAGGAGAAGTTCACCATCCAGCGCAGCAAGGGTCTCGGTGAAAACGAGCCCGATATGATGAACCTGACGACCATGAATCCCGAGACCCGCCGCCTGATCAAGGTGATGCCCGACGACGCGGCTTATACCGCCGAGATCTTCGAGACCCTGATCGGAAACAACCTCCAGGCGCGCAAGGATTATATAGTCGAGCACGGCAGCGAGTACATTGACCAGCTCGACGTAAGCTAAGGAGGTAATCGTTTGGCACCGCGTAAAAAATCAACCAAGCCCGCCTCCAAGCCCCAAAAAGCCAAGGGAGTGATCAACGGTGCGGGCGAGGTGGTGGAGCAGCCGATAGCCTCCACCATCCGGGAAAATTTCATGCCCTACGCCATGAGCGTCATCCTGTCCCGAGCCATCCCCGAGATAGACGGCTTCAAGCCCTCTCACCGCAAGCTGCTGTACACGATGTACAAGATGGGTCTGCTCAGCGGCGCGCGCACCAAATCGGCGAATATCGTCGGCGCGACCATGAAGCTCAACCCTCACGGCGATTCCGCGATCTACGACACGATGGTTCGCCTGTCGCGCGGCTATGAGGCACTGCTGCACCCGTACATCGACTCAAAGGGCAACTTCGGTAAATTCTACAGCCGCGACATGGCGTGGGCAGCCTCCAGATATACCGAGGCAAAGCTTGCGCCGATCTGCGCCGAGCTGTTCCGCGATATCGACAGGGAGACCGTCGATTTCGTCGATAACTACGACAACACCATGAAGGAGCCTACGCTGCTCCCGGCGACATTTCCGTCCGTTCTGGTAAACGCCAACACGGGCATCGCGGTCGGCATGGCTTCAAACATCTGCTCCTTCAACCTGCGCGAGGTCTGCGAAACGACCGCCTCGCTTATCCGCGACCCCGAGCATGACATAAAATCCACCCTGCCCGCGCCCGATTTCAGCGGCGGCTGCCAGATCATCTATGACGAGGACGCCTTCGGCAAGGTTTACGAGACCGGCAAGGGCAGCATCCGACTGCGCGCCAAATACTCCTATGACAAGAGCGCAAACTGCATCGACGTGACCGCCATACCCGCCTCGACCACCTGCGAGGTGATAATCGAGAAGGTAGTAGACCTCGTCAAGCAGGGAAAGGTGCGCGAGATCTCGGATATCCGAGATGAGACAGGTCTTGACGGTCTCAAGATCACTATCGACCTGAAGCGCGGCACTGACCCCGACAGGCTGATGGCAAAGCTGTTCAAGCTCACCACGCTCGAGGACAGCTTCGCCTGCAACTTTAACGTGCTGATCGGCGGTGTGCCGATGGTGCTCGGGATCCGCGAGCTGCTCAACGAGTGGATAGCGTTCAGGATCGAGTGCGTCAAGCGCCGCACCTATTTCGACCGTCAGAAAAAGGCGGAGAAGCTCCATCTGCTCAAAGGACTTGAAAAAATACTGCTCGACATCGACAAGGCGATCAGGATCATCCGCGAGACCGACGAGGAGGTCGAGGTCGTTCCCAACCTGATGATCGGATTCGGGATCGACAAAATACAGGCTGAGTACGTAGCCGAGATCAAGCTGCGCCACCTCAACCGCGAGTATATTCTAAAGCGCACCGAGGATATCGAGAACCTCGAAAAGGAGATCGCGGAGCTCGACGACATCCTCAAGAGCAAGGCTCGCGTCAAGACGATCATCGTCAAGGAGCTCAAGGCGGTCGCCGATAAATACGGCGAGCCGCGCAAGAGCATGATAATCTATGAGGACGCCATGGGCTTTGAGGCGGAGGTCGAGGAGGTGCCCGATTACGCCTGCACCTTCTTCTTCACCAAGGAGGGCTACTTCAAGAAGATCACGCCGCAGTCGCTGAGGATGAGCGGCGCGCATAAGCTGAAGGACGGCGACGAGATAATCCAGACCGTCGAGTTCTCCAACAACTGCGATCTGCTGTTCTTCACCGACAGGGCGCAGGTGTACAAGGCGAAGGCGGGCGATTTTGCCGACACAAAGGCTTCCGTGCTCGGTGATTATGTCGCCGCGAAGCTCGGAATGGACGAAGGCGAGAACGCGGTCTATATGGTCGCTACAAAGGACTACAAGGGCTTGCTCGTGTTTGCCTTTGAGAACGGCAAGGCGGCTAAGGTTCCGCTTGAGGCTTACGCCACCAAGACCAACCGCAAAAAGCTCACAGGCGCTTATTCCGACAAGTGTCCGCTGTCCGGCATGATGTTCATTGACGAGGACAGAGAGATACTGTTCAAGGCGTCGTCGGGACGCATGCTGCTCGTCCACACCGGCGCGGTCGCGCTCAAAACGACACGCTCAACTCAGGGCGTAGCGGTCATGAAGCTCAAAAAAGGGCAGAGGCTGTTTGAGATAATCCCGTATACCGAGGGAATGTTCGCAAAGCCCCAGCGTTACCGCACCCGTTCGCTGCCTGCGCTCGGAGCGCTGCCGTCGAACGAGGACAGCATGGACGAACAGCTCACTTTGCTGTAAAAAATCGTAAAAAAACTTTTAAAATCCCGAAAAAACACTTGCAAATTATACTTGTTTGTGTTAATATGTATAAGTTGAATAATAGATAATACGGTTTACCGTTATCAGGAAAGGACGATATTATGAACGTATTGGGTATTGTGCTCGGCGCTATCCTTGCAGTCGTTGCGATTGCGATCATCGTTGTCATTATTCTTCAGGAGGGCAATCAGCAGGGCATCGGCGTTGTTACCGGCGCGGCTGACTCCTACTTCTCCAAGAATAAGGCTCGCTCCATCGACGCGTTTCTCTCTCGCTGGACCAAGGTTTTCGCCGCGGTTTTCGTAGCGTTTGTTATCGCGTTGAACGTGCTCACACGCCTTAATCTTCTGAAGTGATAAATGGCATATCCGTGAATTCACGCACATAAGAATAGACCGTCGATACTATCGGCGGTCTATTTTTGTTGCGGAGATGTTTATTTATGCCTTGGTGGGAATTTGCTTTGATTTTGCTCGGCACGTTGGTCGCTTTTTCTGTCGTACATGCCTTATCAAAACACAGAAAGGCGCTTAAAAGAGCCTTTTTGTCGATGCTCTCGGGCTTTGCGACGCTGCTTGTTATCCACTTCACCTCATCCTTTACGGGGGTGGATCTGCCGCTCAGCGTGCTGTCCATCCTGACCTCGGTGATCGGCGGCATACCCGGGGTAACGCTCATGCTTACGCTGAGGCTGTTTTTTTAGAGAGAGACCTCGTAAACCTCCTCGAGCGCCTCGCCGACGTTTTCCCTGTCCTTGGTCATCAGCGCGAGCATCGTCTTGTAAACGGTTCGCGGATAGCTCAAAAAGCTGCGCTTGATCAGCTCCGCCTGATCCGCGTCGGGTGCGTACATGCTGAAGGTTAGCAGATTTTCCTCGCCGCCCGAAACGGTGCATATTACCCTGTAGCCGTTTTCGCCCTCGACTATCTCCACCGTGTTCTCCTTCGCGGTCTTGCGCTCGCTGAGCAGCGAGAGGGCGCATTTGAGCGCTTTTTCCCTGACCGAGTAGGCGAGGGTGTTTTCAAGCTCGTTGGAGATTATCCTGCCGTTTTCGGTGAGGCGAAAGGCGGGCTCGCCGTCCTCCTCGCCGTCGGGCACAAGGTTCCCGTCGGAAACAAGCTCGTCAAACGCCGCGGAGGTCTCAAAAAAGTTTGCGAGCTCCCGCGTGATGACGGCTTCTATAACTATATTTTTAGTGAGCCTGTCGTTCATGCTGAAAAACAGATAACAGATCAGGATCTTTATTTCGTGCTTGCTCCGCAGTCCACCGAGGGCGATCCCCTCGTCAAACGTATCAAAAGCCATATGATCACCTGCAATGATTATATTTTCTCCATTATAGCACATAATAAGTAAAAAAGATTCCCATATAAGAATTATAGCGCCTAAATAATTGACTAATATTCATCGTTGTGATACAATATATGCAGCGGCATTCGACCGCAGTGAAAGGAGTGGTGTTATGGAGAAGTATATGCCGTTCATCTGGATAGGTATCGCCGTCGTGATGGCTGTTGTCGAGGCAACGACTACACAGCTCGTGTCGATCTGGTTCGTCATCGGAGCGCTGTGCGCCGCGCTGACTACGATCTTTACCGATTCGATATTGATCCAGGTGCTTGTTTTTGTCGGAGTTTCGGCAGTTACCCTGATCGTAACACGACCTCTGGCGAAGAAAATCAAGAAAAAGCATAAGCCGACAAGCACTAATGCCGACCGTGTCATCGGTCAGTACGGAACAGTGGTCGCCGAGATCGCCGACTCCGAAAGCGTGGGTCAGGTCAAGGTGCTCGGAGAGGTCTGGAGCGCTAAATCAAAGCAGCCGCTTCACAAGGGCGACAAGGTCAAGATACTCGGCATTGAGGGCGTAAAGCTGATCGTGGAAGGAGCAGAATGATGGAATACTTCGGATTTATTATTTTAGGTATTGTTGTTTTGATAGTTTTGATACTGCTTATCCGCAATATCAAGATCGTACCGCAGGCTCACGCCTATGTTATCGAGCGCCTCGGCGCTTATCACGCCACCTGGGAAACCGGTCTGCATATGAAAATACCCTTCGTCGACAGGATCTCAAAGAAGGTCTCTCTCAAGGAGCAGGTCGTTGACTTTCCGCCCCAGCCCGTTATCACGCGCGATAACGTAACCATGCAGATCGACACCGTCGTGTATTTTGAGATCACCGATCCCAAGCTCTACTGCTACGGCGTTGAGCGTCCGCTCAGCGCGATCGAGAACCTCACCGCCACAACGCTGAGAAACATCATAGGCGATCTCGAGCTCGATAATACTCTGACCTCGCGCGATACTATCAACGATAAGATCCGCATCATCCTCGACGAGGCGACCGACGCCTGGGGCATCAAGGTCATCCGCGTCGAGCTCAAGAACATCCTGCCTCCGCGCGAGATACAGGACGCGATGGAGAAGCAGATGAAGGCGGAGCGCGAGCGCCGCGCAAGGATCCTCGACGCCGAGGGCGAAAAGCGCAGCCAGATCCTCGTAGCCGAGGGTCTCAAGGAGTCCGCCATCCTAAAGGCTGACGCCGTCAAGGAGCAGAAGATCCGCGAGGCGCAGGGTGAGGCGGAGGCTATCCTCACGGTTCAGAAGGCTAACGCCGACGCTCTCAGAATGCTCAATGAGGCGGCTCCCACCGACCGCATCATCCAGCTCAAGAGCCTTGAAGCGTTCGCAAAGGCTGCCGACGGAAAGGCAACGAAGATCATCGTTCCCTCCGATATCCAAGGTCTCGCGGGAAGCATCACCGCGATCAAGGAGCTCTGGAAGGACGACAAAGCAGAATAATTGCAATTTTTCAGAGTCGGTATTTTTGCCGGCTCTGTTTGTTAATGAGAAGTGAGAAGCGAGAGTATTCAGTTGAAAGCGGAAAAAAGATTGTCGTATTATAATTCTCCTACGCTATTGCAATTTACGAGGAATTTTAGTATAATAAATTGATTATATATGCCTATAAACAAAATATTCATCATAAGGAGCAAGTTATGAAAAAGGTTGCTATCATCATGGGTTCCGACAGCGATTTCCCCGTTGTTTCAAAGGCTGTCAAAAAGCTTAAGGAGTTCGACGTTCCCTGTGAGGTACACGTTATGAGCGCGCACAGGACTCCCGACGCGGCGATCGAATTTTCCGCAAACGCAAGGGCGAACGGCTTCGGCGTAATAATCGCAGCGGCAGGCATGGCGGCTCACCTCGCGGGCGTTCTCGCCGCCAAGACGACGCTTCCCGTTATCGGAATACCCTGCAAATCCGCGCAGCTTGACGGAATGGACGCGCTGCTCGCTACGGTGATGATGCCCACCGGTATCCCGGTTGCCACGGTCGCCGTCGACGGAGCCGCAAACGCGGCTATACTCGCCGTTGAGATGCTCGCGCTGTCAGACGACGCCCTTGCTCAGATGCTCGAGCAGATGAAGCAGGACATGGCAAAAGGAGTCGCCGAAAAGGACAAGGCGATGCAGTTAAAGGTGGCTGAGCTTTAAGATGAAATCGGTAGCATTTACTTCGGACGCCAAGGCTCACGACGAGTGCGGCGTATTCGGAATATACAACAGCGACGGTCTGAACGTCGTCGAGATATGCCATGACGCGCTCTACGGTCTGCAGCACCGCGGTCATATCAGCGCGGGCATAACCGTTAACAATGCCGAGAGCTTTTATACCCAGAAGGGACTCGGCATGGTTTCGGAGGTATTTCCTCCCAAATCGGTCGAAAAGCTCCCGAACGGCATGATCGCCGTGGGTCATGTGCGCTACACCTCGATCCAGAATCTCGATCAGGCTGCGAACCAGCCTCTTGTGCTTCGCTATAAGGAGGGCTCGATCGCCATCGCGGTCAACGGCTCGATCACGAACTTCCCGCAGATTCGCAAGGTGCTCGAGCGCGGCGGCGCGATCTTCCAGTCTAACTCCAACGCTGAGCTGATGGCTTACGTCATCGCTACCGAGCGCTGCTCGACAGATAATCTCGAGGACGCGGTTATAAACTGTATGGACAAGCTCAAGGGAGCTTATTCCGCCGTTATCTGCGCCCCGACGCGGCTTATCGCGCTCAGAGACAGACACGGCTTCCGTCCGCTCTGCGTCGGAAAGCTCAGGAACAGCTGGGTGTTCGCCTCCGAGAGCTGCGTGTTCGACAGCATAGGGGCAGAGTTTGTCCGCGACGTCGAGCCGGGCGAGATGATAGTCGTCGACCGCGAGGGCTTCCACAGCTACAAGGCGAGAGTAGACCGCGAAAAGACCTCGATGTGTCTTTTTGAATACGTCTATGTGGCTCGTCCCGACAGCGTGATCGACGGCGTGAGCGTCCACACCGCCCGCATAAGGATGGGCGAGATGCTCTACAGCGAATATCCGCTCGACGCCGACATGGTCTGCGGCGTACCCGATTCGGGCATCATTGCCGCCGAGGGCTACGCCCGTGCCTCGGGTATCCCGTACGGAATGGGCTTTATGAAAAACAAATACATCGGCAGAAAGGTCGGCACCGGCATGGACAAGAAAAAGCGTCTTATGCAGACCAAGCTGACCGCCCTGAAATCGAACGTAGAGGGCAAGCGGATAATCGTCATCGACGACTCCATTATCCGCGGCGAGACCTCAAAGCACATAGTACATCTGCTGCGCTCGGCAGGCGCTAAGGAAGTGCATATGCTGATCAGCTCGCCGCCCTTCGTCAGTCCCTGCTATTTCGGCATCGACATCAGCGACAGGGAAAGCCTGATCGCAAACAAGCTTACCACAGAGCAGATCAGAGAAGAGATCGGCGCGGATACGTTGGGCTACCTCAGCGTCGAGGGCTTGCGTAAAACCGTCGAGGGAGCTCAGTTCGGTCTGTGCGACGGCTGCTTTACCAACAGCTTCAGCGCGGATATCCCGAGCGTCTTCTTTGTCGATAAATACGCCAATAAAATCAATAAGAAGTAACGGAGGTTTTTTATGGAGAGCTTTTCAGAGAGTTACAAGGCGGCGGGCGTCGATATCACCGCCGGCTACAAATCGGTTGAGCTGATGAAAAAGCACGTCGCGCGCACCAACACCGAGGGTGTGGTTTCGGGCATCGGCGGCTTCGGAGGACTGTTCAAGCCCGACTTTGCGGGTATGGAGGAGCCGATACTGATCAGCGGCACCGACGGCGTCGGCACCAAGATCAAGCTCGCGTTCCTGCTTGACCGCCACAATACCATCGGCATAGACTCCGTTGCGATGTGTGTCAACGACGTCATCTGCTGCGGCGCGAAGCCCCTGTTTTTCCTCGACTATATCGCCATCGGAAAGAATATCCCCGAAAAGGTCGCGTCCATCGTCGAGGGCATAGCCGAGGGCTGCGTTCAGTCCGAGTGCGCGCTCGTAGGCGGCGAGACCGCCGAGCACCCGGGTCTCATGCCCGAGGACGAATACGACGTCGCGGGCTTCTGCGTGGGCATCGCAGACAAGCCCAAGATGATCGACGGCTCAAAGCTCACACCTGGCGACGTGCTGATCGGTCTGCGCTCGTCGGGCGTCCACTCCAACGGCTTCTCGCTTGTCAGAAAGATCTTCAATATCAATGAGGAGACGATTTATAATACATATCCCGAGCTCGACAAGCCCCTCGGCGAGACCCTGCTCACCCCGACCAAGATCTACGTCAAGCCCATCCTTGCGCTGATGAAGGCGGTCGAGGTCAAGGCGGTCTCCCACATCACCGGCGGCGGCTTCTATGAGAACATCCCGCGCATGCTCAAGGACGGCATGACCGCAAAGATCACCAAGGACGCCATCCCCGTGCTGCCTATCTTTAAGCTCATGCAGCGCGTTGGCGGCATCAGCGAGCACGATATGTTCAACACCTTCAACATGGGCGTGGGCATGGTAGTCGCGGTCGCCAGGGAGGACGCCGACAAGGCGATAGAAACGCTTGCCGCAAACGGCGAGGACGCTGTCATCCTCGGCGAGATCGTCGAGGGCAGCGAAGGAGTTGTATTCGCGTAATGAAGAATATAGTTGTACTTGTTTCGGGCGGCGGCACCAATCTTCAGGCGCTGATCGACGCTCAGAACAGGGGAGATATCACGAACGGAAGGATCGTCTGCGTCATCTCCTCGAACCCCAACGCCTACGCGCTGGTGCGCGCCCGTGAAAACGGAATAGAAACCGAGGTCATCCGCAGCCGCGACTACAATTATTTTGCAGGCTACGACAAGGCGCTCACCGAGCTTGTTCAAAGCAAGAAAGCCGATCTGGTCGTGCTTGCGGGCTTTATGACCATCCTCGGCTCGATCTTCATCAAGGCGTTTGAAAACCGCATTATAAACATCCATCCCGCTCTGATCCCGTCCTTCTGCGGCGAGGGCTACTACGGGCTGCGCGTCCATGAGGAGGCACTCAGGCGCGGAGTCAAGGTCACTGGCGCGACGGCGCATTTTGTGAACGAGATCTGCGACGGCGGTCCGATCATCCTCCAAAAGGCGGTCGAGATCAAGAGCGGCGACACTCCCGAGGTATTACAGAGAAGGGTGATGGAGCAGGCGGAGTGGAAGATACTTCCGCAGGCGGTAAACCTTTTCTGCAACGATAAAATCAAAGTAATCGGAGACACAACCGAAATAACGGAATAACGGAGGCACATTATGAAAGCGGTATCCCTTACAAAGGAAATCTCATCCACCACATATCCCGGCAGAGGCATCGTGCTCGGCAGGACTGCGGACGGCAGCAAGGCTGTTATCGCCTATTTTATCATGGGCAGAAGCGAGAACAGCCGCAACCGCGTTTTTGTTGAGACAGCCGACGGCATCAAGACCGAGGCGTTCGACCCCTCAAAGCTGGTCGATCCCTCGCTTATAATCTACGCTCCCGTGCGTGTGCTGGGCAACAAGACCATCGTCACAAACGGCGACCAGACCGACACGGTTTATGAGCTGATGAATCAGCAGCTCACCTTTGAGCAGGCGCTGCGCACCCGCGAGTTTGAGCCCGACGCGCCCAACTACACGCCTCGAATCTCGGGCATCGTAAAATGCTCCGACGGCAAGATGAACTACGCTCTGTCCATCCTCAAGAGCGCCGACGGAGAACCCGACTGCTGCGAGCGCTACACCTTCTCCTACGACGCGCCTCTTGCGGGCAAGGGACGCTTTATCCACACCTACATGGGCGACGGAAATCCTCTGCCGAGCTTTGAGGGCGAGCCCACTCTCGTCGAGATCGGCGACGAGGATATCGACGCCTTCGCGGAGAATGTCTGGAACGCTCTCGACGCCGACAACAAGGTATCGCTTTTCGTTCGCTACATTGACATCGCCACGGGCGAGGCAGATTCAAGGATCATCAACAAGAATAAGTAAGGGAGATAGTGTAATCATGAACGAATTAATGCTTAAATACGGCTGTAATCCCAACCAGAAGCCGTCAAAGATATTCATGCAGGACGGCAGGGAGCTGCCCGTTGAGGTGCTCAACGGCAAGCCCGGCTATATCAACTTTCTCGACGCCTTCAACTCATGGCAGCTCGTCCGCGAGTTAAAGGCGGCTACCGGACTTCCCGCGGCGGCTTCCTTCAAGCACGTAAGCCCTGCCGGAGCTGCGGTCGCCACCGAGCTCAGTGACACTCTTAAAAAGATCTATTTTGTGGACGACCTCGAGCTGTCTCCCATCGCCTCAGCCTACGCTATGGCGCGCGGAGCGGACAGGATGTCCTCCTACGGCGACTGGGTCGCGCTTTCCGATACCTGCGACGTCCAGACCGCCAAGCTTCTCGCCCGCGAGGTCAGCGACGGTATCATCGCTCCCGACTATACCCCCGAGGCTCTCGAGGTGCTCAAGACCAAGCGCAAGGGCAACTATAACGTCGTCAAGATCGATCCCGATTATGTTCCCGCTCCCATCGAGCACAAGGATGTTTTCGGCGTGACCTTTGAGCAGGGCAGAAACGAGCTCAAGATCGACGAGGCTATGCTCATGCAGAATATCGTCACCGAGAACAAGATCTTCACCGAAGAGGCGAAGCGCGACCTGCTCATTGCCCTGATCACCCTGAAATACACCCAGTCCAACTCCGTCTGCTACGCCAAGGGCGGACAGGCTATCGGCGTTGGCGCCGGACAGCAGTCACGTATCCACTGCACCAGACTCGCCGGAAACAAGGCGGACATCTGGTATCTCAGACAGCACGAGAAGGTAATGAACCTGCCCTTCCGCGCCGATATCCGCCGCCCCGACCGCGACAACACCATCGACGTATATATCTCCGACGACTATGAGGACGTGCTCGCCGACGGTATCTGGGAGCAGTTCTTCACCGAGAAGCCCGAGCCCCTCACACGTGAGGAAAAGAAGGCGTGGCTTGCCACCTTCAGCGGAGTATCGCTCGGCTCCGACGCGTTCTTCCCGTTTGGCGACAACATCGAGCGCGCAAAGCGTTCCGGTGTTGAGTTTGTGGCTCAGCCCGGCGGTTCCATCCGCGACGACAACGTGATCGACACCTGCAACAAGTACGGCATGACCATGTGCTTCACCGGCATCCGTCTTTTCCACCATTGATCGGAGGAAATCGCTGTATGAAAATTCTAATGATCGGCTCGGGCGGCAGAGAGCACGCGCTCATCAAAAAGCTGCTCGAAAGCCCCAAATGTGAGAAAATCTACTGCGCTCCCGGCAACGGCGGCATTTCGCGCGACGCAGAGCTTGTCAATATCGGAGTAATGGATAAGGAGGGCATGGTCAGGTTCGCCAAAGAGAACGATATCGACCTTGTCTTTGTGGCTCCCGACGATCCGCTTGCGGCAGGAATGGTCGACGCTCTTGAGGACGCGGGGCTGCGCGCCTTCGGTCCGCGCGCGAACGCGGCTATCATCGAAGCCTCAAAGGTGTTCTCAAAGAACCTGATGAAGAAATACGGTATCCCCACCGCTAAGTACGAGACGTTTGACGACGCTGACAAGGCGATCGAATATATTAAGGCGGAGAACACTACGCCGGTCGTTGTAAAGGCTGACGGTTTGGCTCTGGGCAAGGGTGTTATTATCGCTCAGACGATCGACGACGCAGTAGCCGCCGTAAAGTCCATCATGGAGGACAAGCAGTTCGGAGATTCCGGCAACAGCATCGTTATAGAGGAATTCCTGACCGGTCCCGAGGTCTCGGTGCTCGCGTTCACCGACGGCAAATGCGTAAAGCCCATGGTCAGCTCAAAGGATCACAAGCGCGCCTACGACAACGACGAGGGCCTCAATACGGGCGGCATGGGTACCGTGAGTCCCAACCCGTACTACACCGACGCTCTCGCCGAGGAGTGCATGAACACTATCTTCCTGCCCACCATCGAGGCAATGAACAAAGAGGGCAGGACCTTCAAGGGCTGCCTGTACTTCGGTCTGATGATGACCCCCAAGGGTCCCAAGGTGATCGAGTACAACGCGCGCTTCGGCGATCCCGAAACGCAGGTAGTGCTTCCGAGACTGAAAACCGACCTTGTTGATATCTGCGAAGCGGTCATCGACGAGAAGCTGTCCGACCTCGAGATCGAGTGGGACGACGGCGCGGCGGCATGCGTAGTCATGGCGAGCGGCGGCTATCCCGTTGCCTATAAAAAGGGTATCGAGATGTTCGGACTTGACGAAAACGGCGGGGTAGAGGGCGCGACCGTCTATCACGCAGGCACCAAATACGAGAACGGCAGGTTCTACACCAACGGCGGCAGAGTGCTCGGCGTCACCGCAAAGGCTCCCACGCTCGACGAGGCGCTCGAAAAGGCGTATGCTGCGGTCGGTAAGATCAGCTTTGAGGGAATGCACTTCCGTCACGACATCGGCAGAACAAAATAAAAAAACACAGCGCCGCACTTCTTGCTTTGAAATGCGGCGCATAATTCATTAGCTGGCGTTTTTGATTTGGAGCCGAAGCCTGTCTGAGATCATAGCGATGAACTCGCTGTTGGTGGGCTTGCCTCGGTCGTTGTGAATGGTGTAGCCGAAATAGGAATTGAGCACGTCCACATCGCCTCTGTCCCACGCAACCTCAATCGCGTGTCGGATGGCACGCTCGACCCTTGAAGAAGTCGTTTCGTATTTCTTGGCGACGGAGGGATAGAGCTGCTTTGTCACGGCGTTGATGATCTCGGGCTTTTCGACGGACATTATTATCGAATCACGCAGGTAATGATAGCCCTTGATATGAGCCGGTACGCCGATCTCATGCAAAATCTGAGTCACCTTGAGCTCGATGCCGAAGGCGTCGAAGCTGACGGGAGAGGACAGTATCCTCATGCTGCTCTTGCGAGCCATAGCAACAATATTCTCGCAGAGCTGGGTCACGTCATACGGCTTGAGCATAAAGTAGTTCGCTCCGCTGCTCATGACTTCGCGCTCAAGCACCGCGCTGTGGAAGGAAGAGAATACCAGAAATATCGGCTGCTTCCCGTTTTGCCGCTTCACGCTTCTCATGACTCCGATCGCGTCGAGGCGCGTCATGAATGAATCCATCAATACTACGTCAGGCTCCTCCTGCTTGATACGGGAGCAAAGCTCCTCGCCGTCCTTTGCGCAGAACGCCGCCGAAATATTAAAATCCTGAAATATTTTCAGCTCGTCCTGTGAAAATTCCGCCGCTTCCTCAGTGATTATCAGCTTGATACTATTGTCCATTTATTAAAATCTCCTATCTGTTTTGGTGTGATTTAATAATACCATAAAATGGTAAAGATGGCAATAGTTTCCTGCGAATTTTTTTAAAAAAAGTTTATAATTTTGGATTCGACATATTCCGAAATGCTTTATAATACAAGATATCGTGCTATTCGTTGCGATTCGACACCATATATCGAGCCGATACGCCGTAACCCTCCTTAGGCGAGTTTAGGAACACGTGGGTCACCGCACCCACCAGCTTCCCGTTTTGGATTATCGGGCTTCCGCTCATACCCTGCACGATACCTCCGCATTCGTCAAGCAGCCTTTTGTCTGTAATCTTTATGACAAAATTTTCATTACTTTCCGGGGAGCTGTTGCAGATATCGGTTATCTCGATGGTATAATATTCCGGTTCACCCTCCGTGATCGTGGTGAAAATCTCCGCCTTGCCCGTTTTTATCTCATCAAAATCAGCGATTTCCACGCTTCTACCTTCGTCGAGCGCGTCACCCTGAGCCTTGCCGTAAACGCCCAACGAGGTGTTATCCGTCAGCTCTCCGATGCTCTCGCCGGTAAAATACCCGTTCAGGCTTCCGGGCTTGCCGGCAGCGCTTTTTGTGACCGAATTAATGCTCGCCCTGACGATCTCGGCGCTTCCGAGCGGCATCAGCGCGCCTGTGTCTGCGTCGCATATTCCGTGCCCGAGTGCGGCAAAATAATTACGGTCGTCGTCATAATAGGTTACGGTTCCGATCCCGGCGCAGCTGTCGCGCACCCACGCTCCGAGCAAATACTGCCCGGAAATGTTCTTCTGAGGCGTAACGCTGCGCTCGAGGCGTTTTCCATTTCTTTCAACGGTAAAGCATATCGGCTTTCCGCTGCTGTCCGCGGTGATCGACTGCATATCCTCGTTCGTTTTTACCTGCCTGTCGCCTGCCGCTTTGATGACGTCGCCTGTTTTGAGCCCTCCGCTCCTCGCGGGGCAGAGGTAGCGGCAGCCGTCGAAGAAATCCTCAAGCTCCGTGACGACGACTCCGTCGTTGTAAAACCTGACTCCGAACGGCTGACCGCCGAGCCTGACCGTATCGCTTTGTTCCGCTGAATACGCTTTCGATGCCGAAATGCCCGCGATCAGCGTCACCGACAGGGCAACCGCTGTCGTTTTGACAATTTTTTTCAAAAAATCACCTTCTTTCCGTTGCCTTTATTAGCTTTTGCATTTATAATATAGGTAGTCGTGATTTTGAGATATTAAAAATCTTTTTTCCATCACAAGTCTCGGAATCGCTGATTCTTCGGATTTTTTTCAAAAAATTATCTGATTATTAATCTTTTTCAAATTGAGGTGATCCGATGTCGGAACCGAATGTAAAGACCGGACTCAGCTCCTCGGAGGTCGCGCAGCGCGTTTCCGAGGGCAAGGTCAACCGTTCGGCAAATCCTAAGACGAAATCCATACAACGGATTTTCAGGGATAATATTTGCACTCTGTTTAATTTAATAAATGTGATCTTGTTTTTGGCTCTGATCCTCGTCGGCTCATACAGGAACACTCTGTTCATCGGGGTAGTGCTCTGCAATACCGCTATCGGTATCATTCAGGAGATACGCTCAAAGCGCAGCGTCGATAAGCTGACGATACTCACCGACAAGCCCGCGCGAGTGATACGCGACGGGGAAGAGAGGCAGATCCCGAAGGAACAGCTCGTCACGGATGATATCCTGATCCTGTCGCGCGGCGATCAGCTTCCTGCGGATTGCGTGCTGGTCAGCGGAGAATGTATGTGCAATGAAAGCCTGCTGACCGGAGAATCCGATCTAATCTCAAAGCGCGAGGGCGACGAGCTGCTTTCCGGAAGCTTCATCGCCGCAGGCAAATGCTATGCCCGAGTAGCGCGGGTCGGCGCGGAATGCTATGCGTCAAAGCTCAACAGCGCGGCGAAATACATCAAAAAGAATAATTCGCAGATACTCAAAACCTTCAGGCTCGTTATACGTATCTGCACGATATTGATCTTTCCTCTCGGAACTCTCATGTTCCTCAGCACTTTTTTCGTACATCACAATGATTTTCAAAGTACGGTCGTCCAGACCGCGACCGCGATCAACGGCACGATACCCGGCGGTATGATCCTGCTGACAAGCTCGGTGCTGGCGGTCTCCGTGATCCGCCTCGCGCGAAAAAAGGTGCTCGTTAACGAGATGTACTGCATAGAGAGCCTTGCGCGCGTCGATGTGCTGTGTTTGGACAAGACAGGTACTCTGACCGCCGAGCAGATGGATGTAGACGAGGTGATCGCGCTTGACGCCGCCGACTCGGAGATCAAGACCGCGCTGGCGTCCATAGTCGCCGCGAGCGAGGACATCAACGCCACGCTTCAGGCGGTCAGCGATTATACAGCAGGCACAGAGTCCGTCAGGTGTTTGAGCTTTACGCCCTTTTCATCCGAAACCAAGCGCTCAGGAGGTACCTTTGAAAACGGTAAGAGCTATATTTTCGGCGCTGCGGAGTTTGTATTTTCTGATAAAGAAAAATACAAGGATGTATTTAAAAAGCTTGAAGGCATTAACAGCTCCGCGAGAATCCTTGTGCTCGGCTCCTCGGAAAAGCCCTTCGACGGCGGTTTGCCCGATGATATAACGCCTATGGCGATCCTGCTGATAAAGGACAGACTGCGAGACAACGTCCGCGAGACCGTGGGCTATTTCAACGAGCAGGGCGTTACGCTGAAGGTCATATCGGGCGACAGCGTCAAAACCGTGGCAAACATAGCCTCTGAAAGCGGCGTGCTCGGAGCAGATAAGGCGGTCGATATGACGACGATAGAAACCGACGAGCAGCTTGACGAGGCGGCGGAGAAATACAATATCTTCGGCAGGGTCACCCCCGAGCAAAAGAAAAAGCTTGTGCTCGCGCTCAAAGCTCACGGACATACCGTCGCAATGACGGGCGACGGAGTGAACGACGTCCTCGCGCTCAAGGAGGCGGACTGTTCGGTGGCCATGGCGTCCGGCAGCGAGGCGGCGCGCAACGTATCTCAGCTTGTGCTTGTCAACAACGATTTCGCCGCGATGCCCGGAGTCGTTGCGGAGGGCAGGCGCACGATCAACAATATCGAGCGAAGCTCCGCGCTGTACCTTGTAAAAACGATCTATTCTGTAGTATTGACAGTATTCTTCATCATCTTTAACCGCGCTTATCCGTTTGAGCTGATACAGCTCACGCTGATAGGAGCGCTGACAGTTGGCTTGCCCTCGTTCGTTCTCGCGCTGCAGCCGAACAAAAACCGTATCCGGGGCAATTTCACGTTCAATATGTTCATGCGCGCAGCTCCGGCTGCGATAACGGTGATTTTCGGTGTTATTATGACCGCGCTGCTCAGCAAGCCCCTCGGCTTGTCTCAGGGCGAGCTGTCGACCGTTTCCGTATATTTGACGGCGCTGTGCTGTCTGTGGCTTATCCTCAGGCTTTCGATACCGATAAACGCGCTCAGGATCGCAATGCTGAGCGTTTGCACCGCCGGAATTGTGCTCGGCGTTTCGGTGCTGGGCTGGCTGTTTAAGCTTACCCTGCTCGGCTCGAGCGGCATAATCATGCTGATCATTCTCGCTGTTGTATGCACCCTTATGTTCAACGTGCTCTATCAGACAGCCATGAAGCTCATTGAAAAAAACAATTTGAAATTAGAAAAAAGATGATACTATGAAGCTCAGTATTCCTCAAAAACCCAATACGATCCTAAATACCCTGCGCGAAAATGGTTACGACGCATATGTGGTCGGCGGTTGTGTGCGCGACACCCTGCTCGGTCTGACTCCTCATGACTGGGATATCTGCACCGACGCGACCCCTGCCGAGATCAAGAAGTGCTTTTCGGATTTCAACCTGTATGACGCCGGGGAAAAGCACGGCACGATCTCGGTTGTGATTGACGGCGAGGTGCTGGAGGTCACGACCTTCCGCGTCGACGGAGAATACCGCGACAACCGCCATCCCGAGAGCGTCAGCTTTACCGGTTCGCTCACAGACGACCTCGGCAGGCGCGATTTTACGGTCAACGCCATGGCTTACAGCGACGAAAAGGGCTTGATCGATCCTTACGGTGGGCGAGAGGACCTGCGGCGCAAGGTCATCCGCTGCGTAGGAAACCCCGACAAGCGCTTCAACGAGGATGCGCTACGGATCATGCGCGCGCTTCGCTTTGCCGCGACCTACGGCTTTGCTATCGAAAGGTACACCGCTTTTTCTCTGCGCCGCAACGCAGAGCTGTTGAATAATATCGCGGTCGAGCGTATAAACGCGGAGCTGTGCCGCCTGATCTGCGGACGTGACGCCGAAAAGCTGCTCGACGCTTACCGCGACGTAATAGCCGTGTTTATCCCCGAGCTCAGGGAGTGCTTCGATTTTCAGCAGCACAACAAGCATCATTGCTACGACGTGTACCGCCATATGATCCACTCGGTCGGCAGGATAGCGCCTGACCCGCTGCTCAGGATGTCCATGCTGCTCCACGATATAGGCAAGCCGCGCTCTTGCAGCGAGGAAACGGACGGCACAAGGCATTTCAGAGGACACCAGCAGATAAGCGCGGACATAGGCAGAGATATACTGCGCCGCTTAAAATTCCCTAACGCCTTTATTGACGACAGTCTGCTGCTCATACTTTATCATGACGTGCGCTTTAACGGCTCAAAGCGGCAGATTAAGCGCGTTCTCCAAAAGCTCGGAGAACAGAATATGCGCAGACTGTTTCAGGTACAGCGCGCCGATATCCTCTCTCAATCGGAATTCCAGCGTGCAAAGAAGCTGACGATCCTCGAGGATACCATCAGACTGTTTGAGGAGATACTGCGCCGCAAAGAATGCTTCAGCCTCAAGCAGCTTGCGGTGAACGGCAGAGACCTGATAGCGATCGGCGTCACCGACGGTCGCCAGATCGGAGGCATTTTGAACAAGCTTCTCAACGAGGTTATCGACGGCAGGCTTGAAAACGATAAGACCGTGCTGCTCAACATTGCTAAAAGGTATTACTACTCGGGCGCGGTAACGGAAAAAAGCACCTCCGAATAAAATCGGAAGTGCTTTTTGAATGTGTGTTGTTATTAGCGGAGTGAGAGGGCGGAGGCGATCCGCCCTGCTCAATTGATTCTGAGAGGTGGATTTACGTGCGTACGATCAGTTGTTTGTCAAGCCGATCGTTGACGGGTCGGTAAAGTTGAACTTTGGTGTGAGTACCAATCCTTGAGATGAATCTCCGAGAATGATTACCTCGTCGCCGTTTTTTATTCCAAACTTGTTAAGCGCGTTATCCGGCAGATTGACCTTGTTGTTCTCGATCCTGTCTATACCGAAAAAGACCTTGTTTGATTGTTTTGAGCTTTTTTTGTTAGCTTCGTCGGTGACGAAAACAGAGGCAACCTCATCAAGAGACAGCCCGAATATATTGGCAAGCTTTCTGCATTTCGCAATGTCAGGAATGCTCTCTCTGTTTTCCCACTTAGCGACGGTCTGTCGCGAAACTTCCATCTTCTCAGCCAGCTCTTCCTGCGTCATCTTTTTTTCGTTTCTGAGCAGCCTCAAACTGTAGTTCATATATACACCTCCGTATCAACAGTACAATTATATCATTGTGTTATTTTTTAATCAATCAACTGTCATTGACTTTTGATGTTAAAAATCATAGCAATCAGCTCAAATTCACTAACAAAATGTTATAATAGGACAAATAACGACAATTATTATATATAAAAAGCACAAAAATTATCAATAAATTTTATGAAAAAATAAAGAAAGATGTTGTGCTTATTTTTCAGCGAGCTAATGAATATTTTATAATTTACCTATAAACATGATCATATCGGTTGCAAAATGAGCAGAGATATAGTAAAATCTTGATAAAAAGGGTTGGGAGGAAGCTTTATGAGACTGAAAAAAGCGATTTGTATTCTGCTTGCCGCGCTGCTTTCGGCTCTGATTCTATGCTCGTGCGAGGGCATTTCGTGGGATATGCTTTTCGGCTCTCAGACTGAATCCGCTCCGCTGATGTCGGTTCATTTCCTCGACGTCGGTCAGGGCGACGCGATCTTCGTTGAGCTGCCTGACGACAAGACCATGCTCATTGATTCCGGCGAGAACTACCACGGCGAGGGCATAATCAATTACATCCGCGACTGCGGGAGCAAGAGGATAGATTACCTGATAGGCACCCATCCGCATTCCGATCACATCGGTTCAATGCCGTACATAATACGGAATTTTGAGATCGGCAAGATCTATATGCCCGAGGCGGGCGCGAATTCAAAGCTCTATGAGGAGCTGCTGAACGCCGTAAAAAAGAAAAACCGGGTCGTTCATCCGGGCAAGGCGGGCGTGAAGCTGATTAATGAGGACGATCTCAAGGTATATATGCTCGCGCCTGTTACGATAGACGAGGATAACCTGAACAATTCCTCGATAATCCTGAAGATAGAATATCTGGATTCCTCGTTCCTGTTCATGGCTGACGCCGAGCTTGCCGAGATAGATTCCGTCAAGCTCGATATGTCGGCTGACGTGATCAAGATCGGACATCACGGAAGCCGCACCTCCACTACGGAAGCGCTTCTCGATAAGGTGAAGCCGCAGATCGCGGTGATCTCGGTCGGCGCCGATAACGTCTACGGTCATCCGGCAGGCAGCGTGCTCAAGCTCCTGAATAAATACGGCTGCTATGTGTACCGAACAGACCTTGATGGAACGGTGACAATAACCTCCGACGGCGAGGAGCTGCATATATATACCGGCGGAGTTTCAATAGAAAGGGCGAGATAATCATGAAAAGATTCGTCATAGAACGCATTGAGGAAAACTGCGTTGTTCTCGAATGCGAGAACGGTTCTCACGTAACCATTGAGCGCAAGTCCCTGCCTAAGCGCATAAAGGACGGCGACGTGCTCTTTTTCGGCGAGGGAAGCTATTTCCTCGATGAAAAAGAAACCGAGCAGAGAAGGCGAAGAATCGCCGATTTGATGAAGGATGTTTTTGCCGAATAAGCGGCAGTCTCTTTTAAAACAATGTGAAAAAACGGAAGACCCGAAAGCAACAGGTCTGCCGTATGTTTTTATGTAATCACGCCTCGACCGAATACTCGGTAACGTTGAGCACGGTCTCGCCGTCGATCTGGAGAGCGACCGGACGGTCAAATTTTACATTGACGTTCTTGCCCTTCATCACCTTGACGATCTTCTCCTTTTTGACGTGCTCGCCCTTGAAGATTGTCGGAAAAGCGGCGAGAGTCTTGACCTTGCCTGCGCCGAACATCACCATGACGGAGACCTCGTGATTCTCGGAGAAGCGGTTCTGATCGGGAGTGGGCATCATTCCTCCGCCGTAGAAGCGACCCTTCATAGTCGGAGCCAGCCATACCCTTTCAAAGCTGTATTCCTTGCCGTCAACGGTGACCTTGGCGTTGGTGGGCTTGTATTTGAACAGCAGACCCTTGATTGCAATCGAGGTGTAGTTGATGTCCTTTTGACCCGCAACGCGGAGCTTGTCGCCCTCCTCGCAGCAGTAGCCGTCAATTCCGTAGCCTATGCCATTGATGAATTTTGACTTCTTTCCCTTAACGGTGACAGTGGGAAGATCCTTGAGATAGCGGTTGATCAGAGCGGGACCGTCCTCGGCGGTTTTGCCCATATCCTTCCAGAAATCGTTGCCGGTACCGGTGGGGTAGAAGTATACGTCGTTTTTAAGCTCAAGACCGTCGATATCGTTGATGAAGTGGTTGAGGGTACCGTCGCCGCCGCAGAGGATGATATCATCATCCGCGCCGAGCTCCTTAAAGAAAGCGGAATAGTCGGAGATCTCGAGCACGTCGCGGAAGGTCAGATCGCGTCCCTTGCACAGCGTGCGCACCTTCTGAGCGTTCTGACCGCCCTTGCCGTTGCCGGATTTTCCGTTGTAAAGTACATATGTTGTCATCGATTAAGCCTCCTCATTTAATTTCTCAAGCATATTCGCCCGGACGATATCGCCGATCTCATTCGTCTTGAGGTGTTTAAGTGTTTCGGGTTCCAGAACGTCGAGTACGTCAATGTAGACATCGCTGCGGTGGAACGGATAGTTTTTATGAACGCGGTCAGCGCCGCGAACGGTGATTACAACCAGAGGCACATTCGCCTTCTGAGCGATCTTGAATACCGCGTTGTGAAAGGGGAGAAGACCCGGTTGATAATTGCGCGTTCCCTCGGGATATACCGCAATGCTCGCCACGTCGCGGTTGATGAGGTCTACCGCGCGGTTGATCGTTTTCATGGCGTTGCGCGGGTTCTCGCGGTCGATAGCCATATAGCAGCAGCGGTGGATTATCCTGCCGTAGATCGGGACCTTGAAGTTTTCGGGCTTGGAGATAAACGAGAGGTTGTACTTGGCGAAGATCCACCAACAGATTATCGGGTCAAATTTGGAACGGTGATTGCTCACCATCACGAACCGTCCATCCTTCGGAAGCTTCTCAAAGCCCGACTTGTGAACATGCACCCACATCAGCGTCATGGCGACCGCGGTAGAGCCGTGGAGCAGCCAGCGATAGTATTTGCTGTCGGTGGGGTATTCCTTTTTCATATCTACGAAAAGACTGCTTATTATGATCAGGAGGATATACGACAGAAACAAGCCGACAACACCCAACAAAATCCACAGCAGTATCCATAAAACTATCATAATAATACACTTTCCTTCAAATTATGCTAATTTACGCTTCTATTATAATATAATTTCATCGGTTCGTCAACTTTTGTGACAGTTTTTACATAATTAAAAATCATCGTTTTTTTTACAAAAAAGTTTTCATATTTCTATTGACAATCCCTCTCGGCTGTGTTATAATATCACTCGTTGAGCTTGAGTGCTCGACACCAATCGAATAAATGCGAGTGTGCTGGAATAGGCAGACAGGCACGTTTGAGGGGCGTGTGTCAATGACGTACGGGTTCAAGTCCCGTCACTCGCACCATTTTGAGGCAGTTTTTAACTGCCTCTTTTGTTTTGCCAACTTTTCCTAAAATGCCCGAAAACGGC
>CACWKB010000002.1 GCA_902761375.1 uncultured Ruminococcus sp. | reverse complement strand
CAATTAGCAAATAACTCACCGTATAATTAATTGAAAGAATATATAGTATTGGTGTACAAAATATCGTATTGTTTTTGGCGAACTGCAACAAAGCAACACGATTTTTTATTCCCCTATTGAAATTTACAAACTTTCTGATATAATTTAATAGTAACCTTTGTTACAGACTTGTAATTAGTTTGATAGGAGAATTCGTTTTGAAGACAAAGTTTATCGGAATCGAGGGCTTCGACACTATCGAAAGCATCTCGCCCAAGAAAAATAGCGTCAAGAAATTAACCAATACGCAGAAAACAGTCCGCTTCATCAAGAGAGCCTCCAAGCTCTGCGCCAAGTCCTTCAAAAAGACAGGCGTGCGCGCAAAGAGCCTTGCGAAGCTTCAGATCAAGTCGGCAAAGACCAAGAAGGCTTCGGCTCCCTCGGTCACCGCGAGAGCCTACTCCTCACAGAGAGGCGCTCAGCACATGAACGGCAGCACCCGTATCTCTCCGCTCAGAAAGAGAACCCTCATCGCCGTGCTCGCGAGCCTTGCGGTCATCACCGTAAGCGCCGTCACGGTAGCCGGCGCGCTGTCGTCGCCTAACAACACCGAAAAGAAGGTCGAGTCGGCAAAGCCCGGCATCGTCACCAACATCACCGCCACTGTGCCGGTACAGACCATGCCCGCGGTCACACCCACCGCGCCGATCAAAGCCGACTCAAACGACCTGCACGTCACCGATAACTGCGCGTCGCTGACCATCGACGGTGAGCTCATCGGCTACACCAACGAGCCCGAGGCTCTTGAGGCCGCGCTTGACAAGCTTCTTGTCGATTTCCGCGAGGGCTATGACGACCAGACCACCACCGAGTTTGCCAACGACGTAGCCGTTGAGGGCTGCGCCTACGACAAAACCGTCACCTACATGACTGCCGAGGAGCTTATGAACGCCGCCGAAGGCCGCTTCTCGATCAGCCTTTCCACCGACTGGGTATACGACGAGGACATTCCCTACGAGACCGAGGTCGAGTATGACGACGACGAGGACACCGATTACGAAAAGGTGACTCAGGAGGGTGAAAACGGCACCCAGACCGTCCATGTCCGCGTGACCTATGTTGACGGCGAGTACGTTGACTCCACCGTGACCACCGTTGAGACCGTCAAGGAACCCGTCAGCGAGAAGATCACTTACGGCACCAAGGAGCCCGAGAAAAAGTCCGGCTCCTCCACAGGCAGCTTCATGTGGCCTGCTCCCCACACTCATTCCATTTCCAGCTACATGGAATGGCGCTGGGGCAGAATGCACAACGGCATTGATATCGCGGGCGGCGGCGACTACGGTCAGCCCTTCGTTGCAGCCGACGGCGGTACAGTTACCTGGGCAGGCAATGACGGCGGCGGCTACGGCAACTATGTCATCGTTGACCACGGCAACGGCTATGAGACCGTTTACGCTCACGCGTGCGAGCTCGCAGTCTCCACCGGCGAGTACGTCAGCCAGGGTCAGACCCTCGGCTATATCGGCTCCACCGGCAACTCCACCGGACCTCACCTCCACTTTGAGGTACGTCTCGGCGGCGATTACATGAATCCTCTGGATTATGTAAGCTGATTTCATAACTTCGGGAACGGCAAATGCCGTTCCCTTTCTTTTTATTTTAAAACTCCCGGGATATAATAGGATTTTGCTATTGACTTTGCTGTGTATTTATGATAGACTGAAAATGCAGGGTTCTAATCCAAATAGACTCAAGGAGGAAAATACTATGAGCAAATATATGTTAGCACCTATGGAATCACGTTTCGCAGACATCCTTTGGGACAA
This sequence comes from uncultured Ruminococcus sp., assembly GCA_902761375.1. GTDB lineage: Bacteria > Bacillota > Clostridia > Oscillospirales > Acutalibacteraceae > Ruminococcoides. The sequence continues at coordinate 66,855 of CACWKB010000002.1, read as the reverse complement.
CGAGCCGCTTTCGAGCACTGAGATGGTTCGCCTCGCCGAGGAAGAGTTCAACTGGGCGCGCACCACCACCTACACCGTGCTCAAGAAGCTGATCCTGCGCGGTCTCTTCGAGAACAACAAGGGCACCGTCAGGGCGATCGTCAGCCGCGAGCAGTTCGACTCCTACAAGAGCGCCTGCTTTGTCGACGACCAGTTCAAAGGCTCGCTGCCTGCGTTCATTGCGGCGTTCACCTCAAAAAAGAAAATCAGCGCAAAGGAAGCCGAGGAGCTTCGCCGCATGATCGACGAGGCAGAGGAAAACTGACATGGGCGATATTTTTTGGCGGCTGCTTGAGGTTTCGCTGACCGGAAGCGGTGTGATACTCATCGTTCTGCTTCTGCGCGCTGTCGTTAAATCCGCCTCCAAGCGTTCGCGGTGCTTTATGTGGGCAGTTGCAGGGCTGGGTCTTGCGATCCCGTTCCGGTTCGAGAGCCGGTTCGCGCTGCTGCCCGGTCTGTTCTCAAAGCCCTCAGCACCCGCTGCCGTTCGTGCAGTCTCGTCTGCTGCGGCAAAAACCGCTCCGACGGGCTTCGTTTTGGGCGCATGGGATATATGCTGTCTCGTCTGGCTCGTCGGAGTGCTCGCGCTTCTGACCTACCTTGCGGTCGGCACTGTGCGTATGCATCTGATCGTGCGGGAAAGCATTCAATGCAAAAAACCGAGCTCCAGGCGCGCCGAGGTGCGCGAGTGCGGCAGGATAGGCGGCGCGTTCGTAACGGGCGTGCTGAGACCGAGGATATACCTTCCCTCGGGGCTCGAAAAGCGCCGGATAAAATACATCCTGATGCACGAGGAAGCTCACATCGTCAGGCTCGATACGCTTTGGAGACCGCTGGGCTTTCTTGTGCTGACCGCGCATTGGTTCAATCCGCTCTGCTGGCTCGGGTACTATGTTTTCATTAAGGACATGGAGCTCGCCTGTGACGAGCGCGTTTTCGGGCAGATAAAGCCGAAGGCGCGCCGTGAATACTGCCGCGTGCTTCTCGACATGAGCACCGCGCCGTCCGCTCTCTCCGCCTGTCCGTTCGCCTTCGGCGAAAATCCGGTAAAGCAGCGCATAATCTCCGCGCTGTCCTACAAAAAGAGCAAAGCGTCCGCGTCCGTGTTCACCGTGGCTGTCTGCGCGGCTGCCGCGATACTTTTGCTGCCCGCAGCCGTCGCCAAGGCTGCCGAGCCGCAGCCCTCTGTTCAAACCGAAGCGCACGAGAGGATACCCGTCACGCCTCAGATCAGCGACAGCGAGCGCATGGCGCAGAAAACCGCCGCCGCCAAAGCCGCTGACGAAGCTCAGCCGCCGACCGATGCCGAGACCGAGGAAGAGGTCGTGATTTCAAAGGTATCTGAGACAGATGACGCGGATGATTATTTCGATTACTCCGATACATCAGAATACGACTATCCGACCGACTACGGCGACAGCACCGAAAGCTACACCGATTGGGACGAGCTCGGAGAGCGCTTTACAGCGGAGGCAAACGACAAAGCCGCGATTAGTTTTGATATAGCTATGAATGGCGAAAACAGCAGATATTATTCCCGATCATTCGGATATTCGGTAAGCGACGATAGTTTCTTTGGCAATCAATCTGAGGCTATTAATTATTGGAGCAACAATCTTCAGTGATCTAAAATAAAAGGAGTTCAAAATGAAAAACGCAAACAGAGCAATAGCCATCCTCTGCGGCACTGCCATCGCCGCTACATCCTTAGTCCTTTATCCGGTAAGCGTTTCGGCGGCAGAGGCAGTCGAGCCTGTCGGTGCCTGCGAGATACTCGAGCAGCTCGGCTCGGATACGCTGACAGAGAGCGTAGGATATGAAAGCGGCGATTTCGGATACAACCTGAAATTCACGGACAACTTCACATACGCAGAGATACACGATTACTACGGCAGCGACAGCAAGATAACCATCCCCTCATATATCGACGACTACCCTGTATACTCGATCAAGGGAAAAAACAGCCATCTTTATGACAATCCGAAGCTTGAGAGCGTGACCGTCGAGGAGGGCGTTTTGATGATGGACGCATACGCTTTTGCCGACTGCGTCAATCTCAAAAAGATAAACCTTCCCGATACTATGCTGAGCATCGAATCGAATTATAACAAGTCTGCATTCATCAATACCGCACACTACAAGGACAGCTCAAACTGGGTAAACGGCGTTTACTACGTAGGCAATCACGCTGTTCACTCAAAATATAATCTCAAGACAATGACGATCAGAAAAGGGACCGTGAGCCTTGCCGACCGTTTTATAATCAGCAGCGACACGCTCACCTCCATCAGCCTTCCCGATACCCTTGTATATATCGGCAACAAGGCGATAATGGACTGTCCGAAGCTTAAAACCATTACAATCCCTGCCGATTGCGAATATATCGGCAACTTAGCCATCGGCTTTCACGAGCAGGACGGCACTGCTCGTGAGCAAGGCTTCACGATAAAATCGAAGCCAAACTCCACAGCCGAGGAATATGCGAATTACTATGGCTTCAAATTTGTAAAGCTCGGCAACGAAAGCTCTGTTTCTCTTAATAAGAGCAGCCTCACCATCGGATTTGGCGAGCGCTACACCCTTCAGGGCGCGGTATCTCCGGCAGGCACATCTTACCTCGCATGGGGCAGCGACAACGAAAACGTTGCATATGCCAATTTCAACGGCACGGTTTTCGGTATCGAGCCCGGTACCGCAAACATAGTTCTAACGACCGAGCACGGCTATAAAAAGACCTGCAAGGTGACTGTCAAAAAGGCTCCGACCTCTATCTCGCTCAATAAGACGAGCCGCACCATGGGAGTAGGCGAGCAGTTCGACTTCAACTCATCGCTGCCATCGGGTCAAGCCTCCTACACCGTCGATTACAGCTCCGATAACGCCAAGGTCTGTGAGGTCAAAAAATCGGGCGGTCTCGCAACGGCAAAGGCTCCCGGCACCGCGATGATCACCGCCGAGACCTACAACGGCGTTACCGCCTCGGCTGCGATCACAGTCAAGGCTGCTCCCACCTCGATGACTCTCAACAAGAGCAGCGTTACCCTCGGAATCGGCGAACAGTTCGACTTTGATTCAAAGCTGCCTGCCGGTCAGGGCGCAGGCTCTATCGTATACAGCTCAAGCAATCCGTCGGTGTGCTCGGTCAAGGCGGCAGGAGGACTTGCCACCGCCAAGGCGACCGGCACCACCGTTATCACCGCGACTGCCTACAACGGGGTCAAGGCTACCGCCAAGGTCACCATTAAAAAGGCTCCGACCTCGATCTCGCTCAATAAGACGAGCCGCACTCTCGGCGTCGGCGAGCAGTTTGATTTTGACTCCAAGCTGCCGAGCGGACAGGCTTCCTACAAGATCGTCTACACTTCCGACGCTCCCGATATTTGTACTGTCAGGGAGGCAGGCGGCATAGCGACTGCCGTTGCTCCCGGCAAGGCGGTTATCACCGCGACCTGCTACAACGGCGTTAAAGTAAAGGCGACCGTCACCGTAAAGGCTGCTCCGACCTCGATGACCCTCAACAAAACCGAGCTCAGCTTAAAGCCCGGTGAAAAATTTGACCTCAACAGTGTGCTTCCGTCCGGAGAGGGCGCAGGCGTTATCGACTATTTCAGCGATGATCCGTCGATTGCCGAGGTAAAAAAAGCAGGCGGACTTGTAACCGCCAAGAGCAAGGGCGTCGCCACGATAAGCGCAGTGGCATATAACGGAGTTACCGCAACCTGCGTTGTAAAGGTAGAATGAGGTACAGCCATGAAAAAGCTCAAGGAAAAGCAAAACAGGCAGTATGTCTGAATCAACAGTAGTCAAAACGGCAGGGAAAGCCTACTCCCTGCCGTTTTTATCATTTAAAAATATACTGCGCGGTGTCGACCATCGCGGCTAAGGTTTTGTAGACGCGGTTCGCCTTTTTGCGAAAGCGAGGGTTGTCGTCCGCCGCCTTTTTGCCGACGTAGCCCACAGCCATGCCCGCCGCCATGCCGATCGCCGCGCCCTTTGCTATATCCATAAGCTGTCTGTTCATATTTTCCTCCGTTAAAAAAATCACAAGAAGGTCTTGCATAATTATTGTTCTCGTTTTAAAATAGGATAAACGCTAAAAAATCTGTAAAAACAAAAGAGGTTAATTATGGCAAAATTGAATTTAGTGCTCGTCGAGCCCGAGATACCGCAAAACACTGGAAATATCGCCCGAACCTGCGCCGTCACCGGCGCGAGGCTCCACCTTGTAAAGCCGCTCGGCTTCAAGATAGACGACCGAAAGCTGAAGCGCTCGGGGCTCGATTACTGGCACTTTCTCGACATAACCTACTATGAGTGCCTCGACGAGTTTTTGGAGAAAACGCAGGGCAAGCCGATGTTCTTCTTCTCCACCAAGGGCACCCGCCGCTACAGCGACGTCGATTATCCCGACGACTGTTATCTGCTGTTCGGCAAGGAGACCCGAGGTCTGCCCGAGGAGCTGCTTTTAAAACATCCCAACGAAACGCTGAGGATCCCGATGATCGACGAGGCGCGCAGCCTCAACCTCTCAAATTCCGTCGCCATAGCCGCCTATGAGGTGCTGCGCCGGTGGGACTTCCCCGAGCTGCAAAACAAGGGCGAGCTGCATAGGCACCGCTGGACAGAGGCGAACCTTACTTAATGCGGGATCCGGGATCATCCTCTGCTGATAAACGTCAGGTTTAATCGAGAGATGTTCCCGTTTTACGGTTGACTCCTGCCGCGCCGCCTCCTTTAACAAAGGAGGCTTTTGCTGCCGTCGAACGTTCGGCTCACTGCCGAAAGATCGGACGTTATGGCAACGTCGGTTCCGGGTCGGTCAAGCCCGACCCCTACAATTCTCACTTCTCACTTCTCACTTCTCGCTTCTCACTTCTATCTTTCCCGAAAAATATAATAAAAAAATCCTGTTCCCTATTGCTAATTCTGCCATTTTATACTATAATATATATGTAAAAATCTCTTTTTACAGAGTCCATAAAATGAAAGGATGTAATTATTATGCAGCTAAACAAAGTTTCCGTTGACGACATCAATGTTAAAGGCAAAAAAGTGCTTGTGCGCGTTGACTTCAACGTTCCGCTCAAGGACGGCGTTATCACCAACGATAACCGCATCACCGCCGCCCTTCCCACCATTAAAAAGCTTATTGCCGACGGCGGCAGAGTGATCCTCTGCTCTCACCTCGGCAAGCCCAAGAACGGCCCCGAGGAGAAGTTCAGCCTCGCTCCCGTAGCCGTCCGCCTCGCCGAGCTGCTCGGTCAGGACGTTGTTTTTGCCAACGACGACGAGGTCGTGGGCGAGAACGCCAAGAAGGCTGTCGCCGAGATGAAGGACGGCGACGTCGTTCTGCTCCAGAACACCCGCTTCAGAAAAGAAGAGACCAAGAACCTCGAGCCCTTCTCGGGCGAGCTGGCTTCTCTTGCCGAAGTATTCGTAATGGACGCCTTCGGCTCGGCTCACCGCGCTCACTGCTCCACCGCGGGCGTTACCGATCACATCAAGGACACCGCTGTAGGCTACCTGATGCAGAAGGAGATCAACTACCTCGGCAACGCTGTCGAGACCCCCGTTCGTCCCTTCGTCGCCATCCTCGGCGGCGCAAAGGTCGCGGACAAGCTCAACGTCATCTCCAACCTCCTCGAAAAGTGCGACACGCTGATCATCGGCGGCGGCATGGCTTACACCTTCCTCAAGGCTCAGGGCAAAGAGGTCGGCAAGTCGCTCGTTGACGACACCAAGCTTGACTACTGCAAGGAAATGATGAAGAAGGCAGATATGCTCGGCAAGCAGCTCCTGCTGCCCGTCGACACCACCATCGCCGCTTCGTTCCCCGATCCCATCGACGGCCCCATCGAGGTCTCCAATGTTGACGTGGACGCTATCCCCGCCGACATGGAGGGTCTTGACATCGGCACCAAGACTCAGGAGCTGTTCGCAGAGGCTGTCAAGAACGCCAAGACCGTTGTTTGGAACGGACCTATGGGCGTATTCGAGAACCCGACCCTCGCCGCAGGCACCATCGCGGTCGCAAAGGCTCTTGCCGAGACCGACGCTACCACCATCATCGGCGGCGGCGACAGCGCGGCTGCGGTCATCCAGCTCGGCTTCGCTGACAAGATGAGCCACATCTCCACCGGCGGCGGCGCTTCTCTTGAGTATCTCGAGGGCAAGACCCTGCCCGGCATCGCCGTTATCGCTGACAAATAATCATTTATTAAACCGGGGTGGCGATATCCGCCGCCCCGTTTCTGTTGATTTTTTACTTGAAGAGCAAGGAGATATTCAGTTATGGCAAGATTCGTTCAGCCGTTCACCTCGCCGCTCAGCGAGCAGCAGGTGTTCGAGGAATTCGAGAGATTCGCGCGCAATGAGGGCTTTGAGCACCACACCGAAAAAGGCGAGCCCTGTCTGAAAAAGGGAAAGGGAGTAGCCACCGGACCCCAGTTTTTGAAGCTCACCAAGAAGCCCGACGGCGAGTTTGTGCTTGAGGCTTGGATAAAATACGCCATCGTACCCGGCGTTTATGTCGGCGAGATGGGCTTGGACGGCTTTACCGGAGCTATACCCAAGCAGATGCTCAAGGGCAGAGTCGACGAGTTCCTGAAAATGATCAGAGCTCAGGTCCCCGTTAAGTAACCACCGATCAATACAAGCCCGAAAGCTCGGTCGGCGCTTATAAAATACTAAATGAAGAGAGGAAATCAAACTATGGATAAGGCTAAGAGAAAGGCGATCATCGCCGGCAACTGGAAAATGAACAAGACCCCCAAGGAGGCAAAGGAGCTGCTCGCTGCTATCGCTCCCCTTGTAAAGGACGCTGACTGCGAGGTAATCGCCTGCGTTCCCTATGTAGACCTTGCCGTCGCGATCGAGGCGACCGAGGGCACCAACATCAAGATCGGCGCCGAGAACTGCCACTGGGCAGAGAGCGGCGCGTTCACCGGCGAGATCAGCACCGGAATGCTCAAGGAGATCGGCGTAGAATACGTCGTGCTCGGACACAGCGAGCGCAGACAGTACTTCGGCGAGACCGACGAGACCGTTAACAAGAGAACAAAGGCTGCGCTTGCCGCAGGGCTCAAGCCCATCGTATGCGTAGGCGAGCTGCTCTGGGAGCGCGAGTGCAACATCACCGAGGAGGTCATCGCCCGTCAGATCAAGCTCGACCTCTGGGATGTGACCGAGGAGGAGCTCAAGAACGTCGTTATCGCCTATGAGCCCGTCTGGGCTATCGGCACCGGCAAGACCGCCACAGCGGATCAGGCTGAGGAAGTCTGCGCCTTTATCCGCGCTCAGCTTGCCAAGCTCTACAATCAGGAAGCAGCCGACGGCGTTACCATCCAGTACGGCGGCTCCATGAACGACAAGAACGCCGACGAGCTGGTCTCAAAGCCCAACGTCGACGGCGGACTCATCGGCGGCGCTTCGCTGGTAGCCGAGAAATTCGCGGCGATCGTCGCCGCGGCGAGCAAGTAATAAGGCACGATTCAGCATAGAAAGGAAGTTTTTTCCATGAAAAAACCTTTGATACTTATGATCCTCGACGGCTTCGGCGTGGGCAAAAAGGGCGAGGAAGCGGCTAACGCCATACTTGCCGCCAAGACCCCGAACCTCGACAGGCTGTTTTCCGAGAATCCCCTCACCCAGATCGGCGCATCGGGCATGGACGTAGGTCTCCCCGACGGTCAGATGGGCAATTCCGAGGTCGGTCACACCAACATCGGCGCAGGCCGCATAGTATATCAGGAGCTTACCCGGATCACCAAGACCATCAACGACGACAAGCTCAAGGACAACGAGCCCATTGTCGGCGCAATCGACAGCGCGATCGAAAACGGCAAGGCGCTTCATCTGCTGGGACTTCTCTCTCCCGGCGGCGTCCACAGCCACAGCACCCACCTCTACGGTCTGCTCGAGCTCTGCAAAAGGAAGGGACTTGAAAAGGTCTACATCCACGCCTTCCTCGACGGACGCGACGTGCCTCCCTCGAGCGCTGCCGATTACATCGAGGAGTGCATGAACAAGTGCGAGGAGATCGGCGTCGGCAGGATCGCCACCGTCATGGGACGCTACTACGCAATGGATCGCGACAACCGCTGGGAGCGCGTTGAAAAGGCTTACGCCGCAATGGTCTACGGCGAGGGCGTCGAGGCGGAATGCCCCGTCTGCGCGGTCAAGAAGTCCTATGAGGACGGCGTGACCGACGAGTTCGTCATCCCCGCGGTCGTAAAGGGCGGCGCGACGATCCAGCCCGGCGACAGCGTTATCTTCTACAACTTCCGCCCCGACAGAGCGCGCGAGATCACCCGCACCTTTGTCGATCCCGATTTCAAGGGCTTTGAGCGCAGAAACGGCTTCTTCCCCCTGCGCTATGTCTGCATGACCCAGTACGACGCGACCATGCCCAACGTCGAGATCGCCTTCAAGCCCCAGACGCTCGTCAACACCATGGGCGAGTATATGTCAAAGCTCGGCATGAAGCAGCTTCGCATCGCCGAGACCGAGAAGTACGCCCACGTCACCTTCTTCTTCAACGGAGGCGTCGAAAAGGTGTATGAGGGCGAGGACAGGATCCTCGTCAAGTCTCCGGCGGTCGCTACCTACGATCTCCAGCCCGAGATGAGCGCCTACATCGTCACCGACAGGCTGCTCGAGGCTATCGACAGCGACAAGTACGACGTGATCATCCTCAACTACGCTAACTGCGACATGGTAGGTCACACGGGAGTGTTCGAGGCTGCGGTCGCCGCTGTTGAGGCGGTAGACACCTGCGTAGGCAAGATCGTGGGCGCCATCCGCGCCAAGGACGGCGTGGCGATCATCACCGCAGACCACGGCAACGCCGACAAGATGATCGACGAGAACGGCGAGCCCTTCACCGCTCACACCACCAACCCGGTTCCCTTCTGCGTGATCGGATACGACTGCACCCTCCGCGAGGGAGGCGTGCTCGCAGATATCGCGCCGACCATGCTCAGAATACTCGGCATAGATCAGCCCGAGGAAATGAGCGGCAAGTCGATCATCGTCTGATCCGAAACCGATTGACAGCAGCATAATTACTATAGTATAATAAACCTGACGGCGACCCCGTCGGGTTTATTATTTTTGGGAGATGAGCTCATGAAAAAACGGCTGCTCTGCTGCGTTTTGACGCTTTCGGTAATATCCTCGCTCTTGCTTTCGGGGTGTTTTTTTAAAAAATATGAAAACGAATTTGTGTTCTTGGTAGAGGACGGCGACAAATCGTTCGCCTCATATCTCCCCAAGGTTCAGGAAACATTGGAAAAGCGCCTTGACGCCAAGGATATCGAGCACTACAAGGTCACCTCAGACGAAGCCCAAGGCACCGTTACGGTAAGGTGCAACCTCAGCGAGGCGCACGAAAAGGACGAGGACGAATTCTCGGAATACCTATCCGCCATCGGCATGCTGACCTTCCGCCCGGGCTATTCCTACGAAAAGTTCGAGTACGACGAAAACGGCGACAAGATATATCTGAATCCGACCGGCGACACCCTGACGGTGCTGATGGACGGCAGCTATGTGGACGGCTTGAGCGCTGACCTTTTAGACGACGGCTCGTCGAAATACCACGTGACGCTGAGATTTAACGACGAGGGCGCGAAGCTGTTCGAGGATATCACCACGGAGTACCTCGACAAGGTGATCTCGATTTGGATAGATGATCGTATGATCTACGCAGGCAAGGTCGAAGCAGTTATCGACGGCGGTGAGGTCGTTCTCCCGAGCGGCTTGAAGCTGAAGGAGATCGAAAAGATCGGCGATATCATCCAAGCCGGAATAATGCCCTGCAGGATCACACGGGTAAAAAAGAGTTGAGAGTTTAGAGTTTAGAGTTGAGAGTTGAGAGTTGAATTGCGTGTCGGTCGAGCCCGACCCCTGCAATTCTCAATTCTAACTCCACCTAAACCCAAATCCCTAAACCCTAATCCCTAAACCCTAATCCCTAACCCCTAATCCCTAATCCCTAACTCCTAAAAATGCTTAAATTACGACGCTTCTTAAAAGACTACAAAAAAGAATGTATTATCGGACCGCTGTGCAAGCTGTTCGAGGCGATACTTGAGCTGCTTGTGCCTCTCGTCATGGCTGACGTGATCGACACCGGGCTCGGCACGCTCTACGGGACGCCCGAGAGCGCGCCCTATGTGCTGCGCGGCGGCGGACTCATGGTGCTGCTCGCGGTTTTGGGCTGGTCGAGCGCGATGTTCACCCAATACTTCGCCAGCAAAGCCTCTCAGGGCGCAGGCACCCGGATACGCACCGCCCTGTACCGTCACATCAACACGCTGTCTCACGCCGAGCTCGACCGCCTCGGCACGCCCTCGCTGATCACGCGCATGACCAATGACGTGAACCAGGTACAGCAGACCATAGCCATGACTATCCGCCTGCTCACGCGCGCGCCGTTCATCATCATCGGCTCGCTGGTAATGACGATGACGATCAGCCCCAAGCTGTCGCTTATCTTCCTCGCGGCGGCGGTAGTGATCGGCGTGACGCTCTACCTCGTGATGAGCAGGAGCATCCCGATCTTTTCTCTCATGCAGAAAAAGCTCGACCGCATCGGCGTCATCAGCCGCGAGAACCTCTCGGGCGCCCGGGTCATCCGCGCGTTCTCGAAGCAGAACGCCGAGAAGAAGCGCGTCGACGAGGCGACGGACGAGCTTGCTAAAACCGCCGTCAGGGTCAGCCGCCTGTCGGCTCTGCTCTCCCCCGTCACCTACGCGGCGGCTTACCTTGCGATGATCGCGATACTCTGGTTCGGCGGCGTTCAGGTAAATTCCGGCGAGCTCCGGACGGGCGATATCATCGCGCTGATAAGCTATATGACCCAGATCCTGCTCGCGATGGTCGTGGTGGCTAACCTTGTGCTGCTGATGACCAAATCCAGCGCGAGCGCAAAGCGCATTAACGAGGTGTTCGAGACCGAGCCTTCGGTCGTTGAGCGCCGAACCGAGCCCATACAGCCCAATACCGCCGAGGACGTTCCCAAGCTTGAATTCGACAACGTGAGCTTCAACTACGGCGAGGGCGACGACGAGCTCAGCGGCGTGAGCCTGCGCGTCATGCGCGGTCAGACCCTCGGCATAATCGGCGGAACCGGCAGCGGCAAATCCACCCTCGTCAACCTGATTCCGCGCTTTTACGACGTCAAGGACGGCTGTGTGAAGATCGACGGCGCGGATGTGCGCGACTACCCCTTCTCTCAGCTCAGGGAGCAGATCGGCATAGTGCCTCAGCAGAGCGTGCTGTTCAGCGGCACCCTGCGCGACAATCTGCGCATGAGAAAAAGCGACGCGACCGACGATGAGCTTATCGCCGCGCTCAAGACCGCTCAGGCTTACGATTTCGTGAGCCGGCTGCCGCGCGGACTCGACAGCCATGTTGAGCAGGGCGGCAGGAATTTCAGCGGCGGTCAGCGTCAAAGGCTGTGCATCGCGCGCGCTCTGGTCGGCAAGCCCGGGCTGCTTATACTTGACGACAGCTTTTCGGCGCTCGATTTCGCCACCGACGCCGCGCTTAGGCGGGCGCTGAACGAGGACACGCGGGGCGCGACCGCGGTGATCGTCGCCCAGAGGGTATCGACCGTCCGCTATGCCGACCGCATCGCGGTGCTGCACGACGGCGAGCTCGTCGGCTTCGGAACGCACGACGAGCTGATATCGGGCTGCGAGACCTACCGCGAGATATGCCTCTCTCAGCTCAGCGCAGAGGAGGTGGGCGCATGAAGCTGAACCCCTCCGTCTCAAAGATAATGAAGCGGATAAAGCCCTATATCCCCCTGCTGGTTTTGGCGATGCTGTGCGCGCTGATAAGCGTAGGGCTGACGCTCTATATACCGGTGCTGATCGGCGACGCGATCGACAGCATGATCGGCATAGGTCAGGTGCGCTTTGACGGCGTGCTGCGCATAATCATCCTGATAGCTGTTGCGATAGTCGGCGTGAGCACCACCCAATGGCTGATGAATTACCTCGTGAACCTCGTCAGCTACCGCACGGTGCGCGACCTGCGGCGCGAGATCTTCCGCAAGCTCAACTCGGCGCCGCTGAGCTACACCGACTCTCACCCTCACGGCGACCTGATAAGCCGCGTGATAAACGACGTGGACGCTGTGGGCGACGGCTTGACCCAGCTCTTTTTGCAGCTCTTCTCGGGAGTGATGACGATCGTCGGCACCCTCGTGTTCATGCTCACCATCGAGTGGCGCATAGGCTTGGCTGTGTTCGTGCTCACTCCGCTGTCGCTGTTCGTGGCGGGCTTTATCGGCAAGCTCAGCGCAAAGCGCTTCCGCGAGCAGCAGCTCCTGCAGGGCGACATCTCCTCCTACGTCGAGGAGCACATCGGCAGTCAGCCGCTTGTAAAGGCGTTTTTATATGAGGAACGCGCCGCCGAGGGCTTTGAAGCTCTCAACCAAAAGCTAAAGACCGTCGGCTTCAAGGCTCAGTACGCAGGCGCGCTGGCGAATCCGAGCACAAGGCTCGTCAATGCGATAGTCTACGCCGCCGTAGCCGTGCTCGGCGCGATGACGGTGCTGAGCGGTTCGCTCTCGGTCGGTCAGCTCTCGTGCTTTCTGACCTACGCCAATCAATACACGAAACCCTTCAACGAGGTGACGGGCGTGCTCACCCAGCTCCAGACGGCGGTCGCCGCCGCCGGCAGAGTGGTCGAGGCGCTCGAGGTCGAGGACGAGACCCCCGATAAATCCTCTGAGCTGCCGCCGAAATGCCTCGGAAACGTAAGCTTCGAGGACGTGAGCTTCTCATACACCCCCGAAAAGCCGCTGATAAAGCACTTTTCGCTCGAGGTAAAGGGCGGCCGGCACGTCGCCATAGTCGGACCCACGGGCTGCGGCAAGACCACGCTCATCAATCTGCTAATGCGGTTCTATGACGTGAGCGAGGGCTGCATCCGCGTCGACGGCGCGGACATCCGCGACCTGCCGCGCGACGGACTGCGCAAGCGCTTCGGGATGGTGCTTCAGGACAGCTGGCTGTTCAGCGGCACGATCATGGAAAACCTGCGCTACGGCAGCGAGGACGCGACCGAAGAGCAGGCTGTCGCCGCGGCAAAGGCGGCGTACGCCCACGGCTTCATCCGCAGGATGCCCGAGGGCTACAACACGATGATAAGCGAGGGCGGCGGCAACCTGAGCCAGGGGCAGAAGCAGCTCCTGTGCATCGCGCGCGCCATGCTCAGCAACCCCTCGATACTGATACTCGACGAGGCTACGTCCTCGATAGACACCCTGACCGAGATCCGCGTTCAAAAGGCGTTCTCGAGGCTGATGGAGGGTCACACCGCCTTCGTGGTCGCCCACCGCCTGTCAACCATCAAGGAGAGCGACGTCATCCTCGTCATGCGCGACGGCAACATAGTGGAACAGGGTACCCACGACGAGCTGCTAAGCAAGGGAGGCTTCTATTCGGAGCTGTACAATTCGCAGTTTGAGAGCGAGAAGTGAGAAGCGAGAAGTGAGAAGCGTTTATTTTTATCGGTTGCTTTCTGCCATGTAAATCCTCGGTCACGGCGCTCTGCGCCGTGCCACCTCCTTGGCTTTTACTGCCGAAGGATCGGACTTGGAGGCAACGTCGGTTCCGGGGCGGTCGAGACCGCCCCCTACAATTCTCGCTTCTATATTACAAATCGGTCCCGCCATCAATTTTCCATTTTCCATTTTCAACTTTCCACAAAAAAGGTCGGGCAGAGAACGCAAAACAACAATGCATTCCCTGCCCGACCGAACTTTTATCAATTATTAATCCATCGCCTCAAAGCTGAAACCGTTGTCGAGGGCGTACTGCTCGGCGGCGGTGTTTTTACAGCCCTTTACCACGAAGCCGTCTGTTTTTTCGATCGCGTCCGTTCCGTCTTTTTCGACATAGTAATAGCCGAACGCCTTGGGTCCGATATATCGGACGCTCTTTGGGATAGTTATGCTTTTCAGCGACGGACAGTTCATTAACGCCCCCGAACCTATCGCAGACAGTGAATCGGGGAGCTTGACCTCCTTCAGCGAATCGCAGTCCGAGCATACCCTGTCGATAGAGGCGACCCCTGTCCTGCTTAGATCGATCGATTCAAGCCCGGTGCAGCACCCGAAGGAATAGTCGATATACTGTACCGTTTCGGGAAGGCTTATCTGCTTCAAGCTTTTGCAGCCGTCAAACGCCATTGATTCAATAAACCGCAAGCCGTTCTCAAAGCTTATGTCGCGCAGGGAAAGGCAGTCATAAAAAGCTCCTCCTCCGATATAACGGACTGAGCCCGAAAGCTTGACCGTCTCGATCCTGCCGCACGCGTCCAAAGGTACGCCGTTGTTCTGAGAAGCGTAAAAGCTAATCTCATCCACCGCGGTCACGCCGTCCTCAACGGTCACGGATTTGATATCCAAGTCCTTTTTCGACCACGGAACAGTTTCGTCATAGTCTCCGGGGTTTGATATAATACCGTCTCCGTAAACTCTCAGGCTCCCGCTGTTTTCATCGTATTCATACCTTGCAACCGCGGGCTCACTCTCGGTCGTGATATTGCCGTCCTCGTCCTCGAACGCGAAGCCGTTTTGCCGCGCGTAGGTCTGCGCGGCGGAGCCGCGAACGCCCTTGATCGTAAAGCCCTCGATCCTGTTTGTGTCCTCGTCAAAGTATTCGCCGTAGGAATTATATCCGAAGGCATATCTTCCGATATATTCAACGCTCTCGGGGATCGTGACGGATTTCATGGCGGAACAATTAATAAACGCGTTGTTTCCGATTATTTTCAGCGATTCGGGCAGCTCTATATCGCTGAGCCTCTCACAGTCCGAAAAAGCGCAAGGAGCGATCACCGTCAGCCCATCGTTAAGGACTAACTCCTCGAGAGAATCGCAAGCATCAAACGCACCATCCTCGATCACGGCAACTCCCTCGCCGAGAACCACCCTTTTCAAATTCTTATTGCCGAAAAAACAATTGCACGGTATTGTGCTGACCGAACCCGGTATCTCGATCTCTGTCATTTTGTCGCAGCATGAAAAGGCATAGCTTCCCAAGTACACGAGCTTCCCGGGCAGCTTTACCGAGGTCAGCGATTCGGACGGCAGGGCAAAATCCTCTATCGCGGTGACAGTATCGGCTATTTCAATAGTCTTTATCCTGTCAAAATGATTGCCCTCAACGACCTCGTCTTCATGATTGCCCTCAACGACCTCGTCTTCGTTCTCGGAAAAACAGTATTCGCCTAAAACTGTGATGCCGGGCGAGATCACGACTTTTTCGGGATATGTCGCTGCGGCTAAAGCGCGCTGAAGCTCCGGGTCATCGCCGGGTCTGAATTCGCCGCGCCCCGAGATCGTCAGAGTGCGTGTGGATTCATCATAATCGACCGAGCAGCCCGATTCCTCGGGACTGACGATATCTATCGCAGCAGGTTTTTGGGATGTATTCGAGCCCTGCGGTAAATCGCAGCCGGTTATCGCCGCCGCAGCCAAAACCGCGGCGCAGATGATCGACAATAACCTTTTCATATGACCTCCGAAAACACAATAGTATTATATCTTCATTCTACCACAAGTAGAAGAACCGGTCAAGCAATTATGCGCAACATTCACACAAGCTTCACAAATGATACAGAAAAGAGGCGGACAAAAACCGTCCGCCTCTGATAAGCTTTTTGATATTGTAGTGTTTTATTACAGCCGCCGGCTATACAACGGAGTGCATCGTCGTTTCAAGGTGGAAACGCCTCAACGCGACGCGATCAATCCTCAGCCTCAGCCTTAGCCTGCTCGATGACCTTTTGCGCGACGTTTGCAGGACAATCCTCATAGCGGGCAAAGGTGAACTCGAAGGAGCCTCTGCCCTGAGTTACCTGGCGGATGAAGGTCGAGAAGTCAGCCATCTCAGCCATGGGGACCTCAGCCTCAACAACCTGGATTCCGTGACCCGCCGGAGACATTCCGAGCACTCTGCCGCGGCGCTTGTTGACCTCGCCCATTACGTCGCCCATGTTGGCGTCGGGTACGGTAGCCTTGAGGCTGCCGATGGGCTCGAGCAGGGTGGGCATCGCGTTGGGGATGCCGTTCTTGTAGGCAAGGCTGGCTGCGGTCTTGAAGGACATTTCGGAGGAATCTACGGGGTGATAGGAGCCGTCGTAGAGGGTAGCCTTGATTCCGACGGTGGGATAGCCCGCGAGCACGCCCTTCTTGATCGCCTCGCGCAGACCCTTTTCAACAGCCGGGAAGAAGTTCTTGGGAACCGCGCCGCCGACTACGCGCTCTGCGAACTCGAGGTCGTCGGTCTCGAACGGCTCAAACTCGATCCAGACGTCGCCGAACTGGCCGTGTCCGCCGGACTGCTTCTTGTAGCGTCCCTGGGCGGAAACCTTCTTGCGGATGGTCTCGCGGTACGCGATCTTCGGCTTCTGAAGCGTGGCGTCGATGTTGTATTTGCTCTTGAGACGCGAGATCACGACGTCGAGGTGCTGCTCGCCGAGACCGGAGATAGTCATCTCGTGGGTCTCGTGGTTGCTTACGAGCTTGATCGTGGGATCCTCGTCGGAGAGCTTGGCTACAGCCTGAGCCACCTTGTCCTCGTCGCCCTTTTTGGCGGGGTAGATCGCCATGGTGTAGCTGGAAACGGGATAATCTATACCCTCGAGGATGACCTTGCGCAGAGGTGAGCAGAGGGTGTCGCCGGTCTTGGTGGAGACGAGCTTGGGGATAGCGCCGATGTCGCCCGCGCCGATGTAATCGGTGTCGCTCTGGCGCTTACCGGTCATTGTGAGCACCTTGGAGATACGCTCGGGAGAGCCGGTGCGCATGTTGATGACGGGAGTCTCGGGAGAAAGCTTGCCCGAGATCACCTTGACATATGACAGCCTGCCGATAAAGGGATCGGCAACGGTCTTGAATACGATAGCGGCGGTGGCGGCGTTGGGATTGACGGTGACCTCCACAGGCTCGCCGTCGAGGTCTACTCCGATCTCCTCGGACTTGACAGCAGCGCAGGGAGCAAGCCAGGTCAGTGAGTTGAGCATCTGGTCGATGCCGTAGGTGTTGAAGGCGTCGCCGCAGAATACGGGGCAGATCGAGCCGTCCTTTACGCCCTTGGAAACGCCGGTGACGATCTCCTCGGGGGTGAACTCCTCGCCCATGATGAACTTGTCGAGCAGCTCCTCGTCGGTCTCGGCAACCGCCTCGTTGATGGCGTTGCGCAGACCCTCGAGCCTGTGACCCATGTCGGGCAGAGCGGTCTGCTTGCAGCCGCCCTTGGGCGAATACTCATAAGCCTTGTAATCAAAGAGGTTGACGTAGGTGTTAGCCTGTCCGTCAACGATATTGGGAACTACAACGGGGCAGACAGAGGGTCCGAAGGTGGACTTGAGGCTCTCGAACACGCGGTAGAAGCGCGCGTCCTCGTCGCACAGACCGTTGACAAAGAATACCTTGGTCAGACCCGCCTTGTTAGCCGCCTCGACAGCCTTTTCGGTGCCGACGCTCACGCCGTCCTTGCCCGATACAACGATCAGGGCGATGTCCGCGGCGCGCATACCCTCGGCGACGCCGCCCGCAAAGTCGAACAGACCGGGAGTGTCGATGAGGTTGATCTTGGTGTTCTTCCACTCTATCGGGGCAACAGCGGTCATGATCGAAGCCTTGCGCTTGATCTCCTCGCTGTCAAAATCGAGTGTGGTGTTGCCGTCGGCGATCTTTCCGAGGCGGTCGCTCGCCTTAGCGAGATAAAGAATGGATTCCGCGACCGAGGTCTTGCCGCAGCCGCTGTGACCCGCAAGGGCGATGTTTAGGATTTTTTTTGCGTCGTATTGTTTCAAAACTGAAACCTCCTTGTATGTTTATTGACTGTATATCACTAAGTTGATTCTATAATTACACAAATGCGCTTTCATAATTATAACATATTTGTACAGAATAGACAAGTTTATTCGGGCAAAAAAAATAAATTCACCCTTTACACAATTGTTAAGGCGCCGAATTGTGCAACTTGCTTTTTTTGCGGTTAATTCACGTTATCATGCACAAAGTTTTCACTCGCTTTTGTGCAAAATACTTATACCGCGCTCGTCCTCTGTCTGCCTCGTCCGAATTGAGGGGTTGCGCCCAACCGGATAATATGGTATCATTTCAGCAGTGAAGCGTTGCTTCCGCACAATATTTCACAAAGGAGTATATGAATTATGAAACGTATCATCACGGCGATACTCGCCGCCGCTCTTGCAGCCTCCGTCTGCGTTTTCGCGGGCTGCGGTGAAGGCGCACAGAGCTCCGCCACCGAACCCGCCACCGAGGCGGTCACCGAAGCTCCCAAGCTCGAGGAGCTCCAGCTCTCGCGCGGAACCTTCATGAAGTACGATCCGAATGTCGTAACCGTCGAAGGCTACGACGTGAGCGCCAACGACGGAAGCTGGACGCTCTCTATCCACGAGTGCTACGACGCCGACAACCTCGCCAAGCGCAAAGAATACTATGACAAAGCCGTAAACGACGAGGGTCACACCGACGTGGTCACCGCCGAAAAGCAGCTCGGCGCCTACAAGTATCAGACCGTTACCTACACCGCGAACGCGCAGTATTTCGCAAACTACCTCGTTGCCTTTGACGCGCCCGTACCGCTCGAGTACGACTATGAGATGCACGGTCTGTGGCTGACCGCATGGATGGAGGAAAACACCCCCGAATCCCTCGCCGCGATCGAAAGCGTGATCTCAACGATCGAGGTCAGAGCGTTTGAGGGGTGATTAGGCTTTAGGGATTAGGTTTTAGGTTTTTAGGTATTAGGCTTTAGGAATTAGGTTATAGGAATTAGGTTTTAGGGATTAGGCTTTAGGGATTAGGCTTTAGGGATTAGGTTATAGGAATTAGGCTTTAGGGATTTGGGATAATACTTGAACAGCTTTTTTGTTCAATTACCCCTAACCCCTAACTCCTAATCCCTAACCCCTAACTCCTAACCCCTAATTTCTAACCCCTATCCCCTAACTCCTAACCCCTAACTCCTAACTTCTAACCCCTATCCCCTAACTCCAAACCCCTAACTTCTAACCCCTATCCCCTAACCCCTAACTCCTAATCCCTAACCCCTAACTCCTAACCCCTAATACCAACATTTTTCGTTTTCGCCGAGAAAGTTTTTCACCTGCTCCGATGACAGCTTGATTTTTTCAGAACACTTTTGGCATTTTTTTGCTTAATTCCAATTTGAATAAATCAGCTCCCTTTCGGGTGTTATAATAGGTTCCGTTGTGAATGTTACAACACTATGAAGGGAGTTTTGAAAAGGATGGAAGAAAAGAAAACCTGCGCCGACTGCGTAAACCTCGGCAGAGCGGTCTACTGTATGCAGTGCAAAAGGCTCAAAAAGGGCTACAAGGATATGTTCCGCGAGCAGTCCAAGCGGGATTATGTTCAAAACAATCTGCGCAAATAAGAGAAGCGGCTCAATGATCTGAGCCGCTTTTTTATGTCAATGCGTCATCGCCCTGCCGATGGTCTCGACCGCGTTGCGGGCGCACAGGAGCCTGCCGTGCTCGGCGACGGCGGCGCAGCGCAGCGGGTCGCGACTGAGCGAGCCGTACTCGGACAACAGACGGGTCACGGCAAACGGCAGCGCGGGATAGGAAAACAGCAGGCAGTAGCCGTTTTTGAAGGCGTAGGCACTGTTGCGGCGGCAAACCGCGCCCGACCGTGCCAGCGCCTCGGCAGCGTCGAGAAGGTCGGAGCTGTTCTTGAAGAACGCGCACACGCACGCCGAGCTGCCGCTGAGCCTCCAATGCCGCCCCTTGCCGACGGTTATGAGCAGATAACACCCCTCTCCCAGCGAGAGCGCCTCTATATTCATCCGACGCCCGTCGGTGCTGATGCCCGACCTGCGGCACGCCATCTGAGTGAGCCTCGTCAGCACACGCCGCGCGTGGCTGTCGCTCAGGCTCATCCGCTCAAAATCCAGCCGAAAGTCCCGCATCTCCTCGTCGCCGAGCACCACCAGCACCCGGTCGTCGCCAAGTCTGTTGACCGTCATTGCCATACCCCCTGCTTTTTAATTAACAATTAACAATTAACAATTATTCACTATTCACTAACCGCTGATCCCTATCACCATAATATGCCGAAACCGAAGGATTCGCAAGTGATTTTTTCAGGAAAAATTTCTTACAATTTTCAACAATTTTATTGCGCTTTTAGATAATTAATGGTATGATTATATTACAATATAAACCGAAAGGCGGTAATATTTATGCCGAAATGGCTTAACGACGCGGTATTCTATGAAATCTACCCCCAGAGCTTCTACGATTCCAACGGCGACGGTATCGGCGACCTCGAGGGCATAATCCAAAAGCTTGACTATGTCAAAGGCTTGGGCTGCAACGCAATCTGGCTCAATCCGATCTACGACTCCCCGTTCATGGACGCGGGCTACGACGTGCGCGATTACAAAAAGGTCGCGCCGCGCTACGGCACCAACGCCGACCTTGTGCGGCTTTTTGAGGAAGCGCACCGCAGGGAGATCAAGATCCTGCTCGACCTTGTGCCGGGTCACACCTCGGACACTCACCCGTGGTTCCTCGAGGCAAAAAAGGCGGCTGAAAGCGAATACACCAACCGCTATATCTTCACCAAGACCGTTTGGGACGCTCCGCCTCAGTACCGGATGATGTGCGGACTGTGCGAGCGCAACGGCAACTACATGGTGAACTACTTCAGCTCACAGCCCGCGCTCAACTACGGCTTTGCCGAGATCACCCATCCCGACTGGCAGCTCCCGACCGATCATCCCGACTGCCTCAAGACCGTTGAGGCGATCAAGGATATCATGCGCTTCTGGCTCGACAAGGGCGCAGACGGCTTCCGCGTCGATATGGCGGACTCGCTGGTAAAGAACGACGAGGACAAGACCGCCACCGCCAAGCTCTGGCGCGGAGTGCGCGATATGCTCGACGAGGAGTATCCCGAGGCGGCTATGGTCGCGGAGTGGTGCTGTCCCGAGCGCGCCATCAACGACGCCGGCTTCCACATGGACTTCTACCTCGACCACTACGGCAACGGCTACTCCTGCCTGTTCCGCTACGGCGAATGGGGCGACAAGGCGGTGTTCAATCCCAACGGCGAGGGCGACCTCAGCGCGTTCACCGAGGAATATCTGCCCAACTACAACCGCACCAAGGAAAACGGCTACATCTCCTTTATGACCAACAACCACGATATGCCGCGCGTCACCGCTTATCTTGACAAGGCGGCTATCAAGCTTGTGAACGCCTTCATCTTCACCATGCCCGGAGTACCCTTCCTCTATTACGGCGACGAGATCGGGATGCGCTATCAGGCTGACCTCGTGAGCAAGGAGGGCGGCTACTCGCGCACCGGCTCGCGCACCCCGATGCAGTGGAACAGCGGCAAAAACCTCGGCTTCTCGGAGAGCGACGAGCCTTATCTGCCCGTAGACCCCTCCGACGACGCGCCGACTGTCGAGAACCAGAAGGACGACCCCGACAGCATCTACCGCGTCGTGACCGACCTGATCGCGATCCGCCGCAAGTACGACGACCTGCACGGCAACGGCGAGCTTGAATTCATGGCGAACAAGGGTCAGCTCCCGTTCTCGTACCGCAGAGGCAGCCTTGTGATGTTCTTCAACCCCCTCGGCAGAGAGGCAGAGCTGCAAACCGCATACGCAGGCGACGTAGTGTACAAGCTCGGCGAGGCGGTCATCTCGAACGGCAGGATCAAAATGCAGCCGCAAAGCTTTTTGATGGTTCAGATTTAAGGATATAATAGTAAAAAGGCTGACTCATTGAGTCGGCCTTTTTTGTTGAGTATCAGAGTTTAGAGTTGAGTTTCGGTCGTGCGAAAAGTGAGATAATTATTCTGCAAAACGTCTATGCCAAAATAAGGCTCCCCTTGAGGGGAGCTGTCAATCCGATAAGGATTGACTGAGGGGTGGCTTGCGCCGCCCTTTCCCAACAATCCGACGTTGCTCGGTAAAACAAACACATCGTTCATCGCAAAACGGTATCACAGAAAGATAAAGCTCGTTCCCGTTCCCCCACCCCTCAGTCGCGCTCGGTCGCGCGACAGCTCCCCTCAAGGGGAGCCCAATTTTTATCCCCGAACACACAGCATTACAAATCGGGTGCGGGTGCCCCGCTCTAAACTATTAACTGTTAACCATTAACCATTAACTATAAATACTCGGTCGGGCAGAAAACGCAAAACATCAATGCATTCCGTCTGCCCGACCGAAATTTTCCATTTTCAATTTTCAACTTTCAACTATATCCTATTCCAGACCCTTAGCCTTTTCCAAATCCTTCTTGTCGAGCTTGATGAAGCCGTCCTTGATCAGCTTGCACTGTCTTACCGTGAAGGTCTTGGGGGCGACGTCGTCGGGCGCGCTGTCGAGCTTTACCTTTAGGGTCCGCGCGATCAGATTGTTCTCGACCACCAAGCCCTTGCCGTCGGGGGTGTTGACGATAGCGCCGACCTTAGGGGTGTGGCGCAGCAGGTCGGTGTACGCCTCCTGCTCATATTTGAGGCAGCACATCAGCCTTCCGCAGGTTCCCGAGATCTTGACGGGCGAGAGCGAAAGCCCCTGCTCCTTTGCCATTTTAATGGAAACGGGCATGAATTCGCCCATGAAGCTGCCGCAGCAGAAGGGTCTGCCGCAGATGCCGAGACCTCCGAGCATTTTCGCCTCGTCGCGCACACCGATCTGGCGCAGCTCGATGCGGGTACGGAACACGCTCGCCAGATCCTTTACCAGCGCGCGGAAATCTACCCTGCCGTCCGCGGTGAAATAGAAGATGATCTTGCTGTTGTCAAAGGTGTACTCTACATTGACGAGCTTCATCTCGAGCTTGTGGGCGGCGATCTTCTGCTCGCAGATCTTGCGCGCGTCCTGCTCCTTTTTGCGGTTCTCCTCAACGCGCCTCAGATCGCCCTCGGTCGCCTTGCGGATCAGGGGCTTGAGCGGATGGTTCAGCTCCTCGTCGTCGATGGTCTTGTTCTCCATTGCGACCTCGCCGCACTCGAGCCCGCGCGCGGTCTCAACGATCACGCTGTCACCCTTTGAGAGTTTTAAATTGAGCGGGTCAAAGTAATAAACCTTGCCCACCTCCTTGAATCTGACTCCGATTACTTCTGCCATGAGATCCTCCTGTATTCTCCGCACAACCAGGTAACAGTCAGGTTGGCGTTCACGTTTTGCCTGAGTAACGCCGCTGCTCTGTCCGTAGGCTCGCGCAGGGCGAGAATTTGTGATTTTGTGAGCCTTGATGCCAAGGCTTTGGCGCTTTCCGCGCCGAATATCGCCTCCGCGCCGGCGAGCAGCGCGATCCCGTCGCGCATTATCAGCCTCAGCGCAGCGAACACCCCGTCCGCCTTTTCCCTGTCGGTCAGCACGTTGAGCGCGAGCAGCAGAGGGTATTCATCGCCGGATACTATCCCGCTGACGATCCTCTCGGCGGCTTCCCTCGCCTCTTCCCCGGGGATATCGTCGCCGCCGACGCGGATCACCGTGCAGCGCGACAGCACCGTCGGGAGCAGGCTGAGCGCGCTCCTGCAGATCAGGATGAAGCGCACGCCCCTCGGCGGCTCCTCGAGCAGCTTTAGGAAGGCGTTCTGGGAGTCCTCCTTGAAGCGCTCGTCGGCGTTTTCAAATACATAAGCCTTGCCGCCGCTGCCGTTCGGCTTGATATAGGCGTCCTCGATGACAGAGCGAATCTGAGCCATCGAGTAGGTTTTGGATTTATTCTCGGGCTGCAGCCACACAACATCGGCGTGCGCGCGGCTGTGGGAAGCGAGGCATTCGCGGCAGACTCCGCAGGGCGCGTCGTCCGACGTGCAGACCGTGAGCATGGTCAAAAACCGCGCGAGCTCCTCGGCAGCCTGAGCCGAGCGGCTCTCGATTATCACTGCGTGAGGCAGCCTGCCCGAGTCCGTCAGCCGCCTCAGATTATTTTTAAGGTTTTCGTCAAAATGAAAGTCCGTAAAATTCATATTATATTCTTCCCGGCTATCAGAGCTTTACGATATTCGTCACGACGTCGCCGCGGTCGGTGATGTCGATATAGCCGTAGGAGGCGCCGTAGCCGTGGCACGAGCCGGGATTCATCACCGTCAGCCCGTCCTCGTAGTCGGTCATGGCGCTGTGGGTGTGTCCGAACAGGGCGATATCCGCCTTGTTCTCGCGCGCGGCGCAGATCAGCGGATAGAGCACCAGCTTGACGTTATACAGGTGACCGTGGGTCACAAAGATGGTCTTGCCGCCGAACTCTACGACCTCGAAATTCGGCAGCATGCTGCCCCAGTCGCAGTTGCCGCGCACGGCGACTATCTTTTTGTCGGGATACATCATCCTGAGCTCGTCGACCTGGGACGCTCCGTCGCCGCAGTGAATTATCAGCTCCGCGGTAGGCTGAGCCTTGACCGCGCGGTTGAGCGAGTGAAAATCGCCGTGAGTATCGGAAACAACTAAGATTCGCATAAAAACTCCGTTCTAAATCGGTTCTCCGCGCATAGAATATGGCGAGGTGGTTTTATGAATAATGCCGATAAGCTGATCGAACAGCTCTCAAGGCAATTGAATACAACTCCCGGGCAGCTCAGACAGGACGCCGAAAGCGGCGACATTAACGATATGCTCGGCAGGGCTGACCCCGAGAGCGCGAATAAGGTGCGCGAGGTGCTCGCCGATCCCGAAAAGACGCGGGCGCTGCTGAACAGCCCGCAGGCTAAGGCGCTGATCAAGCTGCTGAGCCGAAAAAGAGAGGGCGACTGATGTCCGAGCTGCAGGATACGATCAATCAGATACTGAGCGACCCCGAGGCGATGAAGCAGGTGCAGAGCCTCGGCGAACAGCTCGGGCTGTCGAGCCCAAAGCCTCCGCCTCCGCCTAAGCCCGAGCCGGGAAACGAGATGATGACCGCGCTCGGCTCGCTTGCGCCGCTGATGCGGCAGATGGGCGGCGACGACGAGCTCAGCCGCCTGCTGGACGCGCTGCGCCCGTTCTTGGGTCAGGAGCGGCTCGAACGGCTCGATCAGGCAAAAAGGCTGATGAGGCTTGTTAAGATGATACCGCTGATAAAGGACAGCGGCTTGTTTTGATATGACCAAAGGGAGGCGACGGCTGGGTGGCAAGCTTTGAGGAAGAAGCGCTTGAACGCGCGGGACTGCTGAATAACCGTTCGGGATCAAGGCGCAAAACAACGCCCAAGCCCGAACCCAAGCCGGAGCCGGAACCTAAGCCGGAGCCCAAACCGGAACCGAATCCAAAGCCCGAACCGAAGCCTCCCGAAAAACAGCCGGGCTTGCTCGAGCTCCTCTTCAAGGACAAGGAGCGCAGCATCATCCTGATGCTCCTGCTGATACTGATGGAGGACAACGCCGACCCGTCGGTGCTGATGGTGCTTGTGTATTTGTTGGTGTGAGAAGTGAGAAGTGAGAAGCGAGAATTAGGAGAAGAATTGTAGGAGTCGGTCTCGACCGACCCGGAACCGACGTTGTTTTCGCGTCCGATATTGATTACCGTAAGCCATACGTTTATTCAACGTTCTCTTCATTCTTCATTTTCCCTGCCGTTAACCTCTTACCTGTCCGTTGCCTCGGATTATATACTTGCCAGAGCAGAGCTCGTTGAGACCCATGGGACCTCTGGCGTGGAGCTTTTGGGTCGAGATGCCGATCTCGGCTCCGAGTCCGAACTCGCCGCCGTCGGTGAAGCGCGTGGAGGCGTTCACATATACCGCCGCCGAATCCACTCCGGAGGTGAAGCGGTCAGCCGCCGCGTAGTCCGAGGTGACTATCGCCTCGCTGTGACCAGTGCTGTATTTCGCAATATGGTCGAGCGCTTCCTCGAGCGAATCGACGACCCTGACGGCGAGGATGTAGTCTCCGTACTCCTTGTAATAGTCCTCCTCGGTGGCGGGCTTTACGCAGTCGCCGAGTATCTCGCGGGTCTTTTCGCAGCCGCGGAGCTCGACGTTCATGGTATCGAGCGCCTTTTTCATCTCGGGCAGCGCCTTTTCGGCTATGCCTTTGTGAACCAGGACGGTCTCGATGGCGTTGCATACCGAGGGGCGCGAGGTCTTGGCGTTGAAAACGATCTCGCTCGCCATTTCGACGTCGGCGCTCTCGTCTACATATACGTGGCAGTTGCCTGCGCCGGTCTGGATGACGGGTACCTTGGAATTCTGAACGACGCTTCTGATGAGTCCTGCGCCGCCTCTGGGAATGAGGACGTCGAGGTAGTCGGAGAGCTGCATAAGCTCGGTCGCGCTCTCGCGGCTCGTATCCTGAACCAGAGCCACACAGTCGCGCGGCAGACCTACGCTCTCGATGGCGTCGCGCATGATCTCGGCGACCGCGCGGTTGGAGTTGATGGCTTCCTTGCCGCCGCGCAGGATCACCGCGCTGCCTGCCTTGAGGCAGAGCGCCGCAGCGTCGGAGGTCACATTGGGGCGCGCTTCAAATATAATGCCGATAACGCCCATCGGAACGGTGACCTTTTCGATCTTCAGCCCGTTTTTGAGCGTTCTGCCGTCGAGGACTCTGCCGATGGGATCGGCGAACGCGGCTACGTCGGCTACGCCCTTTGCCATGCCCTCGATGCGGGCTTCGTCGAGCTTGAGTCGGTCTAAGAGCGCGTTGGAAAGTCCGGCGGCTCTGCCGTTTTCCATGTCGACGGCGTTTGCGGCGATGATCGCGCCGCTGTTTGCGCGCAGAGCCTCCGCGATGGCGTAAAGCGCCTCGTCCTTTTTGGCTCCCGCGTTCATCAGTACGCGCGCCGCCTGCTTTGCGGCTGCGCCCATCTGTTCAATTACAGTCATTGCGTTTTCCTCCAAATGTATGTATTACAGAGGCATTTCTGCTCCTGCCTTTTTTGAATTGAGTTGAGAGTTGATAGTTGAAAGTTGAAAATTGAAGAACCCGTACAAAGCACACAGCATTATAAATCGGGTGCAGGTGTACCGCCCTCAATTTTCCATTTTCCATTTTCAATTATCCATTAATAATCAGGATTGTCATTACTCCTGCGCCAGAAAAACCGTTCCCACCTGCTCGCCGTCAAATACCTTGTACAGCGTCGAGGGCGTGTCTCCGCTCACCACGTGAACCTGGATGCCGCGCTTTGTGGCGTAATCGGCGGCGTGGAGCTTGGTTATCATTCCGCCGGTACCGCGGTTTGAGCCCGAGCCTGCCGCCATCTCCATGATCTCGCCGTTGATCTTGCGAACCACCGATATCTTCTCGGCGTTGGGATTGCTGCGCGGATTCGAGGTGTAAAGCCCGTCGATGTCCGTGAGGATGATCAGCCTGTCGGCGGCGACTATGCGCGCGACGATCGCCGAGAGCATATCGTTGTCGCCGAAGTTGTTTCCGTCGAGCTCGTCGGTGGCAACTGTGTCGTTTTCGTTTATTATGGGGATAATGCCCATCGAGAGCAGCTCGTCTATGGTATTGAGGATGTTCTCGCGCTTGCGCTCGGTCTCGACGGCATCCGCGGTCAGCAATATCTGAGCTACGGAGTGATTGTACTCGCCGAAGATCTTGTCGTACATGAACATCAGCTCGCACTGTCCTATCGCCGCGAGCGCCTGCTTTTTTCGGGTCTCGGAAGGGCGGCGCTCAAGCCCTGTTTTTCCCATGCCCACGCCGATAGCGCCGGAGGACACGAGCATGACCTCCTCGCCGCTGTTCTGAAGATCGGCGAGCACCTTGCACAGCGCCTCTATCCTGCGGTAGTTTATTTTTCCGTTGTCATAGGTCAGGGTCGAGGTGCCGACCTTGACAACAGTTCTCTGTTTTCTCAAGCTATTCACTCTTTTCTTGTCGGTTATCCTTTATTATAACACATACCGTCCCGAAAAGCAAATCCTTTCGCGCCCGAAAATGCTTATATTTATAACATCGGTTCATTATTTCGCTTGATATTCCCGTTAAAATGTTTTATAATGGCAATATTGAATATAGTTGATACAGGCGGTGAGAATAATGACCGAGGTGCTAATGTACAATATAGCTGGCGACAAGGCGATCAAGATCAAGCTGCTTTGCCGCAAGCTCAATATCTCCGCCCGGGAGGTTCAAAAGGAGGATTACGGCAAAAAGCTCGGCGCTCTGCTCGGCGAGTCCTCCGACGAGGGCGTCGCCGTCGCAGAGGATTTTGACGACGAGATGCTCTATCTCGCCGACTTTCGAGGCGCGATGCTCGATATTTTCCTGAACCAGCTCAAAAGGCAGAAGGCGCAGGTCGCGCTCAAGGCGGTGCGCACTCAGACCAACGTAGGCTTTACCTCCTGCGAGCTTCACCGCGAGCTGTCCGCAGAACGCGAAATGCTCGCAAAACGACGATCTTAAAGAAAGGGCGCGCTGATTCGCGCGTGTTCAAAGGATGTTCCATCGGTTATTTCATGCGGTCTACACACAGCCGCTCCAGAACGTGCTGATAATGATTGCGGTCGCTGTACCGCTCTGGGCGCTGATATCCTCGCTGCTGCCCAAAAAGGCGTTGAAAGTTGTTTCGCTCTGTATCCTGTCATTCTCGCTGTTGTTCACGCTGTGGATAACGCTTTTCGGGCGCGTGCCGAGCGATGAGTATGTCCCGGTTTTCATGCCGCTGTCTACCTTTTATCGGGCAACAGAAAACCGCGAGATGCTGCGTTCGGCGCTGATGAACGTATTTCTGTTCGTTCCCTTCGGCATGACGCTGCCGTTCATCCTGCCCGACAGACTAAAGCACCGGCTGCCGATCACGGTCGCCGCAGCAGCAGCTCTGTCGCTCACTATCGAATGCTGCCAGCTCTTATTTTTGCTTGGCACGTTTGAAACGGACGACGTGCTCACCAATTCCTTCGGCGCGCTGCTGGGCGCGCTGTCGCTGAGGCTGAGCCTGTTTTTCAGGAAGCGGCGCCAAAAATCTCTGAAAGGATGAAGCTGAATGGCTAAGCCGGCAGTCTTAACCGAATACACCGTTTTCTCGCCCAAGCTGACGCGAGGGCTTGAGATCGCGCTGGTGACCGATCTTCATGAGCGCCGCGCGCCCGATATTCTCAGACTGCTCAGACGGGCAAAGCCCGACCTTATCGCGGTCGCGGGCGATACCCTTGAATCCTACGCGGAAAAGGGCGAAAAGACCTACCGGACGATCCGCTACAATGCGTTCAAGCGCTTCCTCATCGGCGCAGGCTTTTACCTCAACCACTCGCTCAACCGTGTTTTCGGGCGTAACAACCCCAATGACCCCGAGTTCGCCTTTGATTTCCTCCGCAGGTCGGCACGACTCGCGCCCGTGTTCATGAGCCTCGGGAACCACGAGGAGAGCTTTCCGGACGATTACAGGCAGAAGCTACGCGAGCTCGGCGTCACGCTGCTCGACAACGCCGACACGGAGCTTGTGATCAAGGGTCAGCGGCTGAGGCTCGGAGGTCTGTCCTCGGTCTACGACCGTGAGTGGCTCGACCGCTTCTCAAAAAAGGACGGCTGCAAGCTTTTGCTCTGCCATCACCCCGAATACTACGACGAGCTGATAGACGACGAGGCATTTGATCTGGTGCTCGCAGGTCACACCCACGGCGGACAGATCAGGCTGTTTGACAAGGCGATCTTCTCGCCCGGCGGCGGGCTGTTCCCAAAATACGGCGGCGGACTGTATGACGGCAGGCTTGCGGTCTCGCGCGGCTGCTCAAATACCGCCGCGATGCCGCGCCTGAATAATCCGCGCGAGCTTGTGCTGATACATTTTAAAGGCAATACCGCATGATAAGTGTGAGCGGTATTGCCTTTTTTTGTTGTCATAATATTATCAATTATTTGTTCCGCTGTCCGCAGACGGTCACGCAGGAAACGGCGGAAGCGCCGCTGTTTTTCAGCGCCCTCGCGCAGGCTCCGAGGGTCGCGCCCGAGGTGATGACGTCGTCGACGATCAGCACGCGCCTGCCGCGCGGAGCGCTGCCCTCGACCTTGAACAGACCGCGAACGTTTTTGATCTTCTCGGGAAAGCCGTTCATTTTGTGCTGGGGCGGATTGTCGCGGGTCTTGCGCAGCATCGGCTCATACGGGACCTCGGTCAGAGAGGCGAGCTCGCGCGCGAGCAGCTCCGCCTGATTGAAGCCGCGGCGGCGTATTCGCTTGGGGTGCACGGGCACGCAGGTGATGACGTCGAAATCCGTCTTTTCCCTCTCGGCAATTATCAGCGCCATCTGAGCCGCCAGCCTCGGGGCATATGACGGGCGGCGGTGAAACTTCATCCGCTTGACCGCGTCGGAATAGGGCGGATCGTACGGGAACGGAGACAGGCACGGCACGCCTCCCATTGCATAGGAGCACACCGGCAACACCTCGAGCTTTTTGGCGCATTCGTCGCAGCTCAGCCGATCCTCTGAAATTACGCCGTCGCAGTACGGACAGCGCGGAGGATATATCCGCGACATTAGCCTATTGAACAGCCCGGATAATTTCACTTGCCCCTCCCCCTCTCTTTTTTATTATGATATCACGAAGCGGCTTTTGCAGTCAACAAGGTGTGCGGATATTCGGATAAAACTTTTTTTGATTTTTTTAAAAATAAGTCTTGACATTTTCCGCGGTTCGTGATAAGATATTAACTGTCGCTGAGAGATACGGCGAAACGCTGAAAGCGACAAGGCGACTTAGGCACAATTGGGAGCATAGCTCAGCTGGGAGAGCATCTGCCTTACAAGCAGAGGGTCATAGGTTCGAGCCCTATTGTTCCCACCAAGTATGGCCCGGTAGTTCAGTTGGTTAGAACGCTAGCCTGTCACGCTAGAGGTCGACGGTTCGAGCCCGTTCCGGGTCGCCAATTATGCCTCTGTAGCTCAGTCGGTAGAGCAGGGGACTGAAAATCCCCGTGTCGATGGTTCGATTCCGTCCGGAGGCACCATTAATATGCGGATGTAGCTCATCTGGTAGAGCGCCACCTTGCCAAGGTGGAGGTAGCGGGTTCGAGCCCCGTCATCCGCTCCAATAAAAATAATGGACACCCTAAAGGGTGTCCATTATTTTTATTCAGTAAACAAGCAAGCGGATGACGGGGTGTGACGGCGAGCGTTAAGAAAACGTGCCGGTGGCACGTTTTTAGCGAGAGCGCAGAAGTAAGTCTGACGACAGCAAGTGGACACATCAGGCGAGGCAGAAGTTTTCGGAAGATGAAACATACGTCATCCTCGCCATTAAAAAGAACAGACGCCCAAAGGTGTCTGTTCTTTTTAATTATGTCAATTTAAGCTTGCTGTGTGAGCCTGTCCGGGCTAAAACTAAAATCAATTCATTCTCTTTGTACTGATAAATCAGCACCCAATCCGGTGTGATGTGGCAGTCACGATATCCGCTCCAATTACCGGTCAGCTTATGGTCTTTATGCTTTGCCGGCAACTCTTCCCCTCTTTGAAGGAGCCCGACTACATCTTCAAATGCACGGATATCAAGTCCCGATTTAACGGCGTTTTTGAAATCCTTTTTGAACACGGAAGTGCGCTTG
This sequence comes from uncultured Ruminococcus sp., assembly GCA_902761375.1. GTDB lineage: Bacteria > Bacillota > Clostridia > Oscillospirales > Acutalibacteraceae > Ruminococcoides. The sequence continues at coordinate 35,296 of CACWKB010000002.1, read as the reverse complement.
ATCCTATACTTACTCATCCAGCAGATCCCTCATTAATTCATCAACTGTATCAAAGGTCGGAGATTCCGGGTCATTTGCAATGCTCTCGGCTTCGAGTCTTGCAATCAAATCCTCATTGACAAACAGACTCAAAAAGGCATCGATCTGTTCATCGGTCATTTCCCTGACAACGCCTAATGCAATATCTCGATTGCTCATAAAACCATCCTTTCATGTTTGTTTAGAGGTGCTCTTTAGCAATATTATACCCGCAATAATATACAAAGTCAATAAAAGGATTCCGTTTTTGTGCGGGTTCAATACTGTAGGGAAAACCTGCATTTAATCCTTTCAGTAAGCAAGCGGACGACGGGGTGTGACGGAGGCACGTTTTGCTTGCAGTCATCAATGCCGATGCTCAATAAGCCGAAAAATCCGCCGTGAGGCTGTGCTCCTCGCGGCGGATCGTGTTTTAAACAATTTTATGCTTTTTGGGTTTTCAGATCGGGCGTTTTCTCCTGCTTTTTGCCTCTGACGGCGACGTCCCTTACGAAAACAAAGGTGGTGTAGGCGTACAGTCCCACATAGATCACCGCAGTCCACTGCAGCGTGAGCGATTCGTAGTTTCCGAAGAGATAGTAGCAGTAGCCGCGCAGGCTGACCAGATTCGCGATCACCGCTATGGCGAAGTGCTTTTTTGAGGCCAGCACGTAGAGGATGAGCAGGATATCGAGCAGATAGCCGTAGCGCTCGTGCATGGACGACAGCAGCATTATGCAGGTGAACGCCGTCCACGACGCGGTGAGCAGGAAGTTTTCGCTGTCCGTCAGGTCTACCCTCTTGTACAGGATCAGGAAGAGTCCGAGTCCGAGCACAAGCGCCGTCAGCCCGATGGAGATCGGCTTGAACAGGTAGTAGTTGCTCATGTCGAAGCCGTTGCACATGAAGGCGTAGAAATTGGGGCAGTTCATCTGGATCAGCTTGCCGTAGTCGGTCTGGTCGACGTATATCTTGAAGATATCAATAAAGCTTCTTCCCATGAACACCGCCGGCAGGCACATCACGATATCGGTCGCCGGAATCAGCAGGAAGTGCAGTATCGACACCCTGCGCGAGGAAATATAATAGTATACAAAAACGGGCAGGATGAACACTACCTGGAGCTTGAACGCGAGCGAAACGCCGAGGAAAATGAACGCCGGGATATGCTTCCCCTTCATCTCGGCATAGATCGCAAGCAGGATGAAGGCGACGTACATACAGTCGCACTGAGCCCAGAACGCCGAATTGAATATCACCGTTATCGAGCAGAACACCAGGCTGTAAGCCAAAACGGGCTTGAAGCTGAGGATCGGCTTTTTGACCGCCTCGCTGACAACGAGCATCGCGCCGACCGCGAGCACGATATCGAAGAAGATCGACAGCAGCTTGTATGCGGTCATCGCCTGAAACGGCAGCAGCGTCAGAATATAGATGATTATCTGATACGGGATATTGTAGTTGCCCACCTGATAGGACAGGCTCTCTATTCCCCCCTGCTCTATCCGGTTCCACCAGGCGCTGAGGAAATCCCTGAAGTCGTCGCTTTGGAAATCCATTCCCTTCCAGCGGATGAACAGCCCGAGCACCGTGACCGTGATCAGCATGATCAGCGGAAGGTGCTTTTTCACAAAATCAAAAATTTTTCCTTCTACCTTAGTCATTACACACCTCAGCGAACAAAGCCGACCTTTTTCATCGCCTTGCCGAGGGTGCGGCTACTGATCTTCAGCGCGATCTCGTCTGCGGCGCGATAGCAGCTCTCAAGGTAAGCCTTGTCCTTGACGAGCTTTTCATAGCGTTCTCTGATGGGGCGCAGCTCCTCGACGACAGCCTCGCCGACCGCCGCCTTGAAATCGCCGTAGCCCTTGCCCTCAAAGTCACGCTCGATCTGCTCGAAGCTCAGTCCGGTGACAGAGCTGTAGATCGTCATCAGGTTGTTCACGCCGTCCTTGCCGTCGGCATAGCGCACGCACGCCTCGCTGTCGGTCACCGCGCGCTTGAACTTGCGCATGATCGTGTCGGGGTCGTCGAGCAGATGGACGCAGCCGTTGACGTTCTCGTCGGACTTGCTCATCTTGTTGAGCGGGTTCTGCAGGCTCATTACCCTGGCTCCGTTCTTGGGGATGAAGCCCTCGGGCACCTTGAACACGTCGCCGTAGAGTCCGTTGAAGCGGGCGGCGATGTCGCGCGCAAGCTCGATGTGCTGCTTCTGATCGGCGCCGACCGGCACCTTGTCCGCCTGATAGAGCAGGATATCGCCCGCCATCAGCACCGGATAGGTGAAAAGTCCCGCGTTGATGTTGTCCGCGTGCTTGGCGCTCTTGTCCTTGAACTGGGTCATGCGCGAGAGCTCGCCGAACTGGGTGTAGCAGTTGAGCACCCATGCGAGCTCGGCGTGGGTGTGGACGTGGCTCTGGATGAAGAATATGCTTTTTTCGACGTCGACTCCGCACGCCATGATCGAGGCGTAGGCGTCGATTATATTTTTGCGCATTTTCGCGGGCTCCTGCCTAACGGTTATCGTGTGCAGGTCGGCGAGCGCATAGATGCAGTTGTATTCATCCTGCATTTTGACCCAGTTGCGCACGGCTCCGAGGTAATTTCCGAGGGTGATCGTGCCGCTGGGCTGGATCGCGCTGAATACGACTTCTTTTTTCTCTGTAGCTTCCATTTTCGGTTCTCCTGTCAGTTTTTGCCTGTTAATTCGGCATATAGCTCTTGATCGTGATTGATGTTGTCCTCGTCCTCAAATCTGCCCGATAAGTTCGCAAGCCTTCCCAAGATCCTGATACCCTTTTCGAGCTGTTCGTCGGTGGGCGTCGAGAAATTGATGCGGAAGCTGTGGCAGGTCTCGTTCTCGTCGGTGAGGAAGGCGTTGCCGGGAACGACGCAGACCTTGTTGAGCACCGCGGTCTTGCAGAACTGAGGCATATCGACGTCCTCGGGCAGGTCGCACCAGATGAACAGTCCGCCGTCGATCCTGTGATAGGTGATCGCGGGCGCGCAGTATTTGTCGAGCAGCTCCATGCAGAATTCGGCTTTTTTGGTGTATATCTCGCGCAGTCTCTGAAGGTGCGCGTTGAAATCGTACTTGGTGATGAACTCGTCGCAGACGACCTGCGACCAGATGTTGGTGTGGACGTCGTTGCCCTGCTTGCAGACCACAAGCTTCTGGAAGATGGGCTTGGGCGCGATGGTGTAGGCTACGCGCATACCGGGCGAGATGACCTTTGAGAAGGAGCCGGCGTAGATGACCGCGCCCTCGGTGTCAAAGCTCTTGATGTTGGGCAGATTCTCTCCGCTGTAGCGAAGGTCGCCGTAGGGGTTGTCCTCGATGATGAGCACGCCGTACTTCACCGCGAGCTCATAAACCTTTTTGCGCTTCTCGAGGCTCATGGTGACGCCCGAGGGGTTCTGGAAGTTGGGGATGGTGTAGATCAGCTTGGCGTTGGGGTTCGCCTTGAGCGCCTGCTCGAGCTCGTCGGTGCTCATGCCGTCGGGCTCGACGGTAACGCCCACGAGCTTCGCGTTGTAGCTGCGGAAGGTGTTGAGCGAGCCGATGAAGGACGGAGCCTCGCAGATCACAACGTCGCCCTCGTTGACGAGCGCCTTGGAGCAGAGATCCATGATCTGCTGAGCGCCGGTGGTGATCAGGATATCGTCGCCGTCGCTTCCCGTGTTATGCTCGCGCTTCATGTAGTCGAGCATATGCTGTCTGAGCGGAGTGTAGCCCTCGGTAACGCTGTACTGCAGCACCGAAATGGGGTTCTCGCGCAGGATGCGCTCGGAAATCTCGGCGATCTCCTTAGCCGGGAATGCGTCGGGAGAGGGATTGCCTGCCGAAAGCGAGACCACCTCGGGGTCGGCGGCATACTTGAAGATCTCGCGTATCGCGCTGGGCTTCAGGGTCGACACGCGGTCGGAAAATTGATACTCCATAAAATAACCTCTTTTTCAAAAAATAATTATGCATTGTATATTGTAGCACTAAACGGAAAAATGTGCAAGTGTTTGGTGAAAGATATACTTAAAAGCGAGGATGACAGAGAGTCAACTGCACGTATTGACTTTGATATCGAAAAATGATATATTATTTTGTAACAGCAGAACGATTCGAAAGGAGTATCGGCATGGATCAGTATTACAGTTCATATTACAATCAAAACGGCGCGCCCGCACCCGGTCAGGGATTTGAGCAAAAGGCAAAAAAATCCGATCCATTCGGGCTGTTTTTTCTGAAAAGGTGTTGGATAGTTCTTCTTGCCGCGCTGGTCTTTGCGGGCTGTGGCTTTTTAGTCGCGCGGTTTATCGTTCCTGCGGGCTATTTGTCGAGCTTCACTATTCTTGTGAGCAGTGAATCGAACCGCTCCGACGACCAGCTCGCTCCGATCTCGGGTAATAACGAAAACAAACAGCTCATCAAAACCTTTGCAGTCATTCTGGAACGCAGCGATAAGATAAACGGTCTTTTGGAAAACGGCGCCAAAATGGAGGTCAGCGTGCTCGAGGATACTGAGCTCATTCAGATAAAGGTCATCGCCGATTCGCCGCACGACGCATATTCATGCGCAACTCAGATCCAAAAGTATTCCGTAGATCTGTTTGGATATTATTATAACTACGGACGCGCGTTTTGTATTGATTCCCCCAAGTTCACGACAAACAGATACCGCCCCTTTGTTCTGCCCTCCGTACTGATTTCAGCCGGAGCAGGAGCTCTGCTCGGATTTATTGCCGTGTCGGTTTGGTATGCTCTGAAAAAATCAAAAAAATAGGCTCTCCCCCATGTATAAAAAAACAAAAAACCTGTGTGATCGGACACAGGTTTTTTTGTTTGCATAAATCAATATTGCATAAATCAGTCAAAGAACTTGTCATGGATAGCCTTGACCGCCTTGTCGGCGTCCTTCTCGTCGATGAGAACGGAGACCTTGATCTCGCTGGTGCTGATCATCTGGATGTTGATCTGAGCGTCGTAGAGCGCCTCGAACATCTTGGCGGCAACACCGGCGTGGCTCTCCATGCCCGCGCCGACGATCGAGATCTTAGCGACCTTGTCGTCATAGAGCACTTCCTTGGCGCCGAGGTTCTCCATGTAGTCCTGCAGGCAGTCGACCGCCTCCTGACCTCTGGACTTGGCTACCGTGAAGCTGATGTCCTTGAGTCCGTCGTGGCCGATGGACTGGAGGATGATGTCGACATTGATGCCCTTTGCGGAAAGCTTTGAGAACATCTTGAAAGCAAGACCCGGAACATTGGGTACGCCCATAACAGAGATCCTGGTTACATCCGTATCCTTTGCAACGCCGCTGATTAACATTTTTTCCATTTTCGGTTTCTCCTTTACAATTGTACCGGGCGCCTTGGTGAGAGAAGAAAGCACCTCAAGCTCAATATTATACTTTTTAGCCATTTCAACCGAGCGGTTGTTGAGTACCTGAGCGCCGAGGGTGGCAAGCTCGAGCATTTCGTCGTAGGAAATCTCCTTGAGCTTCTTGGCTTCGGGTACCTTGCGGGGATCCGCGGTGTATACGCCCTCTACGTCGGTGTAGATCTGGCAGAGGTCGGCGTGCATCGCCGCCGCGATAGCGACCGCGCTGGTGTCGGAGCCGCCGCGTCCGAGGGTGGTCACGTCGCCGAAGCGCGAAAGTCCCTGGAAGCCTGCCACAACGACAATGTTGTTACGGTCGATCGCCGCGCGGATACGCGAGGGATCAACGCGCTTGATGCGCGCGCTGGTGTGCGCCGAGGAGGTCTGGAAGCCTGCCTGCCAGCCGAGAAGAGAGGTGGCGTGATAGCCGAGCTTTTCGATCGCCATTGCGAGAAGCGAGATCGAGATCTGCTCGCCCGCCGCGAGAAGCATATCCTTCTCGCGCTTTGAGGCGTTGGGGTTGATCTCTTCAGCCTTGGCGATCAGGTCGTCGGTGGTGTCGCCCTGAGCCGAGACTACGACGACAACGTCGTTGCCCTGCTTGAAGGTGTCGGTTACGATGCGCGCGACATTCATCACGCGCTCTGCGTCCGCCACGGACGAACCGCCGAATTTCTGAACGATTAAACTCATATGTGCTTTACTCCTTTATAAGTGGATAGCGGTTAGGCTGTTAGGGGTTAGGGATTAGGGGTTAGGGGTTAGGAATAATAAACAGAAGCTGTTCAAATATAATACCTAATATCTAAATCCTAATTCCTAATATCTAAATCCTAAAACCTAATTCCTAATTCCTAAAACCTAAAACCTAAAACCTAATTCCTAAAACCTAATTCCTAAAACCTAATTCCTAAATCCTAATTCCTAAATCCTAATTCCTAAAACCTAATTCCTAAATCCTAATTCCTAAAACCTAATTCCTAAATCCTAATTCCTAATACCTAATATCACAATTCTCCTATGCGGATCATTGAGCAGACCTTTACGCCCTTGCTCTCGAGCTGAGCTGCCTTGTCGAGGAAATCGCCGTAGGTCATGGACTCGGTCAGGAAGGCGATGCGTTTTGTGCCGTTCTTGGTGTTGACATTGATATTGCCGAACACCTCGCGCGACTTCTGCTCAGCGCCCTCGCCGGTAACGCGGGCGAACATCCTCCAGACGGATTCTTTGTAATCGACGATGTTGCTCTCCTTGCTGTCAGCCCAGTAGAGGAAGCGCCTCTGCTTGAGGTGGTTGCAGCAGTCTACGATATCGGCGACCACGGCGCTGGCTGTGGGCAGCTTTCCGGCGCCCTTGCCGTAGAACACCACGTCGCCCGTGCAGTCGCCGCGAACCATGATGCCGTTGAACTCGTTGTCGATGCTTGCGAGCTGGCTCTTGAAGGGAACGAGCATGGGAGCCACGATGATGTCGATCATGCCGTCGCTGCGGCGCTTGACCTTGCCGATGAGCTTGATTACATAGCCGAAGTTCTCGGCGTACTTCACATCCTCAAGGGTGATCTTGGTTATGCCCTCGGTATGTACGGAATCGGGATAAAAATGACGTCCGAACGCCAGCGAAGCTAAGATGCATATCTTGCGGCAGGCGTCGTGACCCTCGATATCCGCCTCGGGATTGCGCTCGGCAAAGCCGAGATCCTGAGCCATTTTGAGGGCATCGTCAAACTGCATCCCGTCCTCGATCATCTTTGTGAGGATGAAGTTGGTGGTGCCGTTGAGGATACCCGCTACCTCGTTGACGATATTTGCGACGAGGCACTGGTTCATGGGTCGGATAATGGGGATGCCGCCGCCCACGCTCGCCTCGAAGAGATAGTTCACGTTCTCCTCCTTGGCGATCTCGAGCAGCTCGGCGCCGTATGCCGCGACGAGCTCCTTGTTCGAGGTGACAACGCTCTTGCCCGCCTTCAGGCAGCGCTTGGTGTACTCATAAGCGGGATGAAGTCCTCCCATCACCTCGGCGACGATGCGTATCTCGCGGTCGCTGATGATCTCTTCAAAGTCCTTGGTGAAGCGCTCCGCAACGGGGCTGTCGGGGAACTCGCGCAGATCAAGTATCTTTTTGATGTGTATCTCCTCGCCCAAGCCGGCAAAGAGCTTCTGCTTGTGTGTCAGCAGGATCTCGGCTACGCCCGAACCGACGACGCCGTGTCCCATGATTGCTACTGATACCATTTCTTCTCTCCTTACATATCCGTCATTTTTATATAAATGCCGATAATAAACTGATTATTCGCCGTGGTGCGATTCGCCTCCGCCGGAGGAGGACTCGCCGCCTCCCTCGGAGGACTCGCCGCCTCCCTCGGAGGACTCGCCTCCGCCGGATTCCTCTCCTCCGCCGGATTCCTCTCCCCCGCCGGATTCTTCGCCGCCGGATTCCTCGCCGCCGCCGGATTCCTCGCCGCCGGATTCCTCGCCGCCGGACTCCTCGCCGCCGGGAGTGTCGGGCTCCCAGTAAGCCGAGCCGAAGGACGGCATATTATCCTCGGTGTAGTAGCCGACGTATTTGCCCTCGACGTATTCCGTCGAGACGATGAGTCCCGTCAGCGGGTTATAGGACGCCGCGATGAGCTTGGGAGACAGGTTGTACGCCTTGCTCTCCTTGCCCTCGAGGTACTTGCCCATCACGTTGCTGAAGAACAGCGCCGAGCGCGTGGTGTCGTTGATCGACTGGGGGATGTCGTAGCCCGTCCAGGTAGCCATGACCGCGTAGGGAGACATTCCGCAGAACCAGCAGTCCTTGTCTTCGTCGGTGGTACCGGTCTTGCCCACGATGTCCCAGCCGGGGATCTGGGCGTACATCGCGCGGGTATGGACGCTGTTCGACACGTTGTAGCTGAGCAGACGGTTCATTATGCCCGCAGTCTCGGCTGAGTAAGCCTGCTTAGGCACCGCGTCGCGGTTGTCTATGATGATGTTGTCCTCGGAGTCGGTAACATAATAATAGGTATACGGATCGTAGTGCAGACCGCCGTTGCCCATGTAGGTGTAAGCCGCCGCCATCTCGCGGACGGTCACGCCTCCGGTCATACCGCCGATGGACAGCGAACCGATCTGGTAGGAATCCTCCTCGGCAAGGTGCGAGAAGCCCATCTTGGTGAGCGCCTGCTCATAGGCGACGTCGGGGCCGCCGATCAGCTTTAGCACCTGGACCGCGACGGCGTTCGAGGAGTACTCGATGGCGTCGGGCAGGCACATATTGCCGAAGTAGGAGCCGTAGGCGTTCTTGGGACCCGAGATATAGGTCTGCGAGGAAGCGTCGTACTCATATTTCTCGATAGGCTCGTCGAGCACCATCGAGGAGAAATAGAGCTGCTTGCTTTCGATAGCCAGCGGATAGACGAACACGGGCTTGATCGACGAACCGGGCTGCAGCACGGAGTGAGTGGTGCGGTCCCATTCGAGGTCGCCGGTCTTTCTGCGCGAGCTGCCTACGGTGGCGATGACCCTGCCGTCAAAGCCCATCAGCACGGAGCCGATCTGGATGTCGGGGTCGTAGGTGCGGTCAATGGCGAGCGCCTGCTGCTCGATGTATTCCTGCATGGTCTCGTCCATGGCGCAGTATATTTTCAGACCCTCGGTGTAGATCTTATCCGAGGCGGCGTTTTCGTTGATGTTGTAGAGCTTGGCGAGGTCGCGCCTGAGGTCGAAGAACATCTGGTCGTAGTACCAGTTCTGTACGTCGTCGTCATCTTCGTCCTCGTCGGTGTTGTTGGTGAAGCCGACAAAGGTCATGTTCGCGGATTCCGCCATCGCCTGATCGTACTCGGCTTGGGTGATCTTGCCCTGCTCGAGCATCTCGGCGAGGATGAGCTCGCGCCGCTCCTTATTATATTCGGGATAAATCAAAGGGTTCCAGCGCGACGGGTTCTGGGTGATGCCCGCTATCGCGGCGCACTCGGCGAGCGAGCAGTCCTTGATGCTCTTGCCGAAGTAGAGCTGAGCCGCCGCCTCGACTCCCTGGCAGTTGTTGCCGAAGTTTACGACGTTGAGGTACGCCTCGAGTATCTGCTCCTTTGTGTATTCCTTCTCAAGCTTGAGCGCCTTGCAGATCTCGCGCAGCTTACGGTTGATCGAAACCTCGTTGTCGTCGGTGACGTTCTTGATGAGCTGCTGGGTGATCGTGGAGCCGCCGTAGGAATCGCCGCCGGTGGCAAGGGTCGCCACAGCCGAAAGGGTTCGCTGCCAGTCTACTCCGCTGTGGTCGTAGAAGCGCTTGTCCTCGATCGCGACCTGAGCTTCCTTCATGTAATCGGGTATATCCTGATAGCTGACCCAGATCCTGTTCTCGGTGCTGTAGAGCTTGCGCCGCTCGGTGAAGTTGCCGGTGCTCTCGTCCTTGACGAAAATGCGGCTGGTCTGGTTCATTGACTTCGCCTTTAGGTCGATGCCCGTAGGCTCCGAGGCGAGGGTGATGATATAGATGCCGAGCGACACGCCCGCCATGATACCGGCGACGATCAGCACAGCCATGACCGTGAGCATCGCCTTGGCAATGCCCTTGAGCACGCGCTTGGCGGTGCTCTCGGACTTCGAGGTATTCAGCCCGAGATCCGGCAGCTTGTCGGTGTAGGTGCTGATATCCGTTTCACGTTTCTTTCTGTTACGCATATACATTCCTCTTTACGCATACATTCCGTTTTCGGTTTTTTTGAACCGGATCGCGCCGATTCTACGTACAATAATGCATTCGTATTGTTTATTATAACACTTTCGCTCGAAAAAATAAAGTTCCCTGACAATTTTTTTAATAGAAAAAATCATGCCGCCGCAAACATATTTTATGAAAAAAGGTGAATAATTACAGCGTCGGCACTCGCCGAACGCCCATAAATCAAACGAAAGGACGTCGCTTATGAAAAAACTGATCCTGATCACGGGAATGATACTCATCGGCTGCACGCTTATCAATTCGCTCGCCGCTCCGCGTCCCGCCGCAGCGCCCGCCTCCCAAGCCGCGACCCGGGAGGTAAAGCGGTTTTATCTCACCGAGGAAAGGGGCAGGCTCGCGGTGTACCGAAGCGGAGAGGGCGAGCCGTTTCTGGTGACCGAGACCGTGGTCAGCTCGCTGCCGCGCGCCGACCGCGCCGCCATCCGCCGCGGGATAGAAATCGAGGGCGAGGACGAGCTGCGCAGGCTGCTCGAGGACTACTGCTCGTGAAGCCGCGCCCCGATGCGGCTCCCTTATACAAAAAATGCGCCTGCTATTCAGACAAATAGAAGCAATTATCCGATTGACATTTCTGCCTTTTTGCGGTATCATAGTGTTAATAATGCCGTAGTTTGCAAATCTGACGGCATTGAGATTGTGAAAACTTGTTTATTGTGATGATTTTACAATTTCTTTGTTGAAATATCGACAAACTGCACAAAGGAGAGAACAAAATGATTTCTACCGTAATAGATCAGTCGCTCGGTCTGGAATTTCCCATCTTCCAGGGCGGAATGGCATGGGTAGCCGACGCCTCGCTTGCCGCGGGCGTGTCGAACGCGGGCGGTCTCGGACTGATCGCCGCCATGAACTCGAACGGCGAACAGCTCCGCGAGGAGATAAGAAAATGCAAGGAGCTCACCGATAAGCCCTTCGGCGTGAACATCATGCTGATGAGCCCCTTCGCCGACGAGGTCGCCGACGTCGTGATCGAGGAAAAGATACCCGTCGTCACCACCGGCGCGGGCAATCCCGGCAAATATATGGCTAAGTGGCTCGAGGCAGGGATCAAGGTGATCCCCGTTGTGCCCAGCGTCGCGCTTGCGCGCAAGATGGAGAAGCAGGGCGCGTTCGCGCTCATCGCCGAGGGCGGCGAGAGCGGCGGCCACGTAGGCGAGCTCACCACGATGGCGCTCGTTCCCCAGGTCGTCGACGCGGTCTCGATCCCCGTCATCGCAGCGGGCGGAATCGCCGACGGCAGACAGGTCGCGGCGGCGTTCATGCTCGGCGCGGTCGGAGTTCAGGTCGGCACGCGCTTCCTCGTCGCCGAGGAATGCACGATCTCTCAGGCGTACAAGGACAAGGTGCTCAAGGCAAAGGACATCGACTCCGTCGTCACCGGCAAGCGCCTCGGTCATCCCGTGCGCTCGATCCGCAATCAGTTCACGCGCGAATATCAGAAAGCAGAATACGATTCGTCCAACGTCTCCGACGAGGAGCTCGAGAAGATGGGCGCGGGCGTGCTTCGCCTCGCGGCTCGTGAGGGCGATGTGAAGAACGGCTGCGTTCTGGCGGGTCAGGTGGCTTCGATGGTCAACAAGGAGCAGTCCGCGCGCGAGATAATAACCGAGATGTTCAGCGAGGCTGAGCAGGTATTGAACGAGGCGACAAAATGGGTAAAATAGCGTTTGTTTTTTCGGGACAGGGCGCCCAGTACAGCGGCATGGGCAAGGAGCTGTATGAGCTCTCGCCCGCCGCGAAAAAGGTTTTCGATATGGCGGATTCGGTTCGCCCCGGCACCTCAGCGCAGTGCTTTGAGGGTTCGGCCGAGGAGCTGACCAAGACCGTCAACACTCAGCCCTGCGTGTTCGCAGCCGATCTTGCGGCGGCGCGCGCGCTTGAGGAAAAGGGCGTGACCCCCGACTGCGTCGCAGGCTTCTCGCTCGGCGAGATCGCGGCTCTGGCGTTTTCGGGCATACTCACGGACGAGGAGGCGTTCAGGCTTGTGTGCAGACGCGGCGAGCTGATGGACGCGGCGGCGACGGCGAACCCCGGAGCCATGGTCGCCGTTCTGAAGATCACCCCGCAGCAGGTCGAGGAGCTCTGCGCGGGCTTTGAAAAAACCTATCCCGTCAACTATAACTCCCCGGCGCAGACAGTGGTAGCCACCACCGAGGAAAACGCCGAGGCTTTCTGCGCGGCGGTCGCCGAGGCAGGCGGCAGAGCCAAGCAGCTCGCGGTCAGCGGCGCGTTCCACTCGCCCTTCATGGCTGAGGCTGCGGCAGGACTCGCGGAATACATGAGCGGCGTCGACTTCGCTGAGCCGAGGCTGACGATCTACTCCGATCATACCGCAAAGCCCTATGAGGGCGACTTCAAGGAGCTTGTGCGCGCTCAGGTGGAGAACCCGGTGCGCTGGCAGGCTATCGTCGAGGACATGGCGGCTCAGGGCGTCGATACCTTCATCGAGGTCGGAGTCGGCAAGACCCTTGCGAATCTCATCAAAAGAACGCTTGACGGCGTCAAGGTCTTTAAGGTCGAAACGCCGGAGGACATAGAAAAAGTCGTGATCGGGTAACTATCCCGCTCCGAATTCTCCACTCTGAAGTACAGGAGGTACATATTTATGGACTTTACGAATAAAACCGCCGTAGTTACCGGCGGCTCCCGCGGAATAGGGCTTGCCATAGCCAAAAAGCTCGCCGAAAACGGCGCGAACATCGCCATCCTCTACGTCGGCGACGAAAGCGAGGGCGCGGCGGCAAAGGCGGAGCTCGAGCAGTACGGCACAAAGATCGAGCAGTATTTCTGCGACGTTTCCGATTTTGAGGGCTCCAAGGCGGTCGTTGACCGGGTCATCGCCGAGTTCGGCGGGATCGACATCCTCATCAACAACGCGGGCATAACCCGCGACAAGCTGGTGCTCAACATGGAGGAAAAGGATTTTGACGCGGTGATCGGCGTCAACCTCAAGGGCACCTTCAATATGATTAAGCACACCTACAAGCACTTCATGAAGAAGCGCAGCGGCAGGATAGTGAGCACCTCGTCCATCGTCGGTCTGATCGGCAACGCGGGTCAGGCGAATTACTCCGCGTCCAAGGCGGGCATCATCGGACTGACCAAGTCCGTGGCGCGCGAGCTCGCGGGCAGGGGCGTCACCGTCAACGCGGTCGCTCCCGGCTACATCGGCACCGACATGACCAACGCCCTCTCCGACAAGGTGAAGGAGAGCATGCAGGCTCAGATCCCCGCAAAGCGCATAGGCACTCCCGAGGACGTAGCAAACGTAGTGTGCTTCCTCTGCTCAGACGAGGCGGCATACGTAACCGGAGAAGTGATTCGCGTAGACGGCGGATTGGCTATTTAGGAATTTAGGAATTAGGTTTTAGGAATTAGGAATTAGGAATTAGGAATTAGGATTTAGGATTTTAGGTTTTTAGGTATTAGGTTTTAGGATATAGAAATTAGGTATTAGGTATTAGGTATTATATTTGAACAACTCCTGTTTAATTATCCCTAACCACTAACCACTAACCACTACCCCCTAACCCCTAACTCCTAACCCCTAACCACAGGAGGTACCATGTCGAGAAGAGTAGTAGTTACTGGCTTGGGTGCGGTAAGCCCCGTCGGAAACGACGTTCCCACTATGTGGAAAAACCTCGTTGACGGCGTTTGCGGTATCGAGGAGATCACTGCCTTTGATACAAGCGAGCTCAAGGTACATATAGCGGGCACGGTCAAGGACTTCGAGCCCGAAAAATATTTTGAAAAGCGCGAGGCTAAAAAGCTGGATATTTACTGCCAGTACGCCCTCGCAGCCGCCCAGGAGGCGGTAGACGACAGCGGCATTTTAGGCAAGATCGACGAGAACCGCTTCGGCGTTTACATCGGAGCCGGCATCGGCGGTCTGAACACCTTTGTCAACAACGCCGTAGGACTTGATCACGGCGGTCCGCGCAAGATTTCGCCGTTCTTCATCCCGATGATGATCGGCAACATCGCCACGGGCAACGCGGCTATCCGCTTCAACGCCAAGGGCGTGACCCTTTCGGTGATGAGCGCCTGCGCCACCGGAACCAACTCCGTCGGAGAGGCGTTCCACGCGATCAAGGACGGCTATGCGGACGCGATAATCGCGGGCGGCGCCGAGGCTGTGGTCTCGCCGCTGACCATCGCGGGCTTCCAGAACATGAAGGCGCTGTCCACCAACCCCGACCCCAAAAAGGCTTCCCGTCCGTTTGACAAAAACCGCGACGGCTTCGTCATGGGCGAGGGCGCCGGTATCCTCATCCTCGAGGAATATGAGCACGCCAAGGCGCGCGGAGCCAAGATCTACGCCGAGTTCTCGGGCTACGGCAACACCTGCGACGCCCACCACGTCACCGCTCCGGCTCCCGACGGCGAAGGTCTCGCAAGGGCGATCGAGATAGCCTTTGCCGAGGCTCAGGTAGCGGACGACGCGGATATTTACATCAACGCTCACGGCACCTCGACCCACCTCAACGACCTCACCGAGACAATGGCTATCAAAAAGGCGCTCGGAGAAAAGGCTTACGACTGCATAATCAGCTCGACCAAGTCGATGACGGGTCATATGCTCGGCGCGACCGGCGCGATCGAGGCGATCGCCGCGGTCAAGGCAATCGAGGAGGGCGTTATCCCCCCGACGATCAATCTCGACGAGCCCGACGACAAGCTCGATCTCAACTATACTCCGCACACCGCGGTTCGCCGCGCGGTCAACGTAGCCGCCTCGACAAACCTCGGCTTCGGCGGTCACGACGCCTGCGTCGTTTTCAAAAAGCTTTGATAAATACATCTATCGATTTCAACTACCACAGAGAGGAAACTGAAAATGTACAATATTGATGAAATCAAGGAACTGATCGCTGTTTTAGAGGAATCCTCGCTTTCAATGCTCGAGGTCGCCTGCGGAGACAACAAGGTGCGCCTTGAAAAAGCAGTCTGCGCCGCTTCGGCTCCCGCTGCAGCGCCCGCGCCCGTCGCCGCAGCTCCCGCGGCTCCCGCTCCCGAGCCCGCGGCTCCCGCTGCTGAAAACGGAAAGACCGTCAACGCGCCGATCGTAGGCGTGTTCTACGCCGCTCCCTCGCCCGACAGCGACCCCTATGTCAGCGTGGGCAAGCGCGTCAGAAAGGGCGACGTGCTCTGCATCATCGAGGCGATGAAGTGCATGAACGAGATACAGGCCGAGGAGGACGGCGAGATTACCGCTGTCCTTGCTGTCAACGGAGAGCTGGTCGAATACGGTCAGCCGCTCTTTGCGATAAAATAACGGAGGAGCGCTATGAATCAGGAAGAGATCAAAAAGATACTGCCCCACCGCGACAATATGCTGCTCGTCGAGGAGAGCGAGCTCGTTGACGAGAACACCGCCAAGGGCAGATATACGATAAAAGGCGACGAATTCTTTTTGCAGGGCCATTTTCCCGGAAACCCCGTGGTTCCCGGCGTTATCCTCTGCGAGATGATGGGTCAGGCAAGCTGCTGTCTGCTTGCGGACAAGGCGACCGGCTGCACCCCCTATTTCACCAAGATGAACAACGTAAAGTTCAAAAATCCCGTCAAGCCCGGCGATACGCTCGAGAGCGTCTGCACCCTCTCAAAGTGCCGCCCTCCCTTCTACTTCATCGACGCCAAGGGCTATGTAGACGGCAAGCTCTGCGTCAGCGCGGAGCTGAGCTTTGCGCTGATCAAATGATCCTGCAAAATTTTTTCTAATCCCTAACCCGCATTGGAAGTGAAAATATGTTTTCTAAAATTCTGATCGCAAACCGCGGAGAGATAGCGGTGCGTATCATCCGCGCCTGCCGCGAGATGGGCATCGCCACCGTCGCAATCTATTCCGAGGCGGACAAGAACGCAATGCACGTTCAGCTCGCCGACGAGAGCTACTGCGTAGGCGGCCCCAGGGTAGCCGACAGCTACCTCAACATCCCGGCGATCCTGACCGTCGCGGTAGAGAGCGGCGCGCAGGCTATACATCCCGGCTACGGTCTGCTCAGCGAGAACGCAAAATTCGTCTCGCTCTGCGAGCAGTGCAACATAAACTTTATCGGTCCCACCTCAAAGATGATCGCCATGCTCGGCGACAAGGACGCGGCGCGCAAGACCATGCGCGCGGCCGGCGTTCCGGTCACCCCGGGCTGCGACGTGATCGAGGACGTTGAGCTCGCCAAAAAAGAGGCGGAGCGCATCGGCTTCCCCCTGCTCATCAAGGCGCGCTCGGGAGGCGGCGGCAAGGGTATCCGCCGCGTGGACGGGATCGAGCAGTTTGAGGACGCGTTCCTCTCGGCTTCTGCCGAGGCCAAGTCCGCGTTCGGCGACGGCGCGTGCTACCTCGAGAAGTTCATCCACCCCGTAAAGCACATCGAGATGCAGCTTCTCTGCGACAAATACGACAACATCGTCTGCCTGGGCGAGCGCGAATGCTCGGTCCAGCGCAAGAATCAGAAGATGATAGAGGAAAGCCCCAGCCCTGCCCTCAGCGAAAAGACCAGAAAGCTGATGATGGCGGCGGCGGTCAAGGCGGCAAAGGCGGTTCATTACGTCAACGCCGGCACCGTCGAGTTCCTGCTCGACCGCGACAGCAACTTCTACTTCATGGAGATGAACACGAGGCTCCAGGTCGAGCACGGCGTTACGGAGATGGTCACGGGTCTGGACATCGTTCAGTGGCAGATCCGCATCGCAGCCGGCGCAAGGCTGACGCGCACCCAGGACAGCATCTTCACCCACGGCAACGTCATCGAGTGCCGCATCAACGCCGAGAATCCCGAGAAGGGCTTCCGTCCGAGCTGCGGACGCATCAGGCGGCTTCATACCCCCGGCGGCTCGTTCGTGCGCTTTGACACCGCGATCTATCAGGACTACGTTGTGCCGCCGTACTACGACTCGATGATCGGCAAGCTGATCGTTCAGGCGCGCACCAGAGCCGAGGCGATCCGAAAGATGAAGATGGCGCTGTCCGAGCTGACAATCGACGGAATCGACATCAACCGCGACATCCTCGCCGAGATCCTCTCGGACGAGAAGTTCGTCAGCGGAGAATATACCACCGACTTTATGACCGAATTTGAGAGAGACAGGAAGTAGTTGTCAGTTGTCAGTAATCTGCGCTAACCCCTAACTTCTAACTCCTAACTCCTAACCCCTAACACCTAACACCTAATTCAAAGGATAATAATCATGGACTTTTTTGCCTTTGTAAAACCGAAAAACGAGCTTGAAGCCTCATCGAACAAGCCTGAGAACGTGCCGTTCGTCCCCGAGGAAATGTGGGTCAAATGCCCCAAGTGCAACGCGATGCTGCTCACCACCGACATGGAGGAGAACCTGCACGTCTGCACCCACTGCGGTCACCACTTCCGACTCAGCGTGCGCCAGCGCATCGAGCTGCTCGCCGACCGCGACAGCTTCAGGGAACACGACGCGGAGCTGACCGCGAAGAATATCCTCGACTTTCCCGGCTACGACGCGAAGCTTGAAAAGGCTAAGCGCAACGCCAACGAGTCCGTCTGCTGCGGCGAATGCAGGATCGGCGGTATTAAGACCGTCCTCTGCGTGATGAACGCCGAGTTCATGATGGGCAGCATGGGCACCGTTACGGGCGAAAAGATCACGCGCGCCTTTGAATATGCCACCGACGCGGGGCTTCCCGTGGTAGTTTGCACGGTTTCGGGCGGCGCAAGGATGCAGGAGGGCATACTCTCGCTGATGCAGATGGCAAAGACCTCCGGCGCGGTCAAGCGCCACAGCGACGCGGGGCTTCTGTACATAACCATCCTCACCGACCCCACTACGGGCGGCGTTACCGCCTCGTTCGCCATGGAGGGCGACATCATCCTCGCCGAGCCCGACACGCTGGTCGCCTTTGCAGGACCGCGAGTCATCGAACAGACCATGCGCCAGAAGCTGCCGCGCGATTTCCAGACCTCGGAGTTCGTGCTGCAGAAGGGCTTTATCGACGCGGTCGTGAGCCGCGATAAGCTTAAATCGACCGTGGCGAGGCTCTTGAAAATGCACGGCTATGCGGAGGTGGAGTAATGTCTAACGCGGCGAAGGAAAAGGACAAGGAAAAGGAAAGCTTTCCGGCATATGAAAAGGTCATGGCGGCGCGCGACAGCAAAAAGCTGACAGCCGTTGACTATATATCTAAAATGTTCGGCGACAGCTTCATCGAGCTGCACGGCGACAGGCGGTTTTCGGACGACAAGGCGGTCGTCGGCGGCATTGCGATGCTGTACGACACGCCCGTGACCATAATCGGCATCGAGAAGGGCAGAAACACCAAGGAGCGCGTCGAGCGCAACTTCGGTCAGGCTCATCCCGAGGGCTACCGCAAGGCGCTCAGGCTGATGAAGCAGGCGGAGAAATTTCATCGCCCGGTGCTCTGTCTGGTCGACACCAGCGGCGCATACCCCGGCATCGGCGCCGAGGAGCGCGGCCAGGGTCAGGCTATAGCCGAAAACCTGATGGAGATGATGACGCTCAAGACCCCTGTGCTGACGATAGTTATCGGCGAGGGCGGCAGCGGCGGCGCGCTTGCGCTGGCGGTCGCCGACGAGGTCTGGATGCTCGAAAATTCGGTCTACTCGGTCATTTCGCCCGAGGGCTGCGCCTCGATACTCTGGAAGGACAGCTCAAAAGCTCCCCAGGCCGCCGAAGCGCTCAGGATGACCGCGCAGGATCTGTTTGACCTCCGCGTGATCGAGCGTATCATCCGCCAGCCGAGAGCCGACGATCAGGCGATGTTCGAGAGTCTTAAGCTCCTCGTCAGCCGCACCTTCGAGAAAAACCTCGCGCTCGACACCGCCGAGCTAACCGAACAGCGCTACGCACGCTTCCGCAGGATCGGAGCGATAGGATAATTAAAGATTAACGCCTATGCTTGAATTTTCAGGCATAGGCGTTTTATTATTAGGGGTTAGGGGTTAGGGGTTAGGGATTAGGGGCAGTAAGCCCGACGTTCGGTTACAGCAAAAAAGCCTCCTTTAACAAAGGAGGCTTTTGCTGCTGCCGAAAGATCGGACTTGAAGGCAACGTCGGTTCCGGGTCGGTCGAGACCGACCCCTACTATTCTTCTCCTACTTCTCACTTCTCGCTTCTCACTTCTGACCGCTAACCGCTTCAACCGATATACTCCCTCATGACCGAGGCGATATCGGACATCATTCCGGTTCCGCCGTCGGGCATTTGATCGGTCGAAACGCGGATATAGCTTCCGTCGGTATCGCGGAATTTTACGGCGGTGATGCCGCCGTCAAGCGGATCGTCGGGGTATTTGTCCCAATTGCGCATATTGTATTTTTCTATCAGCTCATAGCAGCGCGTCTTTGCCTCCTCGGGAACGGTGAAGCTCTCGTGGCTGTCCTCGTCTCTGCCTGTGCGGTAAACATCGACCTGATACGTTCCGTCGGGCAGCTCGGACAGCGTGAGCTCCTGTGAGGAATCATAGCCGTCGGTGCCGGTCACGGCGTCGTAGTAATCGACCAGCAGCACGGGCTCGGCTTCAAGCACGAGCATCGAATTTTTGGATTCGCATATGAGCTTTACGTCGTGAGCCGGCATCGTGAACTCGATGATATAGCCCTTGCGCTCGTCATAAGCGGGGTTGAGACGCTCGCCGTCGAGGAAAAACGAGTAGTCGGTATCGGTGGCTATCATGAAATAGTACATCCTTACCCGCTCGCCCTCTCTGTAGCTGTCGCGCGCGCCCTTGTAAAAGCTCTTCTGTCCCTCGTAATCCACGTTGTATTTTTTGCCGCAGCCGCAGAAACCAAACACAGCCAATCCTCCTAACACTAAGCATAATATCAAAGAAATGATCCTGTTTTTTCTCATTTCAATCACCTTTTAAAAATCCCACTCGGGTATATAATCCTCATCAGCCGAGGAAAGATCCTGAGTAAAGCCGTCCAAGCCCAGCGAATACAGCGCCGCCTTGACCTTGTCGTACTCTCTGCGCGTGATCCTGCGGCCGAGCTTGGGGTCGTTCTTTGCCTCTCCCCACGGCACATACTGGCACATGAGACTGACGAGGATCCCGCTGCCGAAGTCCGTCGCCAGATCCTGAAGCGCCGATATGCTGTTCCGGGTGTGCGCCGGAAGCACCAGATGGCGCACTATCACTCCGCGCGTCATCATCCCGTCGGCGTCGTACTGCGGCTCGCCGGTCTGGAACAGCATCTCCCTGATCGCGGCGAGCGCGGTGTTCCTGTAGTTCGGAGCGTTCGACAGCCTCTCGGCGAGCTTGTCGTCGGCGTACTTGAAATCCGGCAGGTAAATATCCACATATCCGTCGAGCATACTCAGCGTGCGCGGCGAGGTATAGCCCGAGCAGTTGTACACGACCGGCAGCTTAGGCCGGTATATCTTGAAGCTCTCGACCACGGCGGGCACAAAATGATCGGCGGTCACCAGATTGATGTTGTGGACGCCCCGGCTCTCGAGCCTTTTGTAGCAGTCCGCAAGCTGCGCCGGAGTGATCGTCCTGCCCTGATTCAGCGCGGATATCTCGTAATTCTGGCAGTAGAGGCACCTCATGGTGCAGCCCGAAAAGAACACGGCTCCGCTGCCGCGGCTGCCGCTGATGCACGGCTCCTCGCCGAAATGCGGCGCGACGCGCGCCACCACGGGCAGCGTGCCCATTCCGCAAAAGCCGCTGCCGGAATACTCGTTGCGCACGGCGTTGCATTTTCGCGGACAAAGATTGCAGATCATATGGCACCACCCCTTTTTTCGTTGCCAAAGCGACCGTTTTCGGGTCTTGCGGCGTTGTTTTTCAGCTCTGTTATGATTATATCATAAACGCTCACGATATAAAAGAGGAAAAAATAAAAATTCCGCCGTAAAGCCGCCTTTGCGCGGGAATGAGTTCCCTAAATGTCAAAATCCGTCAGATAGTCGTCAACGATATCATCCAGATGAACCGGGTCGGGCTCAAGCTCATTGAGCAGCAGCACCAGCTCCTCTACGCTCTCTTTTCTTTCGTTCAGGCAGGGATACTCGCAGACCTCGCCGCCCGTGCCGACGCGCGCGAAGCCGTATGACGGCGATCCGTCCGCATCCTTCTCTTCAATCAATACATACACCCTCAATTCCACCTCATGTATGTGAAATTATTGCACAAATGATGTTAGCATGAGTGCCAATAATTGTCAAGACAGTATAACAAAATTGTCATAAATAATTTTCGATTCAGCCGCAGGCGAGCACAAAAAGACATGAATTTCCAAGATATTCCGAATTTGTAACCTTTTTCGCTCTATTTTTCCGAATAGGAATTATTGTCAGTTTTTATCCCGCGATTTTTCCGGCTGTGAAAAAAATTTCCGTAAAAGGGTTGATTTTTGGAAACGAATCTGCTATAATTGTTACAAATTTGTTAACAAGCTGTCTGCGTTTGTAATCTTTCGGAAGTGTTTTCGGGGGATCGGCTGATGTTTTCGGCTTGTGGAAACGGAGGTATTATCAAGATGAACAGGATAAAACGGCTTGCCGCCGCAACGATGAGCGTCGTCGTCCTTTCGGGCGTATGCGTGTTCGGCTCGGGCATGACCGCGAGCGCTAAGAGCACCGGCGCGGGACTTGCAGAGTACGCGCTGAACGCATACTACGAAGAATGGAGCTACGTTTGGGGCGGAACAGAGCCCGGAGCGGTCGACTGCTCGGGACTGATCTGGTCCTACTGCGGAGGCGACCGTCTTAACATGCTCTCCGACGCGAAGGCGAACGGCAGAGACTGGGGCTACGTCAGCGACGGCATCCCCAGAGTACACGGACTCGGTCTCTCGCGTCCCAACCATGTCGGCGTATACATCGAGGACGGCTGGGAGGTCGACGCGCGCGGCAGCGACTACGGCGTCTGCTATCAGCAGATCGGCGCCGGCGGCTGGAACAACTGGGACTGCTGGTTCAAGCTGACCGCCTGCTCCTACCCCGACTGGGGCTGGGAGAGCTTCAACGGCAACTACTATTACTACGAGGACGGCGAGTACATCGTCAACACCTCGCGCACGATCGACGGAACCACCTACTACTTTGACTCCGACGGTCATTCGAGCACGACTCCCTCGAGCACCTCGAGCTCATCCTCGGGCAGCAAGTCGAGCTCCAAGTCCTCATCAGCCAAGAAAACCACCTGGAGAAACGGCGACTCGGGCGACGAGGTTACCAAGATCCAGAACCGCCTTGCGGAGTTAGGCTACTACACCGCTGCGGTCGACGGCATCTTCGGCGACATCACCGAGAAGGCGTACCGCGCGTTCCAGACTGACGCCGGCGTGCTGATCGACGGCATCGCCGGTTCCGACCGCGACGTGCTCTACTCCGACGACGCTCCCTACGCCGCAAAGCCCAAGAGCGCGGAGCCCGTGGGCGCTGTCGAGGAGGATAGCTACGACGACTCCGACGACGAGTCCTATGAGGATACATACGAGGAGACAAACGAGAAGACCGCCGAGGAAGAGCCCGAATACAGTGAGACCGCTTCCGAGGAGAACGTATCCGAGGAGACCGCTTCCGACGAGACCGCTTCCGACGAGACTGCTTCCGACGAGACTGCTTCCGACGAGACCGCTTCCGACGAGACCGCCGAGGAAGATGCCGCGGTTACCGCCGAGGAAGGCGAGTACAGCGACAACGTGTCCTACATCCAGTCTCAGCTTGCAGCCCTCGGTTACTTCAATATCGACGCCACCGGCTACTTCGGCGACCGCACAGTAGAGGCTATCAAGACCTTCCAGTTCCTCAACGGTCTGGATGTGACGGGTGAGCTCGACGAAGCCACCGCCGCCCTGCTGTTCAGCGAGGACGCCGTAGCCAATCCCAACCCCGAGGCGGAGAAGGACGAGCAGAGCGCGGCTATGATCGCGGTTCCCGAGAAGAGCGAGGCGCAGCCGGTCGCAAAGGCTCCCGTTCAGTCCGCAAACGACTCCGTCAGCGAGGCTGACAAGGCTGCCGCAGCAGTAGGCACCGCCAACAAGACCACCGAGAACGCTCTCTCCAAGAGCACCGCAGCCATCAGCGCAGCGACCGCCGCAAAGGTCAAGAGAAGCGCCAACATCGGACTTTGGTTCGTGCTCGTAGCCGTGATCCTCGGCGTGACCGCCGTTGTGTTCATCGTCGTCGACAGAAAGCGCAACCGCATGGCTCATGCCGGAAGAAAGAGAAAATCGACGAGAGCTCAGCTCAAGGAAAGATGGTAAAGCAATTTACAAATAAAAATTAATAATTAAAAAATTAAAAAATTTCGGTCGGGCAGACAGAATGCATCGTAAAAATGCGTTCTGCTCCCGACCGAGTTTTTTATGTCAGCAGTTGATTTAGGGTAATGCCCGCAGAATCGGTATTTTCGGAGCGGAGCGACCCTAATTATTATTTTCTGAAATCCAGCACGATGCTGTCCATCGAGGGCGTGAACTGCCTCAGCTTCACCCCTGCCGAGGACAGCATTTTCTTTGAGGCGACCGTCGCCTGAGAATCGGCGTACTTATCGTAGAGGTAGACCACCTCGGCGATGCCCGACTGGATGATCGCCTTGGCGCACTCGTTGCACGGAAAAAGGTCGACATACAGCCGCGAGCCCTTCAGGTCCTTGCCGCGCGCGTTCAGAACGGCGTTGAGCTCGGCGTGGACGACATAGTTGTACTTGGTGTCCGAGCCCTCGCGCTCCCACGGGTAAACGTCGTCCGAGCAGCCGTAGGGAAAGCCGTTGTAGCCGGTCGAGAGGATGATGTTGTTGCTGTCAACTATGCACGCCCCGACCTGAGTGTTGGGATCCTTGCTGCGCTTTGCGGCGAGCAGAGCGACCCCCATAAAGTATTCGTCCCATGAAATATAACCGTCGCGTTTCATATCCGTCACCTCATTGATAAGCGATTTTTCCTCATATATGATCTGTTTGCTTGAAAAACAAAATATCTTTGTGACAATTATATCATATTGCCGCTGAAAATAAAAGCGCGGCGCGGAATAAATCGGAACTTTTTTTCTTAATATATTGATTTTTCGACGGAATTGGTGTATCATTTCTATGTATAAAATGCGGGAGGTATCGCTTTGAGGCGCTCCCGACAATTGCCTGATAATTTGGGGGATTTATGAACATAGTAATTGTAGGCTGCGGCAAGGTGGGAACCTCCATCGCTACCCAGCTTAATTCCGAAGGACATGACATCTCCGTCGTTGATATCAACCGCGAGGCGGTAACGCGGCTCTCGGAGTCGCTTGATGTTTTGGGCATCGAGGGCAACGGCGCTGTTTACGAAACTCTCGACGAGGCAGGCGCTCCCGACGCCGACCTGCTGATTGCGGCTACCGCCCGCGACGAGGTCAACATCTACGCTTGCCTGATGGCGCGCACCGCCGGAACCGCCCACACCATCGCGCGCGTGCGCAGCCCCGAATATCTCGGAGACCTCTACAGGGTCAAGGATCACCTCGGGCTTTCGATGTCGATCAACCCCGAGCTGACCGAGGCGATCGAGATCAGCCGCCTGATGCGCTTTTCGGGCGCACTCGAGATCGACAGCTTCGCCAAGGGCACGGTCGAGCTCATCAAGGTGGCGATCCCCGAAAATTCCGTGATCGTCGACAAGCCGATCAGCAAGATCGACATACTCAAGGGCAAGGTGCGAATCTGCACCGTCGAGCGCGGCAGGGATGTGTTCATCCCCAACGGTGACTTTGTGATCCGCGCCGGCGACAAGGTCTCGATAGTCTCAAAGCCCGAGACCGCCGCAAAATTCTTCAAAAAAACCAACATCAACATCGGGCGCAGCCGCGCCGTGATGCTCCTCGGCGGCGGCAAGGTATCATATTACCTGGCGCAGAGGCTGATAAAATCCGGCATCGGCGTAAAGATCGTAGAGCATAACGAGAAGCGCTGTCAGGAGCTGAGCCACGCGCTGCCCGATGCGGTCATCATCCACGGCGACTGCATGGATCAGGAGCTGCTGCTCAGCGAGGGCGTCGAGCACGTCGACGGCGTAGCCGCGCTGATGGATTACGACGAGGAGAACATCCTGATCTCGCTCTACATCCAGAGCGTGTCGAACGCCAAGGTGATCACCAAGGTCAACAACTCCTCCTTTGACACGATAATCGACAAGCTCGGCCTCGGCTGCGTGATCAACCCCAAGATGCTGACGGGCGAATATATTGCGCGCTACATCCGCGCGATGCAAAATTCGATGGGCAGCAACGTCGAGACCCTGTACAAGCTCAACGAGGACAGGGTCGAGGCGCTTGAGTTCCGCGCAAGGCGCAGCTCGAAGCTTTTGAACGTGCCGCTGTCTCAGCTCGACCTGAAGGACGAGCTGCAGATCATCTGCATAAGCCGCAAAAACAAAATGATAATCCCCCAGGGCAGCGATGTCATCCAGCCCGACGACGCAGTCATAATCATCACAAAGCACAAGGGGCTCAGCGATTTGGACGACATTCTCAAAAGGTAGCGTATCTTTATGAACAAGCGACTCATTATATATATTTTGGGATGGGTGCTGATTGTAGAGGCTGTAGCGATGCAGCTCTGCACTCTGACCTCCCTGATCTACCGCGAGCACGAGGGACTGTATTTCCTGCTGACGGGAGTCGTCAGCGGCGGCTTGGGCGTCGCGGCGGTGACAATAAAGAAGCCCAAAAACATGGTGCTCTATCAGAAGGCGGGCTTCGCGGCCACCGCGCTGAGCTGGATCCTCCTCTCGGTCGTGGGCGCAATGCCCTTCTGGATCAGCCGCGAGATACCCAATCTCGTCGACGCGGTCTTTGAGACCGTTTCGGGCTTCACCACCACCGGAGCCACTATCCTGCGCGACGTCGAGGCTCTCAGCCACGGCATGCTGCTGTGGCGCAGCCTGATGCACTGGCTGGGCGGCATGGGCGTTATCGTGTTCCTGCTCGCCCTCATTCCAAAGCTCGGCGGCCAGCAGAACATCTTCCTGATGAGGGCTGAAAGCCCCGGTCCGATCATCGGCAAGGCGGTGCCGAAAATGCGCCACTACGCCACGATGCTCTACGGCATCTACTTCGGGCTCACGCTGCTCGAGTTCGTGTTCCTGCTGTTCGGCGGTATGCCGGTCTTTGACGCGCTCAATACCAGCTTCGCCACCGCAGGCACCGGCGGCTTCGGCATTCACAACGCCAACGTCGCCGCCTATTCCTCGCACTATCTGCAGACCGTCATCGCGGTCTTTATGATGCTGTTCGGCGTCAATTTCAGCTTCTACATCCTGCTGATCGCCCGAAAATTCGGTCAGGCGTTCCGCATGGAGGAGCTGTGGGTCTATTTCGGCATAATCACGGCTTGCACCGTTGCGATCGCGTTCAACATCATGCCGCTGTACAATAACAATCCCGGAGAGGCGTTCCACCAGAGCTTCTTCTATGTTTCCTCGATAATCACCACCACGGGCTTCGGCATCGGCGACGTCAACCACTGGCCGATGCTCAGCAAGGCGATAATAATCGTGATCACCTTCGTCGGCGCGATGGCGGGCAGCACCGGCGGCGGCTTCAAGATAGCGCGTATCGTCCTGCTGTTCAAGGAGGCGCGCAAGGAGATCTCGCTCCTTGTGCATCCGCGCAACGTAAAGACCGTCAAGATGGACGGCAAGCCCGTCAACCACAACATCATGCGCAACACCTCGGTATATCTCGTGGTCTACACGGGCATATTCGTGGTGAGCTTCATACTCGTATCTATCACGATGGACGGCACGCTCGAACGCGCCGGCGGCTTGTTCAGCAATGTGGAGACAAGCTTCACCGCCGTTGCCGCCACCCTTAACAACACCGGTCCCGGACTCGGTCTGGTGGGTCCCGTAGGCAACTACGCCGACATGAGCATTTTCTCAAAGTTCGTGCTGATGTTCGACATGCTCGCCGGCAGGCTCGAGCTGTTCCCGCTGCTCCTGCTCTTCAGCCCCACCGCATGGAAGAAGGCATAGCTTTTGATTGAAGGATCAATGCCAAAACGAAGTATTTCAATAATCCTGCTGCTAATTATCATATTATCCGCTGCGGGCTGCTCGGCTGCCGAGAGCACCGAGGGATTTATGGCGATGGACACCTACATGAGCCTTCGCGTCAGCTCCCCGGACCCCGGCGAGGCGGCTGTGCTGCGCGGCGAGATCGAACGCCTCGATCGCCTGTTTTCACCCGACGGCGAGAACAGCGACGTCGCCCGCCTCAACAGCTCCGGCAAAATCACCGCCGACGGCTCGACCGTCGAGCTGCTGAGCCGCACCCTCGCGCTCTGCGCGGAGCTCGACGGCGCGCTCGACCCCACTGTCTTTCCGCTGGTGAAGGAATGGGGCTTCATCGACAAGAATTACCGTATCCCCGATCGGGCGACCATCGACAGCCTGCTCAGCCGCACCGGATACTCCGCCGTCGGGATCGACGGCTCGCAGATCACGCTCCCCGAGGGCTTTGCGCTCGACCTCGGCGCGGTCGCCAAGGGCTATGCCGCCGACCGCTGCGCGGCGATGCTGCGCGACAGCGGCGCTGAATCGGCTCTGCTCAACCTCGGAGGGACGGTTGCCGCCATCGGGAAAAAGAACGGCGGCGCGGACTGGACGGTCGGGATCGCCGACCCGGAAAACTCCGCGGACTATATCGGTTATCTTAGCTGCAGCGACAGGACAGTCGCCACCTCGGGCAGCTATGAGCGGTATTTCGTCGGCGACGACGGCAAGACCTACTGCCACATCCTCGACCCAGCCACCGGGGCGCCGGTTCAGGGCGACATCGTCTCGGTCACGGTCGTATCGGACAGCGGTCTGCTCAGCGACGCCCTCTCCACCGCTTTGTTCGTAAAGGGCGCAGACGGCGCGAATAAGCTTTACCGCGAGCGCGGAGATTTTGAATACGTCATCCTGACAAAGGACGGCGTCGCGCTGGTCTCGGAGGGACTGACCGACAGCTTCACGCTGAAAAACAGCAGCTGGAGGCTTGAAGCCGTTAAATGAACATGCGGACGGAAATGACCGCTTTGCCGATATACAGTCAAACGGGCACCTCTAAAAACTCATTGCTGCCCATAGCCGCAAATCTTTCACAGCATATTTCTGCCAAAACTCCTCGTTATACGTCAGTATGACTTCGTCGTTTTGACAAAAATCCACTATAAAATATCCGCACCTCTGAACAACAGGGAGTTTTTAGAGGTGCCCAAATGAAATTGTCTGAATACAGACATTGACAAAACTTTAACAATCATGTACAATATAGATATTCGGACTGACCGTTTATCTGTTATATAAAAAAACTGCTATGGGTTTCATTTCAAAAATCAGATAGACCCGGAAAGGAAATTATTATGAAAAGAATTCTTTGTGCGTTACTCGCCGCTACACTCTGCGCGGTTTCGGCTGCCGCCCTGTCGGGCTGCGGCTGCGAAGGCAAGAAAAGCAGCAGCAATCCAGGTCCGGCATACACGGTGCCCGTCACCGACCCCGACCTCAAGGACTCTCAATTCGGTTATTACATCATCAACTCCAGTGAGCTGATGATCACCCGTTACTACGGCAGCGACAAAAACCTCACTATCCCCGACAGCTTCGAGGGTCGCAAGATCTCGATCATCGGACACAGCGTTTTCGGTGTTGAGCCCGGAAAGGACACCCTTGAGACCGTAGTCATCCCCGAGTCGATCACCGACATCCAGGACTACGCCTTTGCGAGCGCCCACAGCCTCACCAAGGTCACTCTGCCCTCGCAGCTCAGGTATCTCGGCTACGACGCGTTCTTCGCCTGCACCTCGCTCAAGGAGGTCAACATCCCCGAGTCGCTCAAGAAGATCGAGCCCTATGCCTTCAGCGCTTCGGGTCTCGAGAGGATCGAGTTCCCCTACAGCGATAACCTCAGCAGCATTCCCCAGTACGCGTTCTATCAGTGCAAGGGTCTCAAGGAGGTAGTATTGCCCGACACGATCACCAGCATCGCGGACGACGCCTTTGAGCAGTGCAACGACGCGCTGACCATCAAGTGCTACGAGAACTCCTACGCTCAGAGCTGGGCAAAGAACCACAACGTCAAGTGCGAGGCTATGCCGAGAGAGTGATTTAGCTGAAAGTTGAAAATGGATAATTTTCAGGAAAACTTCGGTGTCCGATGGAGAGTATTTTACATTTCTCTGTTAAACCTTTCATCGTGAATATTTTTAGGGCGAAGCAAAGCAAACTTCTCCTAACTCGCCTCGTTGATGCCCGATGGAGAGTATGACAGCGGATGACGCTTTTCAATAAAACCGAAGTCCTATCAGAGATTCCTAAAAAAGCGGATGAAGCTTTCCCAAAAATCGTAGTTCTATCAGAGATTCCTAAAAAGCGAAGCAAAGCAAACTTCTCCTAACTCGCCTCGTCGGAGTCAGATGGAGAGTATGACAGCGGATGAAGCTTTCCAAAAAATTGTAATTCTATCAGAGATTCCTAAAAAAACTTCTCCTAACTCGCCTCGTCGGAGTCAGATGGAGAGTATGACAGCGGATGAAGCTTTCCCAAAAAACGTAGTTCTATCAGAGATTCTTAAAAAAGGATGATGTAAAAAATGAGCAACAGAGAATATCCTATTGTTGAAAGCCCGGAGTCCTTTGGGGCTGCTCTTGCGCGGGTGCGCGAGGCGCAGAGGCTCTTTGCGGGCTACACTCAGGAGCAGGTGGACAGGATTTTCCTTGCAGCCGCGACCGCGGCAAATAACGCAAGGCTTCCTCTCGCCAAGATGGCGGTCGAGGAGACCGGCATGGGCGTAGTTGAGGATAAGGTCATCAAAAACCACTTTGCCTCCGAGTACATCTACAACGCCTACAGGGACGTCAAGACCTGCGGCGTTATCGAGGAAAACAAGGTGTACGGCACCAAGAAGATCGCCGAGCCGATCGGCGTTATCGCCGCCGTTATCCCCACTACCAACCCCACCTCAACCGCGATTTTCAAGGCGCTGATCTGTCTCAAGACCCGAAACGGAATCATCATCAGCCCTCACCCCAGAGCCAAAAAGAGCACTATCGCCGCGGCGAAGCTCGTGCTCGAGGCTGCGGTCGAGGCAGGCGCCCCCGAGGGCATCATAAGCTGGATCGACGTTCCCTCGCTGGAGCTGACCAATATGCTCATGCAGGAGGCTGACTGCATCCTTGCGACCGGCGGCCCCGGAATGGTCAAGGCGGCTTACTCGAGCGGCAAGCCCGCATTGGGCGTCGGCGCAGGCAACACCCCCGCGATCATCGACGACAGCGCCGACATCCTGCTCGCGGTCAACTCGATAATCCACTCCAAGACCTTTGACAACGGCATGATCTGCGCCTCGGAGCAGAGCGTGATCATCCCCAAGAAGAGCTATGCCAAGGTCAAGAAGGAATTCAAGGCGCGCGGCTGCTACTTCCTAAAGGACGAGGAGCTTGACAAGGTCAGAAAGACCATCATCATCAACGGCGCGCTCAACGCGAAGATCGTCGGTCAAAAGCCCGTGAAGATCGCGGCGCTGGCAGGCGTTGAGGTCCCCGAGAGCACCAAGATACTCATCGGCGAGGTCGAGAACGTGGACATCAGCGAGGAATTCGCCCACGAAAAGCTTTCGCCCGTGCTGGCTATGTACAAGGCGGAGGACTTTGACGACGCTATCGCCAAGGCTGAGCGGCTTGTAGCCGACGGCGGCTACGGCCACACCTCGTCGCTCTATGTTGACGAGATCAACGAGCGCGAAAAGATCGAGCGCTTCGCCTCTCACATGAAGACCTGCCGCATACTCGTAAACACCCCGTCCTCACAGGGCGGCATCGGCGACCTGTACAACTTCAACCTCACTCCCTCCCTGACCCTCGGCTGCGGCTCCTGGGGCGGCAACTCGGTCAGCGAGAACGTCGGAGTAAAGCACCTGCTCAACATCAAGACCGTCGCCGAGAGGAGAGAAAATATGCTTTGGTTCAGAGCGCCCGAAAAGGTTTATATCAAGAGGGGCTGCATGCCCGTCGCACTGGAGGAGCTCAAGGCGGTCATGGGCAAAAAACGCGCCTTCCTCGTCACCGACTCCTTCCTTTATAAGAACGGCTACACCAAGCCCATCACCGACAAGCTCGACGAGCTCGGCGTCGTTTACACCACCTTCGCCGACGTTGAGCCCGATCCCTCGCTCATCTCCGCCCAAAACGGAGCCGAGGCTATGCGCAAATTCGAGCCCGACACCATCATCGCCTTCGGCGGCGGCTCCGCAATGGACGCGGCTAAGATCATGTGGGTGCTCTATGAGCATCCCGAGGTGGACTTCCAAGACATGGCTATGCGCTTCATCGACATCCGCAAGCGCGTCTACACCTTCCCCAAAATGGGTGAAAAGGCTTACTTTATCGCTATCCCCACCTCCTCCGGCACAGGCTCCGAGGTAACGCCCTTCGCGGTCATCACCGACCAGGATACGGGCATAAAATATCCGCTCGCGGACTACGAGCTCATGCCCAACATGGCTATTGTCGACGCGAACAACATGATGAGCGGACCCAAGGGTCTGACCGCCGCCTCGGGCATCGACGCGGTCTCGCACGCTCTGGAGGCTTACGCCTCGATGATGGCGACCGACTTCACCGACGGTCTGGCGCTCAAGGCGCTTCAGGTGATCTTTGAGTATCTGCCTGCCTGCTACGACAACGGCATGAACGAGCCCTTCGCCCGCGAAAAGGTCGCGCACGCGGCTACGATGGCGGGTATGGCGTTTGCGAACGCCTTCCTCGGCGTTTGCCATTCGATGGCTCACAAGCTCGGCGCGTTCCACCACATCGCCCACGGCGTAGCTAACGCGCTCATGCTCGAGCAGGTCATCCGCTTCAACTCCTCCGAGGTGCCGTCCAAGATGGGTACCTTCCCGCAGTACGATCATCCCCATACCCTCGCCCGTTACGCTGAGGTCGCGCGTTTCCTCGGCTTCGGCGGCAAGGACGACAAGGAGAGCGTTGAAAAGCTGATCGACGGCATCAACGAGCTCAAGGCAAGGGTGGGCATCAAGGCTACCATCGCAGACTACGGCGTGAGCGAGGAGGACTTCCTGTCGACCCTCGACGAGATGACCGAGCAGGCGTTCGACGACCAGTGCACCGGCGCGAATCCGCGCTATCCGCTGATGTCCGAGATCAAGCAGATGTACCTTAACGCCTACTACGGCAACAACAAGAACGCCGTTTGATAAGGCTGAAGAAGGGAGTACGCGATATGAAATTCGATAACATTCTCGCAGAGAGAAGCCACAAGGTAATATACAGGGACGGCGATCTGGTCGCAAAGGTTTTTGACGAGAGCTTTCCCAAGTCGGATGTGCTCAACGAGGCGCTGAATCAGGCGCGCGTTGAGGAAACGGGGCTCAACATCCCCAAGCTCGAGGAGGTCACCAAGCTCGACGGCAAATGGGCGATCGTTTCCGAGTATATCGAGGGCAAGACCCTCAAACAGCTCATGGACGAGAACCCCGACAAGCTCGACGAGTATCTTGAGCTGTTCGTCAGCATCCAGATGGATATCCTGAGCAAAAAATGTCCGCTGCTAAAGAGGCTCAAGGACAAGATGCAGGACAAGATCAGCCAGACCGACCTCGACGCCACTACCCGCTATGAGCTCCACACAAGGCTCGCGGCGATGAAGAAGCACGCCAAGGTCTGCCATGGCGACTTTACGCCCGACAACGTGATAATCACGCCCGACGGCACGCCCTATATCCTCGACTGGTCGCACGCGACCCAGGGCAACGGCGCCGCCGACGCCGCCAGAACCTACCTGACCTTCTGCCTCGGCGGTCAGAAAGCGCTGGGAGAAAAGTACCTGAACCTGTTCTGCAAAAAGACCGACACCGCGCGTCAGTATGTGAACGAGTGGCTGCCGATCGTCGCCGCCTCGCAGTCCGTCAAGGGCAAGCCCGAGGAGCGCGACTTCCTGCTCTCGTGGGTCAATGTCTGCGACTGGCAGTAGTATTTAGTTAATGGTTAATACTTGATAGTTAATAATTTCGGTCGGACTCGGAATGCTTATAAAAATGCATTCCGAGTCCGACCGAGTTTTATTTTATGGTTTATGGTTAATTGCCGATGTACACCCGCAGCCGATTGTAATGCCGCATTGTTAATTATCCTTCGATGCAAACAGAACAATACTCCCTCTTCTCACTTTATTCCGCTCAGCAAAACATACGCCGCGACCGGCGACATCGGGGGCAGGACGCGGATATTCAGCTCGTCATACATCAGCTTGCTCTCATAGGCAAAGCCCTCGCACGCGCCTGTCAGAAATACGGGTACGCCCTCCCTTTTTGCGAGTGCGCAGAAATCCCTCAGCGGCTCGCCGTCCGTCGGCAATGTGCCGGAGTGGTAGCCCTCGAGCAGTACGGCTCTTACGCCGCTCAGATCGACCGGAAAACTCATCCCGACGTGGGCGCGCAGCCAGAGCACTCTTCCGTCCGGCAAGCCCTCGGGCTTGGGCAGCCCGCGCTCCCTATAGTCCGGGTCGCGCAGAAATTCGCCGCCCTCTGCCCTGCCGTAGACATTGTCAAAAAGGCTGAAAACGCTGTCGCTGTAGGGCAAGTGAGGCATGACCTCGCTGCCTCTGTGAATCGTCGTGAAGCTGTCGCCGTTGCGGTAGGAAACGAAAACGCCCTCTCCCCTTTTCGCGCGCAGGAACGCCATCGCGCCGCAGAAGTTGTCGACTCCGTTTGAGCGGCTGTCCGCGAGCGGATAATTGGCGGAGACCAGCACGACGGGCGGAGCGCATTTTCCGAACCGCAGGGAAAGATACGCCGCGGTATAGGCGAGCGTATCGGTGCCGTGGGCGACGATCACTCCGTCATAATCAGCCATAGACTGAGCCAAAAGGCAGTCCGCAAGCGCATCGAGGCGGTCAAAATCCATATTCTCGCTCAGTATCGAGAAGGGCTGAACGGAGATAAACTCCGTTTCATCGTCGCCTGTTTTATTTCGATAAAGCCGCAGCAGCAGGGCGCTGTTCGCCGAATCGGGCGAAAGCGTGCCGCCGTTTTCGGAGCAGGCAATGGTGCCGCCCGTGAATACCGTCAGAATACGCATATCAGTCCACGCCGAGGTCGTTCATGACCATGCCGGTGATCATCTTGGGATAGAAGTAGGTGGATTTCTGGGGCATCTTCTCGCCAGCCGCCGCCACGTCGCGGATCTCGGTGACGCGGGTGGGATTGAGGATAAAGGAGCACTGGAACTCTCCCCTGTCGACGCCCATGATCGCCTCCTCGAAGAACTTGGTGTAGGTGAGGTTGATCTGATTAGCCATGTTCTCCTTGTCGATGCCGAGGATGCGCTCGAGTATCAGGGTGTGCAGCACGCTCACGTCGAGCTGCTGAGACGCGGGGCTGAGGTCGGGCAGCATTTCCGCCATGACCTCGATGTCCTTTAGGGTGAGCAGGTGCCACTTGCCCCTGCCTACATAGAAGCCGAACGCCTTTTTGCCCTCGGCGTATTTCGCGGAAAGCGCGGTGTTGAGGTTGGAAACGTCCTTGTAGGAGTCAATATCAAAATACTCCGCGCAGCCCTTGAGCACCTTGTCGGCATTGAAGCCGGGCAGGTCGCGCACCATGCGGTGGGTCGGGAACACCACAAGACCCGGATGCTCCATGTCCATCAGGTAGATCATCTGGTAATCCTGAGGGTCGCCCTCCTTGGAAATGCCGTTCTCGCGGCAGTAGTTGCGGTAGTTGAGCGCGGTCTCGTAGCGGTGGTGACCGTCGGCGATATAGAGCTTGCGGTCGGCAAAATCGGCGACGAGCTTTTCGATGACCGCCTCGTCGGTGACGATCCAAAGGCGATGCGTGATGCGGTCGCCGTCGGTGAATTTAGCGTCGGGCTCGCCCTGA
This sequence comes from uncultured Ruminococcus sp., assembly GCA_902761375.1. Lineage (GTDB taxonomy): Bacteria > Bacillota > Clostridia > Oscillospirales > Acutalibacteraceae > Ruminococcoides. Next base: position 309 of record CACWKB010000002.1, on the reverse strand, counting down.
CTGAGCTCGTCGATGGTGTTCAGCGTGGTGTGCTCGCTGTCCATGTAGAGCGCGTAGATCTGGCTGAAATTGCAGTTTGTCGCCTTCATCAGCTCAAAACGGTCAGCCTTCGCCTTGGACAGCGTGAACTCATGCGGCAGGATCACGCCCTTGGAGAATTCCTCCACCTTGACGCGCGCGATCATGCCCTTGATGCTGCGGCGCTTGTTGTAGGCGTTGAATTCTTCTTCGTAAATATAGATCGCAGGCTTCTGCGCGTGGATCAGAATGCCCTTGTCACGCCAGAGATCAAGGATCTCCCCGGCGGTC
>CACWKB010000001.1 GCA_902761375.1 uncultured Ruminococcus sp. | reverse complement strand
TCCTAAATCCTAATTCCTAAATCCTAATTCCTAAATCCTAATTCCTAAATCCTAATTCCTAAATCCTAATTCCTAAATCCTAAATCCTAATTCCTATTCCTATACCATCTTTTTACCGCTAAATAGAAGTGAAAAATCCCGCTTTTGAATTTAGGGCAAACAGAGATACCTCTGCTTGCCCTTGCTTTACGAACGATTACTTACGGATACCGAGTCTTGCGATAATGGAACGGTATCTCTCGATGTCGACCTTCTTGAGGTAGCCGAGAAGGCTTCTTCTCTGACCAACCATCATAAGAAGACCGCGACGGCTGTGGTGATCCTTCTTGTGGATCTTGAGGTGCTCGGTGAGGTCGTTGATCCTTCTGGTGAGAAGGGCGATCTGAACCTCGGGAGAACCTGTGTCGCCCTCGTGGAGAGCGTATTCAGCCATGATAGCCTGCTTTTCTTCCTTAAGCATTATTTTTCCACCTTTCATAATAGTTTTACGTGCCTATATCTCAGTACAGGGCTGTGAAAACTCCGCTTTGCGGCTTGACCCCTGAACCGTGGCATAGGTCAACTGCTATATTATAGCATAGGTTAATTCAAAAGTAAAGAGAAATTTTTTATAATTCGGAATTATCCGGTCACCGCGCTCCGTTTATCAATTGACAATTGATAACGGACAATTGATAATTTCGGTCGAGCAGACGGAATGCTTCTGCCGACTGCGTTTTCTGCCCGACCGATTTTTTTATTTAATATTGATCGTTGCTTACCCGGCGGCTTCCTCAAATATCCTCTTGGCGTTCCTCATCAGCCTGTTGAGCTCCGATCTGCCGCATTTCGCCGAGATGGTATCCATAGCGATTTTAAAATCCCCCGGCGGATTGTGGGTCATCGAGTGGGTGTCGGAGCCGAGGATGTCGATATAGCCGTTCGAGATCAGCTTCAGCAGCTTGCGCTTGCGGAAAAACGGCGCGGACGGGGTATAATTCGAGACGTTCGTCTGAATTATCACGCCCATATCCTGAAGCTCGGCGATAACGTCGGGGTGATCCATCAGGTAGCTGTAGCGTTCGACGTGCGGAAAAACCGGGATCAGGCGGTAGTTGTTGCAGAGCATATTGAACCGCTGCATGATCCTTTCGGTAAACTTGCAATCATACGCAAATTCTGTCAGTATGTAGTTCGATCTGCCGTAGGTCACACCCGAGAGATCGTCGTTGTGAAACAGATACTCGGTGACAAACACCTCGCTGCCGAGAACCACATTGACGTCCTCGGGTATATACGGACGGAAGCTCTCGAATGCCGCGTCGCGCTTGGCAACATAATCCTCGGCGCTCATATGATTGCTGTAAAAATGAGGCGTCAGACATATGTTGGTTATCCCCTGCGCTTTCAGGGCTTCGATCAGCTCCAGCGCGACCTCAACAGAGCGCGCTCCGTCGTCAAACTTCGGCAGAATATGCGAATGCATATCATATAACTGCATTTTCTCTCTCCGTTAAAGCGCCGCGCAGACGAGGTCGCCCATCTCCTCGCAGCCTACCTTGACAAAGCCCTCCTCGTAGATATCGGGAGTGCGGTGGGTTTTGAGCACCTTGGCTACAGCGTCCTCGATCGCCTGAGCCGCCTCGAGCCGGTTCAGCGAATAGCGGAGCATCATTGCGACGGAGAGGATGGTTGCGAGCGGATTGGCAATGCCCTTGCCCGCGATATCGGGCGCGGAGCCGTGGATAGGCTCGTAAAGACCGAGCTTGCCGCCCGAGAGACTTGCGGAGGCGAGCATTCCGATCGAGCCCGCGATCATCGAAGCCTCGTCGGAGAGGATGTCGCCGAAGATGTTGGAGGTCACGATAACGTCAAACTGCTTGGGATTGCGCACAAGCTGCATGGCGGCGTTGTCGACATAGAGGTGGTTGAGCTCAACCTCGGGATACTCCGCGCTCAGGCGGATAACGGTCTCCCTCCAAAGGCGCGAGGACTCGAGCACATTTGCCTTGTCGACGCTGGTGAGCTTTTTGTTTCTCTTCATAGCCATCTCAAAGGCTACTCGAGCTATGCGCTCGATCTCGGGAACGGTGTACATCTCGGTATCCCATGCGGCGGGCTTTCCGTCCACCTCTTTCCTGCCGCGCTCGCCGAAGTAAATGCCTCCGGTCAGCTCGCGGACGATGAGGATATCCATGTTGTCGCCGATGATCTCATCCTTGATCGGGGACGCGCTTTTAAGAGGTCCGAAGATGACCGAGGGGCGAAGGTTCGCAAACAGTCCGAGCGCGCCGCGGATGCCGAGCAGACCCGCCTCGGGACGGTTGCTTCCGGGCAGAGTGTCCCACTTGGGACCGCCTACCGCGCCGAGCAGCACGCTGTCGCTCGCCTTGCACTTGGCGACGGTCTCCTCGGGAAGCGGAACGCCTGTGGCGTCGATAGCGCAGCCGCCGAGCAGCGCCTCGTCATACTCCACGGTAAAGCCGAATTTCTCGGCGGTCTTATCGAGCACCTTTACCGCCTGATCGACGATCTCGGGTCCGATGCCGTCGCCCTTGAGCAATGTGATTCTGTAATCTGACATATATATCTACTCCTTTATATAATTAACAATTGACTGTCACTTTCAACTTTAAACTGAGGAATCGGGGATTTTTGCGAATACCTCGCAGACCTTGCCGTGCTGCCAGAGCATTGGGGTTATCCGCAGCGAATAGCCGAAGCCGTTGTCCATCGTCCACTCGAACGGCTTCGCCTGAGGCAGTCCGTATACGGCGAGCAGAGTCATTATGACGCCGCCGTGGGTGACGATCGCGCACTCGGTCGTGCCGGTTTTCATCAAGCCCTCAACTATGCTCTCGAATATTCTGCATATCCGGCGCACAAAGTCGGCGTTGCTCTCTCCGCGCGGAGGCTTGACGCTGTTGTCGCCGGCAAGCCAGCTCTGAAAATCCGCGTCGTCCTTCAGCTCCTCGGCGGTCTTGCCCTCCCATTCGCCGAAATTGCACTCGCTGAGGTTAGCGATGACAAGCGGTTTGAGCTCGGGATAGAGCACAGCGCAGGTCTGGGTGCAGCGCTTGAGCGGACTCGAAAACACGACCTTGACGTCCGGGTAATGCATATCGTGTTCAAGCCTTCGCAGCGACATCCTGCCCTTGTCCGAAAGCGGCGGATCGGTCGTGCCGATGTAGCGCCCCGCAAGGGTCTCGTCGATAGCGCCGTGGCGGATAAAATGTATCACATAAGATTTCATAAATATCTCCGATATGTATTTACAAATTGTATATCGTTAGATATACTATATGTATAGAAGTGAGAAGTGAGAAGCGAATTTAAAAATTCGGTATGAGTCATAATGCTTTGAGCTTCAAGCAACCACCGACATATTATTATACTATCATATGAACTGAGGTGTCAAGCATGAATCAGGAATTTCCGAGAATTATTACTATTCTGCGCAAGGAAAAGGGGATCACGCAGAAGCAGGCGGCGACTGACCTCGGGGTCTCGCAGGCTATGCTGTCGCATTACGAGAAGGGGATACGCGAGTGCGGGCTTGATTTTCTGGTGAGGATCGCCGACTATTACGACGTGTCGACCGACTATCTGCTCGGGCGCAGCATAAGCAGAAAGGGCGACAGTGCGGCTGAAGCTCAGGAGGGCGAGGAGCCGCGGCGCTTCAACGCGAGCATGGTCAACCAGATCAACCGCAAGCTGCTCCTCAGCTCGACCTCCGTGATCTACGACCTGCTGGCTCAGCTCGGCGACAAGCGTTTCACCAACGCGGTGAGCAATTATCTGATGAGCGCGGAGTATCAGGTTTTCCGCACGATCTACAGCGCAGACCCGAAAAACGATCAGAATATGTTCTCGATCGACCTCGGGCATTACAGAAGCCTCACCTCGGCGTCGATGATGTTCGACCTCGAATACGCCGACGCGGTGATGGAACACGACAAGCTCTCGATGCCGCTGTCGCCAGATATACTCTCGGGATATTTTGACATCGGCGCCTCTTCCCTGTTCAATCTTGTGATGTTCGCCGAGCGAAATGTCAAAAGCAGAGGCAAAAGCAATTAAAATATCGGTCGGGCAGAGAGATCGCCAAAAACGCACTCCGTCTGCCCGACCGATAATTTTTTAATCTTATCCGATTACAAAATTAAAGATTGATAATTATTTAAAAATTCCTGTATCTCTTGACCTGTCTCTTTTTTCTGACTTTAGCGCGGTGGATCTTTGCCGCTATGATATAGATAACTACGATCAGAACTATGACTCCGATCACAATGAGGAACCACGCCGATCTCCAGATCGTGCCGAACACGTCGAGCACCACAAGTATCGCGCTCCTCTCGAGCTGCTGCTCGGGAACGAGGTTGACTGTGGCGATCTTCTGCTTTTCGCCGCCGGAAGAGTCCACATAGTAGACGGTAGCGGTGCCGACCGACTTGTCGGTATAGAGCGGAGCTTCGATCTCCTCGGGTATGTCGGTATCCACGACTATGTTCTCGGGCTTGATGTCCTTGGGGACGATGGCGTTCAGGCTGCGCTCGGGAAGAAGCGTCACCTTGTCCTGACCCCATACATATTTGACCTTCGCCTCGCAGACAGGGGTCGAGGTGGTCTTGATCGTCTTTAGCTCAAGGTCAACGAGCGCCCAACGGAACAGGTCGGCGGCGTCGTAGAAGGTGAAATACTCCTCCTGAACGCCCTCCTTGTAGGGAGCGCCGAGCAGAATCAGGATATATGAGTAACCGTCCGCGGAGGCGGTGGTCACAAGACAGCGTCCGGCCTCGTCGGTGGTACCGGTCTTGATGCCCTTTGCATACATATAATAATACTGGCCGCCTCGGTATTCGTCGATGAGATAGTTGGTGGTGGTGATGGGATATTCGTCGCCCTCGCAGGTGTACTCGGTGGTGTTGCAGATCTCCATGAACCGCGGCAGCGTCAGCGCGTAGGTCGTGATCTTGTACAGATCGCGCGCGGTGGTGTAGTGATCCTTGTGATGCAGGCCGTCGGGATTCTGGAAATGGGTGTTCTCGCAGCCGAGCTCCTCGGCTTTTTTATTCATCATATCGACGAACTTCTCAATGTCTCCGCCGCCGACATAATCGGCGAGGATAAGCGCGGCGTCGTTGCCCGAGGGCACCATCATGCTGTAGAGCAGGTCGATGACCCTGACCTTCTTGCCCACATGGTCGCCCATATTCGACAGCGAGCTGCCCGTGTTCCTGAGCTGATCGATCAGCTTCTGCTTGACCTCGATGCGGGTATTCTCGAGATCGTCGATGTTCTCGACCGCGATGATATAGGTCATGATCTTGGTGGTCGACGCCGGATAGCGCTTGGAATCGGGGTCCTTCTCATATACCACCTGATTGGAGTCCATGTTTACCATCAAAACGGATTCAGATTTCACATTGACCTTGTTCTTGTAGGAAATCGCGCCCGCTCCTATTGAGGCGCTCGCCGCAAGCACGGCAAGCGCCAAAAGAACGGACAGGATTTTTACAACAGCTTTTCTCATCGTGTAACTCCTTCTCAGTTTAGTGAATTCGCGCCGCCGCGGTCGAACAGCCGCTCGATCTCGGCGTTGAGCAGGCGAAGCTCGTCGCAGCGAAGATCCTTGTATATAAACATAATATAGTCCGCGATTTTCTGGGAAAGCTCCAGGCTCTTGGCGTCGGCAAAATCGGCTATCGCAAGCTGAGGCAGTCCGTGCTGGCGCTGCCCGAAAAAATCTCCGGGGCCGCGCATCCTCAGATCCTCGTCGGCGATCTTGAAGCCGTCGTTGGTGCTGCACATAATCTCGAGCCTGCGACGGGTGACGTCGTTCGAATAGCCGCTGATCAGCACGCAGAAGGACTGCGCGTCGCCGCGTCCGACTCTGCCGCGAAGCTGATGGAGCTGCGAGAGCCCGAAGCGCTCGGCGTTTTCGATGACTATGACCGAGGCGTTCGGCACGTCTACGCCGACCTCGATCACAGTGGTGGCGACAAGCAGCTTCAGCTCGCCGGAGGCGAACCGCGCCATCACGTCCTCCTTCTCGTCGGGCTTGAGCCTGCCGTGGACGATCCCGACCGGGATATCCGAGAACTCCTTGAGCATAAGCTCGGCGGCGTACTCCTCGGCGGAGGCTACGTCGAGCTCGCCCTCATCGACGAGGGGACAGACGATGTACGCCTGACGTCCGGCGGCGATCTCGCGGCGTATAAAGCCGTAAATGCGGTAACGCTCGTCGGGATGGAGCAGGGTCGTGCGCACGGGCTTGCGGTTAGGCGGGAGCTCGTCGATTATCGAGATGTCGAGGTCGCCGAAGATTATCAGCCCGAGCGTCCTCGGGATCGGGGTCGCGCTCATTACGAGCAGGTGCGGGTTCTCGCCCTTCGAGAGCAGCTTGGCGCGCTGGGCGACGCCGAAGCGGTGCTGCTCGTCCGTGACCGCGACGCCGAGCCTGTAAAACTCGGTCTTATCGGTTATCAGCGCGTGAGTGCCGATGACGAGGTCTATCTCGCCGCTCACGAGCAGGGCGCGCACGCGCTTCTTTTCGCTCTCCTTGAGCGCGCCCGTCAGCAGAGCCACGCGGATCCCGGTGCCCTCGAGGAGCTTTGAGAGCCCCTCGTAATGCTGGCGCGCGAGTATCTCGGTGGGCGCCATGAACGCCGCCTGACAGCCGTTTTTGATGACGGTGTGACACACAGCGGCGGCAACGGCGGTTTTGCCGGAGCCCACGTCGCCCTGAACGAGCCGGTTCATCGGCGAGGTCTTGTTGATCATATCGTTTACGCAGTCGGCTATCGCGCGTTTCTGAGCGCCGGTCAGCTCAAACGGCAGCAAAGCCTCAAACTCTGCGGTGTGATCGCTCGTTATCCTGACGCCGCTCGAGCCCCTGCTGTGCTCGCGCAGGCTGCGCATACCGAGGTTGAGCACTACGAGCTCCTCGGTGACAAGCCTGCGGCGCGCCGTTTCAAGCGCCTCGGCGTCGGCGGGACAATGGATGCCTGTCAGCGCGGTGCGGAGGTCGCAGAGCTGAAAGGCGCTGCGGACCTGCTCGGGAAGCGGGTCGGAGATCTCCTTGGGCAAAAGCTTCAGAGACTGCTTCACGGCGTTGGCGATCGTCTTTGAGGCAAGCCCCGCCGTCTGGCGGTAGATGGGATGGATGCTCGTCCCCTCGGCGACCGAGGAAAACGAGGGAGATACCATCTGCTTGCCGTAATTATCTATGGTTATTTTTCCGAAAAAGAAATATTCTCCGCCGTACTGCAGCATTTGGCTGACATAGCGGTTATTGAAAAAGACTATTTGAACCGCGCCGGTATCGTCGTAGACCGAGCCCTTGGAGAGTATGCGCCCTCCGGCGATACGCGAATCAGAGATCGGAGCGGCAAGCACCGCGCGGATGCAGTACAGCCCTTCTTCGCGGATGTCCGCGATCTTATTGACCTCGCTCCAGTCCTCATAGGCGCGCGGATAATATGTTATCAGCTCGCCGACCGAGCGGACGCCTAACTTTTCAAATTGCTCGGCGCGTTTTTTTCCTATTCCGCCCAGCGCGGTAAGCGGTGTTTTGTATAATGATGGCATGGAATAATCAGCTAAATGACAAATAACAATTAACAGTTTCGGTCGGGTAGATGGAATGCATTCTCAAACAGCGTTCCGCGCCCGACCGAATTTTTTGAATTAATTAAATAGGAATAAGCAATAAGGAATCGGAAAACAGATCAACGATTATATAACGTTACCGCCCGAAAATCGCTTATTCAACGCTGAGGATGAAGTAGTATACAGGCTGACCGCCGTTGACAAGCGAGATATCGGTGCGGCTGCCGAACTTATCGCGCAGCTCCTCGTATGCCTCGTTTGCCTCATCCTCGGTGACGTCCTCGCCGTAGATCAGCGTGATAAACGAGGTATCGCGCTTGACCATGTTCTTGGCGAGCTTTACAAGCGCCTTGACCGCCTTTTTGTCGGTGATGGTGAGCTTGCCGTTTTCGAGAGCGATGATATCGCCCTCCTTGATCTTCTTGCCGCCGAACTCGCTGTTGCGCGCGGCGAAGGTGACCAGACCGGTGCCTACTCCGTGAGCCGCCTCCATCATGAGCTGTGAGTTGCTCTCGCCCGAGATCTCGGGGTCGAAGTTGATCAGGGCGGTCATGCCCTGCGGAATGGTGCGCGTGGGAACGATCACTACATTCCTGTCCTTAACGAGCGGAACGGTCTGCTCCGCTGCCAAGATGATGTTCTTGTTATTGGGGAGCACGAAAACGGTCTTTGCGGGTGTGCCGAGCACCGCCTCGAGGATATCGTCGGTGCTGGGGTTCATGCTCTGACCGCCGGAAACGACGTTGTTGCAGCCGAGCTCCCTGAAAAGATCTCTCAGACCGTCGCCTGCGGCGACAGCGACGAAGCCGAATTCCTCGGTCGGCTCGGCAAAGGGAAACTTCTCCTTCTTGCCCTTGCCGGACTTTTTGGATTTCTTGGCGTTCTTCTTGGCGTTCTTGTGCTGCTCCTTCATGTTCTCGACCTTTACGGTGAGGAGCTGACCGAACTCGAGACCCTTTGTCAGCGCGACGCCGGGGGTCTCGGTATGCACATGCACCTTGATGATCTCGTCGTCGTTGACAACGACCACGCAGTCGCCGATAGTCTCGAGGAAGAGGCGCAGCTCCATGGGGTCGGTCTCGATCTCGGGCTCTCTGCCGACGATGAACTCGGTGCAGTAGGTAAAGCGGATGTCGTCGTCGAACTCGGCGGCGGCGCTTTCAAAGGTAGCGACGGTCGCCTCGTCGGACTCTCTGTACTCCACGATCTCTCCGTCCTTGATATAGCTGAGCATGCCCTCGAAGATGGAGCAGAGTCCCTTGCCGCCTGCGTCTACGACGCCGGCCTTTTTGAGCACGGGAAGCAGCTCGGGAGTGATCGCAAGCGCGTCGTTGGACTTGTTAACGATGGTCTGCCAGACATAGGCTACGTCGGAGCTCTCCTTGGAGGCGTCAACGCCTGCCTCGTAAGCCATGCGCGCTACGGTAAGGATAGTACCCTCGGCGGGCTTCATGACAGCCTTGTACGCGGCGTCTACGCCGATTCCGAGAGCGGCGGCAAGATTCTTGCCGTTGACCTCCTCCTTGCCCTTGAGTCCCTGGGCAAAGCCTCTAAATAGGATGGAGGTGATAACGCCGGAGTTGCCTCTGGCTCCGCGGAGCATCGCGGAGGCGGCGATCTCGGCTACCTCGCCGGCATTGGTGCCCTCGTAGTCCTCGAGCGCCTTTGCGGCAGCCATCACAGTCATCGACATATTAGTACCCGTATCTCCGTCGGGAACAGGAAAAATGTTGAGGTCGTTGATATGGTTTTTCTGGACGCTGATATTGTGAGCGCCCGAGATAATCGCATTCTTTAATACCTCTCCGTTAATCATGAAAGCACATCCTTTTTTATGTACATAATAATGCATATACTATCAAACATACCTATTATACAATTTTTACTTTCATTTTTCAATAGACAAATAATAAATAATTGTCAGAATTTTTAGCGTTCGATCCTCAGACTTTCGGCACTTATGCACTTTCCGCTCCTGTCGTCGACCTCAAACACCGCCGCCTCGAGCTTGCAGTCGCCCGTGGCGAGGTCAAAGCGCGCCGGCATATGGGTCTTGAACTTGCGGATGATGATATCGGTCTTTACCCCGAGCACCGAGTCTATCGTGCCGGTCATCCCGAGGTCGGTGATATAGCCTGTGCCATTAGGCAGCACCTGGGCGTCGGAGGTCTGGACGTGGGTGTGGGTGCCGAAAACCGCAGACACCCTGCCGTCGAGGTAGAAGCCGAGCGCGCGCTTTTCGCTGGTGGTCTCGGCGTGGAAATCGACGAGGATGATCCTGCTCTCGCACAGCTCGAGCATCCTGTCCGCGGTCTCAAAAGCCGAGTCGAGCCCGTCCTCGATACCGATGTTGCCCATCAGGTTCACCACCGAGATCATCCTGCGCCCCATGTCGAGGTTCACAACTCCCCTGCCCGGCACCGAGGGGTCGGAGAAATTCGCCGGACGCGCCGTAAAGGGATTCTCGTCGAGAAAATCGTAAGCCTCGCGCCTGCGAAACGAGTGGTTCCCGAGGGTGATGACGTCAACGCCGCTGTCAAAGAGGTATTTTGCCGAGACCGGCGTCAGCCCGTTGCCGTCGGCGGAGTTCTCGCCGTTGCAGATCACGGCGTCGATACCCATCATCCTCTTCAACGAGGGCAGCCTGTCGCGCAGATAGCGGCAGCCGATGCTTCCGACCACGTCGCCGATGCAGAGTATTTTCATATCCTCACAAGCCTTCTGTCTAATCTTAGCTGAAGGCGCCCCAAATTTCTCCTGCTGTTCGGAGGCGCCCTTCTGATTATAACACACAAATCCTATTCTGTCACGCTGAAATCCACCGATTCCGCGATATTTTCGTTGAAGGTGTATTCCGACGCGCAGCAAAAGCCTTCCCTGTCCTCGCTGACCGTGACGACCCTACTTTTGACCGCGCTCTCCCCCTTCTCAAACGCCTCATAGAGCAGCAGCTCGTTGAGGAAGGCGCGGCGCGCGGTCTCTTCGGTCGGCTGAAACGCCCGACAGCTCAGCTCGCAGGCGGTCTCGAGCCTGAGTCCGACCGGCAGCACGGTATCTCCGATCACAAGTCTTTCGTCGCTCTGCTCATAGGCGGCGTTTTCAAACGAGGTCAGCGAGACCGCCGCCGGTATTTCGAGCGTGAAAAAGGACAGGCGGCTGCGCTCGGTTTTATTTTCTGTCACAGAATAATAATCATACCGCTTCGGGTAGCATATTTCTTTTTCGGAATTAACATCCGCATACACCTCCCCTATCGCCCTCAGATAGCAGACTGTATTCAGCTTAGTGAGGCTCACTCCGCTGACGAGCAGGTCGCCCTTTGCCACTCCGCTGCCGCGTGAGACCTCGGTAACTCCGTTCCTGACGCTTAAATCCGTGATCACTCCGTCGGCTTTAGCCTTGAGGTTGCACGGCGTTTGGCTCTCGAGCTCCGGCTTGGGCGCCTTTTCCTTTACCGCCACCGTGATCGTGCAGCCGTCCGTGTTGAGGCTTATCCACTTCAGCTCGCTGATCTCGAGCATCGCGGAGCGCTGCGCGGACATAATGTCCATCGTGCCCTTGAAGGAGCCGACCCCGACACCGTTTTCCGCGAGCACATTCAGCAGCCGAGTCTCGCTTATATGCTCCGCGCCGTCTACCGAGAACGACCACACAAAGCACGACAGGAACACCAGCAGACCGATCCCTGCCGCCGCTCCTATCGGCAGCCCGATCCTGTCGCGGTAACGCGCGACCCGAAACGGCAGTCCGCGCCTGCGCACAACACGCGTGCGGACTCGGGCTCTGCGCGCGCAGGGTCTGATCCTTTTGTAATCCTTTACGTACATCCTGCCGCGCAGCCCTCCGTCGAAGGGTCGGGCGTCCCAGAGGCTGATACCCCTCGCGGCGGTGAGATTGAGCATTCGCTCGGGGAATTTGCCCCTTGCCTCAAACTCGACATAGCCTCTGATCAGTCGCAATACCTCTAAAACCATACTTCACCTCAACATATGAACTCGAGCTTGCCGATGAATCCCTCGATCTCGACGCAGGAGCCCGAGATGCACCTCAGGCTCAGCCCTCTGCCGAAAAAGGAAAGGACGCATTTGTTCGTGTTGATCTTGATGTTCTCGCTCTCATAGAGCAGGATGCCCGTCGAGCCCTCGACCGTGACACGGCGGTTGCCGAGCATATCGATCAGCGGTGCGCCGCCTATATCGGGATATCCTGCCGCCTCGCTGCGTTTCCTTGAAATACCGCTCACCCCTTTTTTGCAGAGCTTGCGCTCCGTTAAGCTCATACCTCATACTTATGCGGCGCGGCTCATATATATTATTGGTGATGGCAATGAAAAAGGCGGCGATCTTACGAAGATCGGGAATGACAGCGGCGCTGCTGCTCTGCGGAGCGGTCCCGCTGTTCTCAAAGGCGGCGCGCGACGGGGCGTCGGGAGGCGTCGAGCTCTGCCTAAAGGTGCTGGTACCCTCGCTGTTCCCGTTCATGGCGCTCAGCGGTTTAGCGGTCGCAACGGGCTTGTGCTCGAGGGCGGGCAGGATGCTCTCCGGGGTCGGACGAAGGCTTTTCGGGGTGAGCGGCGCGCTCGCACCGGTGATACTGCTCGGGATGATCGGCGGTTATCCCGTCGGGGCAAAGGGCATCTCGGAGCTCGTGCGCACCGGGAGCATCAACAAGGATGAAGCGGCAAGGACGGCGCTGTTCACGGTGGGAGCGGGTCCCGGGTTTCTGATAAACTACGTGGGTCTCTCGGTGTACGGCAGCAGCACGCTCGGATGGATAATGCTCGCCTCTCAGGTGCTCACCGTCATACTCACCGGGGTCGCGGTTAAATTTCTTTATAGGAATAAAAATGATTATATTTCCGATAAGGAATATTGCTCCCCTCCCCGAGCCTTCGGCGACGCCCTGATAGCCTCGACCCGTGACGCCTGCACCTCGATGGCCGGTATCTGCGCTCTGGTCGTGCTGTTCTCCTCGTTTTCGGGCATAGTGAACAGCTTTATTTCCGACGCCGACGCGCGGTTCATAATCGGCGCTTTGCTCGAGGTCACAACGGCGGTCTCGGCTGCAAATCAGCGCTTCGGCGCGGTCGGGACGGCGTTCGCCGTGGGCTTCGGCGGCTTGTGCGTTCACGCTCAGATATTGTCGGTGCTGGGTGAGGCTCATGTCAACAAGGGCTTATTTTTCCTATTCAGAATAATAAGCGGAGCCTTGACCGCCCTTTTCACCAAGCTCGGGATGCTGCTGTTTTTGGTAGACAGTCAGGTTTTCTCAGTTATCAGCGGCTCGGCTGTCGGCGCGTTGGGCTCGGGTATGCTCGGCGGAGCCCTGTTGCTGGCGGTCGCCGTGGGCTTTCCGGTCGCGCTGCGCGGCATAAATGAGAACAAATACTAATATACGGAGGGATTTATTATGTGCGGAATCGCAGGATGGATCGAAAGGGACAGCAGGATGGCTGAGCGCACCAAAACGCTCGGCGAAATGTCGCGGACGCTCGAGCGGCGAGGTCCCGATGAGAACGGGATCTATATCAACGGCGACACGGCGCTGATACACCGCCGCCTTGTGGTGATCGACCGTGAAAACGGCAAGCAGCCGATGTCGGTGCGGCACAAGGACGTTACCTATGTGATCGTTTACAACGGCGAGCTCTACAACTCAGTCGAGCTGCGCGAAAAGCTGCGCGCGCTGGGTCATCACTTCCGCGGACACAGCGACACCGAGGTGGTGCTGAAGTCGTACATCCAGTTCGGAGACGCCTGCTGCGGGATGCTCAACGGCATTTTCGCCTTTGCGGTGTTTCGCTCGGACGACCGCTCGGTCTTTCTCTGCCGCGACAAGATCGGCGTGAAGCCGCTGTTCTACAGCGAATACGATAAGGGTCTGGTGTTCGGCTCGGAGATCAAGGCTCTGCTCAAAAGCGGAGTCGTCAAGCCTCAGATAGACGAGCAGGGGCTCAACGAGATCTTCTTCCTCGCCCCCGCGCGCACTCCGTCCTGCGGAGTTTTCAAGGGGGTTTTCGAGCTAAACCCCGGGGAATGCGCGGTCTATAAAAGCGGTCGGCTGAGCCGAAAGACCTACTACTCCGTCGAGGCTCACGAGCACGCGGACGACGAGGCGCGGACGATCGAAAAAACGCGCTTTTTGCTGACCGACGCTATCGAGCGGCAGCTTGTCAGCGACGTGCCGCTGTGCTTTTTCCTGTCGGGCGGGCTCGACAGCAGCATAATCGTGCAGACCGCCGCGCGCTATCAGCGCGAGCGCAAGCTCGGCAGGATTCAGACCTATTCCGTCGAATACGCCGACAACCGCCGTTTCTTTCAGACGAGCAAATTCCAGCCCAACGCCGACTACGAATACATCGGCAAGATGGTCAAGAGCGCAGGCAGCCGCCACACCGAAATACTGCTCGACAACGAAAAGCTCGCCGACGCGCTGTACGACAGCGTAGAGGCGCGCGACCTGCCGGGCTATGTGGACGTGGACTCCTCGCTGCTGCTGTTCTGCCGCGAGATCAAGCGCGAGCACACCGTCGCGCTTTCGGGCGAGTGCGCCGACGAGCTGTTCGGCGGATATCCGTGGTATCATAACCGCGAGATACTCTTTGAGGACTGCTTCCCGTGGTCGCGCAGCCAGAGCGTGAGACGAGGCATCCTGAAGGACGGCGTGCTTCCGCGCGGAGAGGAATATGTGCGCCAGAGATACCTCGATACGATCAACGCCGCCCCGAAGCTCAAAAGCGACAGCCCCGAGGACGCGAGGATGCGCGAGATGTTCTTCCTGAACTTCTACTGGTTCATGCAATGCCTGCTCGAGCGCAAGGATCGCTGCTCGATGTACAGCGGGCTCGAGGTGCGCGTGCCGTTCTGCGACGCGAGGCTGGTCGATTACGCCTACAATATGCCGTGGTCGCTCAAGGCTTACAACGGGCGCGAAAAGGGGATCGTGCGCAAGGCTTTCGAGGACATTCTGCCGCAGGATATAGCCTGGCGCAAGAAAAGCCCCTACCCCAAGACCCACAACCCGGTGTATTTTAAAAAGTGTGCGGAACGGGTGAAAGTAATTCTTCAAAAGAAAAATACGCTCACCGAGCTGCTTGACAGGCAGGCGGTAGAGCGCATCATAGATCATCCCGAGAGCATAACCGAGCCGTGGTACGGTCAGCTCATGCAGGCTCCGCAGATATTGGCGTATATCATCGAGCTCGATCACTGGTTTGAGAAGTATGAGGTTGAAATAATCTGAGAATCATGTTATTATAATCATAGCGAAAGAGGGTGAGGATCATCAACAAGAGGATATTTGAGGGCTGCGTGGGATTTTTCTCCGCGCACAGCAATGCAAAAACGGCTCTCGCCGTGATATACAAGGTGCTGCCGAATCTGATGATCTTCGCCTATGTCGGTCTGCTGATCTACGCGCATTTTCTCGCAAAGCAGGCTTTGCCGAGGCTTGTGGGCGCTCCGCTGGGAGTGCTGATCGTGGTCAGCCTGCTGAGGGTTATAATCAACGCCGAGCGCCCATATGAACGGTTCGGCGTCCCGTCGGTGTTCGGCAAGCAGACCGTCTGCAAGAGCATGCCCAGCCGACACACGGCAAGCGCGTTCATAATCGCCATGGCGGTGCTGTATGTCAGCCTGCCGTTCGGCATCGCCGCTCTGGTCTGCGCCTTGCTGATCGGAGCCTCGCGGGTGCTCGCGGGCGCGCACTTCCTGCGCGACGTGCTCGCGGGAGCAGGCTTGGCATTGGTATCGGGCCTGCTTGCGTTCTTTATTATTCCGTGACTAAAAGAGGTCAGCCGTCTGATTTGGCTGACCTCTTTTTAATTGTATACTCCGACTATCACGATATCGTCCGGGACGGTCTGTTTATTCGGAAAGCGGCAGACTACGCCTTTTGATACAAAAGGCGCAAGCGTTTCTTTTTTCACGGCTCCCTTTTCATCGAGAGCCAAGACCCTTTCGCCGCCGAAAACGCCGTACATACAGAAGGACAGCGGCTTATCCGAGGGATTGCGCAGCATTATGCTGCATACTGCCGCGCCCTCCGTAGCATCAAGCACACTGCTCTCGGCGCGCGAATACATCGGCGTTGTCTTGATCTGCGCCGAGGTGCAGGCGGTAAGCAGGATCACGGCGAGCATCGCCGCTGAAATAAGCCTCTTCATCATTTAACCTCTCAACATGATCACCAGATCGTTTTGTATCGGCATCGGCACGCTCTGAACCAGCGTCTCGCCGCTATCGGTATAAAAAACTATCGAGTATGCCTTGCCCTCTTCGAGCTTCAAGCCCTTCTCTATCGGTCGGTAGGTCGCCCTTACCTTCTCTCCGCTGTGTATCACGTCGGCTGAGTGCTGCGCGTCAAAGAGGTCGGGCTCGCCGAGCTGCGCGCCGTTTTCATCAAGCATACGGCAATACACGCCGCCCTCAGTCAGTCTGTCGGCAGAAAAAACGGCTATAAGCGTGCAGCCGTCGGGAAAAGCAGGCTGAAATGTCGGCGCGGTCGTGTCGGAAGCTATCTGCGGCTCCGTAGCGCAGCAGGAGGTCTCCGCCGGATCAGTGACCGGCTCGGGCTCGGTTTGCACGGTGATTTCGGGCAGCGGCTCGGTCACAGGCTCCTCGGCAGGCTCGGACACGGTGATTTCAGTTTTCGGTTCCTCGGTCGGCTCGGTGGCAGCGGCAGATTCGGTATTTGCTTCTGTTTTTGCTTCGACCGCCGAGGCTGAGGTTTCAGGCGCTCGGGTGACCGCGGGCATCACAGGCGGAGTCTCCGATGGTTTCATTAACCATGCCGAAACACCGATAAAGACCGCGAGCACAAGGCACGCCGCGCCTGCCGCGAGGTAGAGCGGACGCAGCCGAAAGCGCTTTGATTCGGGAAGCTTTTCGGGCAGAGCGAGGGCTTTTTCCGTCCACTCGTCGGGGAAAGCCATGTTTTTCAATTCGTCAAATCTGATCTCCACCCTGCTCACTCCTCTCCGTATATCTCTCTCAGCTTTTCCCTGCCGCGGCGCAGCAGAGTCTTGACCGTATTCTGATTCTTGCCGAGGATCGCGGATATCTCGGCGACGGTGTAGCGTTCGGCGTAAAACAGATACAGCGCCTCGCGGTACTTGTCCGGCAGCTTCATCAGCGCCCACGAAAGGTCGCTGCCTTCCTCGTCAAAGACGACGGGCTCTCGGGAGAGCGCGTCAAGCGAAACAGTCCTGCGGTTGTCGCGCAGATAGTTTTTGCATTCGTTGATCGCAACCCTTATCAGCCACGCCTTGAGGTGGCTCTCGTCGCAAAAGTTCGGCGACTTTCGCAGCAGCTTCAGAAAAACATTCTGAAAGCAGTCCTCCGCGTCAGCCCGGCTGCGCAGCCGCATCACGCAGACCGAGGCGACGGTTTGCCCGTATTCACGCACGACCTGCTCATAGCTCAGACCCGCAAAACCATCCATACTCTCCCTCCTCTCAAACAACACACCTCAACCCGTCAAAAGGTTTCAAAGTTTTTTAAAAATATTAAAAGGCTGTCGGTCATTCGGCAGCCTTTTATACATCCGGACACAGTCCTGTTATTTTTTAGCCTTCTCCTTGGGGAGCTCGCTGGTGCAGTGCGGGCAGCGGGTAGCCTTGATGTCGATCTCGGAGCAGCAGAAGGGGCAGGTTTTGGTGGTGGGAGCAGGCTCTTCCTTCTTCTTGAGGGACATTACCTTGGTTACCAGCTTGACCATCGCAAATACGATGATAGCGATCACGAGGAAGTTGATGACGGCGGTGATGAAAGCGCCGTAGCCCCAAACGGTAGCGCCTGCCTCGGTAGCCTTTTCCATGGTAGTCAGGGTGGAAACGTCAACGCCCTCGGGAGCCTTGAGGATAAGGAACTGCTGGCTGAAGTTGATGCCGCCGGTCAGCAGACCGATGAAGGGCATGATCATGTTGTCGATCAATGCTGTCACGATCGCGCCGAAAGCGCCGCCGATGATCACGCCGACTGCCATATCCATGACATTGCCGCGCATGATGAATTCCTTGAATTCATTTAAAAGTTTTTTCATAGATGATTCCTTCTTTCCTTTATTTTAGCGGTTTTGAGCGCCGCAAGAATCCGTGATTATAATTCTAAAGGAGAATTATTTTAAGATAGCCTTGTGGAAGGTCTTTTTGCCCTTCTTGATGATTATGAAGCCGTTTGCAAATGCCGCTGCTCCGATCTTCTTCTGGACGTCGGTGATCTTTTCGTCGTCGACGGAGATTCCGCCCTGCTCGATCAGGCGTCTGCCCTCTTTTTTGGAGGGGATCAGTCCGCATTTTGAGAGCAGATCGAGCACGCCCATGCCTTCCTCGCCGAGATCCTCGGCGGAAAGCTCGGTCGAGGGCATATTGTCGGTGTCCGCCTTGCTGCCGAACAGCGCGCGCGCAGCCTCCTGAGCCTTTTGAGCCTCCTCCTCGCCGTGGATGAGCTTGGTCAGCTCAAAGGCGAGTATCTCCTTAGCCCTGTTGATCTCGCTGCCCTCGAGCTTTGCGAGCTCCTCGATCTCCTCGAGAGGCAGGAAGGTCAGCATCTTGAGGCATTTGACGACGTCGGCGTCGTCGACGTTGCGCCAGTACTGATAGAAATCATAGGGGCTGGTCTTTTCGGCTGAGAGCCAGACCGCGCCGGACTGGGTCTTGCCCATCTTCTTGCCCTCGGAGTTGAGCAGCAGGTTGATGGTCATGGCGTAGGCGTCCTTGCCCAGCTTGCGTCTGATGAGCTCCGTGCCGCCGAGCATATTGCTCCACTGGTCGTCGCCGCCGAACTGCATATTGCAGCCGTAGCGCTGATAGAGGGCGTAGAAGTCATAGGACTGCATAATCATATAGTTGAATTCAAGAAAGCTCAGTCCGCGCTCCATGCGCTGCTTGTAGCACTCGGCGGTGAGCATCCTGTTGACTGAAAAGCACGCGCCGACCTCGCGCAGAAGCTGAACATAGTTGAGGTCGAGCAGCCAGTCGGCGTTGTTCACAAGCATCGCCTTGCCGTCGGAAAAATCAATAAAACGCGCCATCTGCTTCTTGAAGCATTCAACGTTGTGAGCAATGGTCTCCTTGGTCATCATCTGACGCATATCGGTGCGTCCCGAGGGGTCACCTATCATCGCGGTGCCGCCGCCGATCAGGGCGATAGGCTTGTTGCCCGCCATCTGCAGGCGCTTCATCAGGCACAGAGCCATGAAGTGACCTACATGGAGGCTGTCCGCGGTGGGATCGAAGCCGATATAGAATACCGCCTTGCCGCTGTTGACCAGCTCCCTGATCTCCTCCTCGTCGGTTACCTGTGCAATGAGTCCTCTCGCAATGAGTTCTTCGTATACACCCATCAATCTTATCCTTTCGTGTTTACATTTGCGCACTATCTTGTTGTCGCTGTATATAGTATAATATTTTTTGTCGAATAGGTCAAGTAAAAATTGTATTACAGACCGATAATCGGGCAATAATACTAACGACAACGAAGTATTGCGGAAAATATCCTCGCAAATCTTTGTCCGCTTTTTATCTGAGATTTAGTATAAGCCAAAAAGAGCAGACGCGAGGTCTGCCCTTTGATATGGATCATTTGCGCTTTTTTCGGCTGTATCTTGAAAACTTATCCTTTTTGTTTTTCTGCGCGGTTTTCGCCGCGCCTTTTTTATATCCGCCCTCGGTCTGTCCCGCCATCGACGTGACGAGGCAGTTTTTGCCGCTGCCGATCAGGTCGCGCCTGCCCGCCTTGATCAGCGCCTTGATTACCGCGGGCTTGTTCTCGGGGATGAAGTATTGGAGCAGCGCGCGCTGCATCGCCTTTTCCTCCTCGGTTTTCGGAACGAACACCGGCTCCAGCGTGTATGGGTCGAGCCCGGTGTAAAACATCGCGGTCGAAATCGTTCCGGGAGTGGGATAGAAATCCTGAACCTGCTTGGGATGTATCCTCTGCGCCTTGCAGAACAGCGCGAGCTCCACCGCGTCCCTGAGCGTCGAGCCGGGATGTGAGCTCATGAGGTACGGCACCACATACTGATCCTTCTTTTCCCTGCCGGTCATCGCGTAGAATTTGTCGCAGAAGCGCTTGTAGACCTCGATGTGCGGCTTGCCCATCTTGTCGAGCACCGCCGCCGAGCAATGCTCGGGCGCGACGCGGAGCTGACCGCTGATGTGGTGCTTTACCAGCTCGCGGAAAAACTCGTCGCTCTCGTCCTCCATGAGGTAGTCGAAGCGGATGCCGCTGCGGATGAAGACCTTCTTTATGCCGTCCAAGCCTCTCAGCTCGCGCAGCAGCTCGAGGTAGTCGTCGTGCGAGACCTGCATATTGGGGCAGGGCTTGGGTGCGAGGCATTTTCGGTTTTTGCACAGCCCGTGCTGCCTCTGCTGCTCGCAGGAGGGCAGGCGGAAGTTCGCCGTGGGGCCGCCTACGTCGCTTATGTAGCCCTTGAAGCGCGGATCGCTCAAAAAGCTCTTTGCCTCGGCGAGCACGCTCTCGTGGCTGCGGACGGTGACCGCCCTTCCCTGGTGGAACGCCAGCGAGCAAAAATTGCACGCGCCGAAGCAGCCTCTGTTGTGGGTTATCGAAAACTGAACCTCCGCTATCCCGGGAACTCCGCCGAGGCTGTCGTAGCAGGGCGGATACCAACGCTCATAGGGCAGCGAATACACCCAATCGAGCTGTTCCGTGTTCAGCGGCTGCATCGGAGGATTCTGGACGAGGAGGTATTTGCCGTGCCGCTGGATGAGGGTCTTGCCGCGCACCGCGTCAGCCTCCTCCAGCTCTCTGCGCGCGGCAACGGCATAATCACGCTTGCTCTCGCGCACGCGCTCAAAGCTCGGCAGCTCCACCGCCGAGCGCGGGACATAGTCCTCGGTGCTCACCTTATAGCAGACGCCGCGGATATCCTGGAGCGCCTGTACCGGATAGCCGTCGGAGAGCCGTTTGGCGATTTCCATCGTCTGGAGCTCGCCCATGCCGTACACGAGGATGTCCGCCCCGCTGTCAAAGAGGATCGACGGCATTACGCTGTCGCTCCAGTAATCATAGTGGGCGAAGCGGCGCAGCGAAGCCTCGAGACCGCCGATGATGATAGGGCTGTCGGGAAAGAGCCTGCGGATGATGTTGCAGTAAACGGTCACTGCGCGGTCGGGGCGCCTGCCGTTTTTGCCGCCCGCCGTATAGGCGTCGTCATGCCGTTTGCGCAGCGCGACGGTATAGTGCGCCACCATGCTGTCGATGTTGCCCGCCGAGACCATGAAGCCGAGGCGAGGCTTGCCGAACTGAACAAAATCCCGGCTCGACCTCCAATCGGGCTGGGCTAAAAACGCGACGCGCAGTCCGCAGCTCTCGAGCACGCGGGTGATTATCGCCGCTCCGAAGGAGGGATGATCAACATAGCTGTCGCCGCAGACATAGACAATATCCACGCCGTCCCAGCCGCGCCGCCTGACCTCGGCGGCGTTCATCGGTAAGAAAGCCATGTTTTCCCTCCTCGCTTATTCGCTGCGGTTCTGCAGCACGTTCCTTCTTTCAAGCCATTCGTTGTAGGTCATGAGAACGTCTCTCGGCTTTGAGCCCTGGTGCGGTCCCACAACTCCGAGCTCCTCCATCTCGTCTACCATGCGTCCGGCTCGGGCATAGCCGACCTTGAGGCGGCGCTGTACGAGCGAGGTGGAAGCCTGTCCCGCCTCGATGACGCACTGGATAGCCTCGTCGATGCGCGAATCGTATTCGCCGCTCTCCTCGTCGCCGCCCTCTGAGGAGGAAGCGCCCTTCTTGCCGTTGAGCTCCTCGGCGGCTATGCGCTTGATGGTCTCCTCGATCTCGGCGTTGTACTCGGCTCTGGAGGATTTCTTGATGTAGCCCGTAACGCCCTCGATCTCCTCCTCGGAGGCGTAGCAGCCCTGGACGCGTATCGGCTTGGGAGCGCCTACGGGTGAAAACAGCATATCGCCCTTGCCTATAAGCTTCTCGCCGCCGCCCGTGTCGAGGATCGTGCGGCTGTCCATGTTGGAGCTGACCTTGAGGGAGATACGGCTCGGGACGTTCGCCTTGATCAGACCCGTGATGACGTTTACGGTGGGTCGCTGGGTGGCGAGGATGAGGTGCATACCGGCGGCGCGCGCCATCTGGGCGAGGCGGCAGATGCTGTCCTCGACCTCGCTGGGAGCCGCCATCATCAGGTCGGCGAGCTCGTCGATAGCGATTACCACGCGGCTCATCTTCTCCTTGGCTACGGGCAGTCCGTTGACCTCGAGAACCGGCTGGGTCATCTCGCCCTCCTCGTTCTCATAGGGAGGATTGTCCGCGATATAGCGGAGATTTTTTTCTATAAGAGAATTATAAGAGTCGATGTCCTTGCAATCGTACTCGGAGAATATCTTGTAGCGGTTGAGCATCTCGTTGACAGCCCAGCCGAGCGCGCCGGCTGCCTTTTTGGCGTCGGAGACGATAGGCACGAGCAGGTGAGGAATTCCCTTGTACTTGGAAAACTCGACCATCTTGGGATCGATCAGCAGCAGCTTGACCTCATCCGGGGTCGCTTTGTAGAGGATGCTGATCAGGATCGAGTTCACGCAGACCGATTTACCTGAGCCGGTGGTGCCGGCGATCAGCAGGTGCGGCATCTTGGCGATGTCGGTCACCACGATCTCGCCCGAGATATCGCGTCCGAGAACGGCGGTGAGCTTGCTCTTGGACTCGCGGAAAACGTCGGAGTCGATCAGCTCGCGCATGCTGACCATGCTGACCACCTTGTTCGGCACCTCGATTCCGACCGCCGCCTTGCCCGGGATGGGGGCCTCGATCCTGACGCCGTTGGCGGCGAGGTTGAGGGCGATGTCGTCGGAGAGGTTGGTGATCTTGCTGATCTTCACGCCCGGTGCGGGCTGCAGCTCATAGCGCGTTACCGAGGGACCTCGGCATATGTTGACGATCGAGGCGTTTACGCCGAAGCTGTTGAGCGTCTCGATCAGCTTTTTGGAATTCTGCTGAAGCTCCTCCATTGCCTTGCCGTCGTTGTTGCTGAGATTCAGGCGGAGAAGCTGTACCGGCGGGAAATGATAGTAATGCCCGGGCTTTGTCTCGTCCTCGGGATCATTCGATTCAACGTGATAGCCCGCCGTGTCAAGCTCGTTAGGCTCAGGCTCGGGATCGGGTCTGCGCTCCGGCTTTTTGACCGGCTTGCTCAGCTCGACGGGAACGGTCTCGGGATCGGGCTGCCTTGCGCCCTCGGAAACGCGGTTAGACCGCTTCTGGCGCGAGATCTCGTCCGCGATATCGGTGAGGTTGTTGCTGCCGCCCTCGCCCATCGGCTTGCTCGCGCGGGTGATTATATTGAGCAGGTCGTCCGAGGGGTTGATGTCCGCCGCGCTGGCGTTGTCCGCGCTCAAATATACGCGGTCGAGCTCGTCCGACTCCTTCTTCTGCTCCGCGCCGTCAAGCGGGATGTCGATGTCGCTGCCGCGCTTCCTGTCCGCTCCGTCTACATCTATGGGAATATCTATATCGGAACGCCTGCGGAGGCGTTTGGAGCGGGGCTTTTCGTAAGCCTTGTCCGCAAGCTCCTCTTCATAGCCGCGGTCGGGCTTATTCTCTTTGTCCGAGGGGAGCCGCCTGCTGTTTTTGTCGTAGCCGTCGTCGTAGCTGCGAAGCTCCTCGCGCTCGCGGCGACGCTCCTCGGCGCGCTCATGGCGGCGTCTGCGTTTTTCCTCTCCGGCGCGCTTGACGCGGTCGGCGGTGCGTCCTGCCGCCCTTGCTACATCCTTTACCGAAAGGTTGGTCAGCAGGAATATCAGCGCGAGTATCAGCGCGACCGTCAGGATAGCGGCGGCGGGCTGACCGCAGAGCGCGATCGGATAGCCGAGCAGACCGCCGAAAAAGCCGCAGCCGCGCAGCAGGTACGAATTGGACTTGAAGCTGTCGCCGTAGCAGTTGCCGAGGGCTGCGAAAAAGCTGCCGCTCTGGTTGTATTTTATCGAGGTGAAGCCGTAGATCAGCGCGCCTATGAGCAGCACGATGGCGACGCAGAGCACCACCTTTGCCTTGAAGTGGGCGATCTGCTTCTTTTCCTTCTCGTTCATCACGCACAGGTAGATGAAGGCGGGCGGTATGAAGATCAGCTCAAAGCCGAACACGCCGAAAAAGAACGACCTGATCGCCGTCCATACATCGGAGTTGCTCGGCACAAAGAGTATCACCGAGAAAAATACCGCCAGCAATATGTAAAGCACCGAAATGACGCGCGGGCTGACTCCGAGTCCGGACGTCTCGCGCGCGGCGGTTTTTCCGCCTGATCTGCGGCTCGGCGCGGACTTGGAACGGCTTCCGCTTCCTTTTTTAGCTGCCAATAATTACACTTCCTTGCAAAACAAAAATCGCAGGTTATTTCAGGGGCATTTGGCTGAAAATGTTTATGCCCATGTTTAATTCTATTATAGAAATAACGAGCATTGCTACACCGACCACGGCGGTATAAATCACGAAAATCATCATCTTGTCGGTCTTTAGGAACCACTTGAAGATCAGGATCGCAAGATAGCCGACGACCGCCGACACGACCACGCCGATTATAAGCGGCAGCGGCTCAATCGCCACACCCTCCTTGACCGCGTCCAAGCCCTCGAGCAGAGCGGCGGCGAGGATCGCCGGGATGCCGAGCACGAAGGTGTAGTCGAGCGCCTTTTGCTTGCTGATGCCGCGCATCTCGCCGACGGCGAGCGTTGAGCCGGAGCGCGAAAGTCCCGGGAACAGGGCGGCTGCGACCTGCATAAGACCGACGCATACCGCGTCGAGCACGGTGTAGCTCTCTCTTCCCTTGCCCGAAGAGGACGAACCCTTCATGTGACGCGGTGAGTAGGCGCAGCTGCGCTTGTTGCAGAGGATGCCGATGAACAGCAGGGCGCTTGTGACCATCAGCGAGACCGCGGGCACGATCATCACGGGGCTCGCGCCGAAAACATCCGCCAGATCCTTGAGCTTCATTCCGTTGCCGATCGGCACGAACATCAGCAGCAGGGGCAGCAGACCGATAAAGAGCATCACGATGAGCCTGCGCTCATAGTTCATCTCCTTCCAGCGGAATTTGCCGGTGAAGATATCGCGCACCATGGCGATGAATTCCTTGATGAGGCTCCAAATCAGCTTGCGGTAGAACACTATCACGGCGGCAAGCGTGCCGACGTGCAGCATTACGTCAAAAAAAAGGTTGCTCTCGCCGCCCCAGCCGAGGATGTGCTGTGTTATTGCGAGATGTCCGCTGCTCGAAACAGGCAGGAACTCGGTCAGTCCCTGGACTATTCCCAAAATGATTGCGTCTAAAATTGACATTATGTACTCTCCTTGTATATAAAGTGTTCGGCTTTCGCCGGCTGACAGCCGTTTCGGAGGTCGTCCTAACGGCTGTCTGCTATCATCTGATACAAAGCTTCAATGGCGTCCGAGACCGTGCCGACCTCGTCGATCAGCCCCTCGGCTACGGCGTCCTCGCCGTCGAGGATGGTTCCCACGTCGGTCACCAGCTCGCCCGTATTGAGCACGAGCTCGGTGTAGCGCTCCTTTGTCACCGCGGAATTCCCGGTCACAAAGTTCGTGATCCTGTCCTGCATCCGCTGAAAATACTCGAAGGTCTGGGGAACGCCGAGCGTCAGACCCGTCGTCCTCACCGGATGGACGGTCATCGAGGCGCTCTTGGCGATAAAGCTCCGCTTAGCGGCGACCGCCAGCGGGATACCGATCGAGTGACCTCCTCCGAGCACTATCGAGACCGAGGGCTTTTTCATGCCCGAGATCAGCTCGGCGATGGCAAGCCCCGCCTCGACGTCGCCTCCGACCGTATTGATCAGTATCAGCACGCCGTCGATGCGGCTGTCCTCCTCGATGCTGACGAGCAGAGGGATGATATGCTCGTATTTTGTGGTCTTGTTCTGCTGAGGCAGGATATAGTGACCCTCGATCTGACCGATCACGGTCAGGCAGTGGATGATCTTGTCCCTGTGGCTGATGAGGATAGAGCCTGATTCCGCGATCGACTCCGCCGCCGTCGCGGTCTCGCCCTCCTCACAGATCGGCTCCTCGCACGGATTCTTTACCGTTTCGCTTTGCGCGCCGCTGCGGACGCGCCTTACCTTGACTCTCTGTGACATTCGCACACCTCCGGACATATTTTGCCGCGTCGGGGCGTTTTTATTCGCTCTCTAAATCCTATGCCGTGGCTTTGGCAAAAATCACAACAGTCAGCCATGATAATTATAACATTACTATTATTTTTTTTCAAGTTTTTAAATTATATTTCTTAAAAATAAAAAAGATACTACCGAATTATAGTAGTATAGTAATAATATATTAGTAATTACTTGGAGTGATACTCAGTTGAATTCCGACATAACCCCCGAAGGGCAAATTATAATGCTCGTCGTGATCCTGCTGCTGATCCTGCTTTCCGCGTTTTTCTCGGCGACGGAAACGGCGTTTTCGTTTGTCAATAAGATACGCATGCAGCAGTCCGCCGAGAACGGCGACCGCAGGGCTAAAAACGTGCTTTACATCATCGAGCGGTTCGACAAGGCGCTGACCGCCGTGCTGATCTGCAACAATATCGTGAACCTCGGCTGCTCGTCTTTGGCGACCGTGCTCTGCATGAGCATCTGGCACCGCTTCGGCTCCGCCATCGCCACCGGCGCTACCACCCTGCTGGTGCTGACCTTCGGCGAGGTCATCCCGAAGAATCTCGCCAAGGAGCACTGCGACAAATTCGCGCTCAGCACCGCGGGCTTCCTCAAGGGGATAACCATCCTTCTCACTCCCCTGTGCTTTGTTTTCATGCAGCTTAAATCGCTCGCGCTCAAGATAGCGGGCAGCAAGGAAAGCGCCCCGTCCGTGACCGAGAACGAGCTGAAATACATCGTCGAGAGCATCGAGGAGGAGGGCGTGCTCGAGGAAAGCGAGAGCGAGATGGTGCGCTCCGCGCTCGATTTTGACGAAACCACCGCCGAGGAGATCCTCACTCCGCGCGTCGACGTGGTCTTTCTCAGCGTGGACGACCCTCCGGAGAAGATCAAGGATATCATCATCGAAAACCGCTACTCGCGCATCCCTGTTTATGAGAACACCGTTGACAATATAGTAGGCATCCTGCACACGCGCGATTACCTTGAATCGCTCGCGGACGGCAAGGCTCCGGCTCTGCGCGACATAATGCAGCCGCCGTTCTTTGTGTTCAAGTCGCAGCACCTCTCGAAGATCCTGAACTCCTTCAAGCGCACCAAGGATCATATCGCCATCGTCACCGACGAATACGGCGGCACGCTGGGCATCGTGACGATGGAGGATCTGCTCGAGGAGATCGTCGGCGACATCTGGGACGAGGACGAGGAGATCGAGCACACCTACTACAAGATCGGCAAGGGCGAATTTCTCGTCAACGGAGACCTTGAGCTCGAAGATATGCTCGCGCTGTTCGACATGGACGAGGGCTCGATCGAAAGCGACTCGCTGACCGTGGGCGGCTTCATCCTCGAGCATTCGTCAAGCTTCCCCGAAAAGCGCGAGAGCATCGAGGCAGAGGGCTTCCGCTTCACCGTCATGGAGGTCGAGAACCAGCGCATCCTCCGCGTGGTTGTCAAGAAGCTCGAGGAGGAAAACACCGAAAGCAAGGAACAGAGCTGACCCGGCGACGACCGGAAAGCCGTTTTGCACTGCAGATCGAACACAGAGGGCGGACGTTTTGGGTCCGCCCTTACTAAACATTACACTTATCCGAAGCAATGAAATCTACACGAAACAAAACTATCGACACCGCCGTTGAGGACGGGCGCGAGTATTTGGAGCGCTGCATAAGCGTCAGCTCGCCCGTCAGCGCCGAGGAGGTCACGGACAAAACCATACTCGGAGACACCTTTGAGGTGCTTCCGCTTTTGCCGCGCGGACTCGCAAAGCTTATTATCGCCGACCCGCCGTACAATCTGAACAAGGACTTTCACGGCTGCAAATTCCGCAGCACAGACAGCGAGGCGTACGAGCGGTACACCGAGGAATGGGTGCGGCTCGTCAAGCCTCTGCTGAAGCCGAACGGCGCGATGTACGTCTGCTGCGACTGGCAGTCCGGGATGGTGATCGGCGCGGTGCTTCAGCGGCATTTCACGATAATGAACCGCATCACCTGGCAGCGCGAAAAGGGTCGCGGCTCGCGCAAAAACTGGAAGAACAGCATGGAGGACATCTGGTACGTCACCAACGGCAAGGCGCACACCTTCAACGCCGACGACGTAAAAATCAGGCGCAGGGTGATCGCGCCCTACCGCGTCGACGGCAAGCCCAAGGACTGGGAGGAGACCCCCGAGGGCAACTTCCGCGACACCTATCCCTCTAACTTCTGGGACGACATCTCCGTTCCCTACTGGTCTATGCCGGAGAACACCGCTCATCCGACCCAAAAGCCCGAAAAGCTGCTGGCTAAGCTGATACTCGCGAGCAGCGACCCGGGAGACCTCGTGCTCGACCCGTTTTTGGGCTCAGGCTCGACCTCGGTCGCGGCAAAGAAGCTTGGCAGGCATTACCTCGGGATCGAGCAGAACGAGCGCTACTGCGTGTGGGCTGAGCAGCGGCTCGCCCTCGCCGAGGACGACAGGCGCATCCAGGGCTATGAGAACGGGGTATTCCTCGACCGAAACGCCAGAAGATAAGCAATTCGATATAACAAAACGGTCGGACAGATAGACGTTTTATCCGCGCTATCTGCCCGACCTGATTTTTTTGTCTTATTTTTTGTTCTTTTGGATTATGAAGTAGATTATTCCCGCTGCAGCGAGCAGTCCGATGATCCCCGCGAATATCCACACGGTCGCGCCGCCCTCGTTGGTGGCGACCGAGCCGTTGGCGCTGTTGAGGGCTATGGAGTCCGCGCTTTTGACGGTCGAGGCGGGTATCGTTTGGCTCGTCGCGTCGGTCGAGGGCTCGCCGATCACCCGGGCTGCGCCTTCATTTGAGGTGACGGGGTCGCTCTTTTCGCCCGCGACTGACACACACGCTCCCGAGATGCGGTTATCTGCGGCAGCGGACGCGCCGAAAACGGCGCAGGCTGCGATCAATACTGCGCAGAGCACAAGACTGAGTATCCTTTTGAATCCGATCATGATACATCCTCCGAATCTACCTTTTCGTAAAACACGCTCAGGAAAAGCTCATAAAACTCCTTTTCCCTGATCGTATTATATGCATAGTTGCCTTTTTGCTGACGTCGACCGGCACGGACTTTATTTCGAGCGAATAGCTGCCGCCGGTTGCGATCTCATGCGCGAAATAGGTGACGCGGCTCGCGTTGAAATCGGTGCATGAATAGGGCGCCGAGGCATTGTAGAGCTCCAAAGCCACACCGGGATTTTTCTTGACTGAGGATATCGCCTTGTTGAAAAACGCCTTCAGATATACCTTCTGACGCTCGTTGCGCTTCAGGTTCGCGTCGGGAGAATGCTGTTCGCGCAGGATCACAAACATCTTGGACATTTCTCCCTCGAGGTGATACTTCTCCCCCTTCACGAAGCCCTTTACCTTAGAGCTGCCCGTATCATCAAGGTCGTTGGGCGACACGACCTCCACTCCTCCGACAGCGTCGTTGAGCGTCGGTACGCCAGCAAGATCGAGCGCGAAATAGGAGCCGATGGGCAGATTGTAGAACACGCGCTGCACCGCGTCCTCGGTGTTAAGACAGCTCGATTCCTTACCGTCGCCGTAGGCGTAGGACAGACAGATCTGCATATTCTTGAGTCCGACATAGCCGCCGTCCATGGAATAGGTTTTGACGTCCGTCAGGATGTCGCGCGGGATATTGATCAGGGTGATCTTCCTGCGGCTCGTATCGACTGCGGCAAGGAGCAGCGTATCCGCCTGACCGTTTTTACCGATCTCCTTGGTCTCGTCGGTCTCTTCGTACTTGTCCACACCGATTATCAGAATATTGGCGATGTTCTCGTTGTAACGGTAAAGCTCACCGTTGTAATCTATAAACTGTCCGTCCTTGTGAGCGACCGCTATATCCTTGGGAGCCTCTATTTTGTATTCTTCAACGATCATCTCGCTTCTGCCGACGTTCCTCAGATAGATGAATACTCCGACGGCAGCCAGCACAAGCGCGAGCAATCCGGCGCCTACGCCGATAAGCACGCGCTTTATGATTTTTTTGCGGCGGCGCTTTTTGCTGCGGCTGTGGTGGTGACGGTGATGGTGATGGTGGTGATGGTGATGGGACGAATTCCCGTCCTCTTTTACGGAGTTGAACTCAACCTCAACGATGTTGAGCTCGGGCTTATCCTCCAAATTAAAATCAAATTGATCGTTCATGCTGAAAATACCCTAATAAAAATTGCAGTTGGATTAATAAATATATTGTAGCATTCCGAGGGCTGTATGTCAATTGATTTATTAAACCCGGCATAAATGCAAAAGGCAGCAACAGAAAGCCTGTTGCTGCCAATCATAATTCGGAAAGATTATTTGCGAACCTTCTTGGTGACCGCAAGAGCCGCAGCGCCGCCGATCAGGCAGAGCGCGATCACGGAAACGACCGCAAAGGTATCGGAGCCGGTCTGGGGAGACTTGCTGCCGTCATCGATAACGGGCTTCTTGGTGGGCTCGGGAGCCGCGCCGGTGGTCGAGGGCTCGTCTGGAGACGAGGGCTTGAAGCCGGGCTTAACGGTAACGTCGGTAGTGATATCAACGGTAACGGTATCGTCGGTAAGATCTCCTTCGATAACGGTGTATTCGCCGTCAAACTCCCAGCCGGTAAAGTCCCATTCGTCATCGGGCTGAGCGACAAAGCGCACCTGCTGATGACCGTCATCGTCAACTCCGGTGATATAGATATAAGTAACCGTACCGCCGTCGACGGGAACTACTATGACGTCGTAATCGGCGACCGTAGCCTTGGGGCTGCTGATCGAATCGGCAAATACAGGCATCACCGAAAGTGAAAGCACCAAAAGAACTGCCAGAACGGAAATAACCTTTTTCATATGAATCTCCTCCTATTGTTCAAGAAGTATATACCTAAACCAGTATGGATTTATTTTATCATAAAAAAGCAAATTTGTAAGCCTTTTAAGTACCGTAATAATGCACAAAGAAAGCATCCCGCATTTAGTGATTATCTCAAAACAGCCCGCCTATCTTGTGGGCTCCGAGGCGATAAGCTCGCCTACGACCAGATAACGTCCCACGTTTGAGTCGTTGCAGGTGCTCAGTATCAGCAGCTTGCTGGTGTTGTTGAGCTTCACGCCGCTTCGCACGTTGCTGCTCATTGAGTGCGGATTCATCACGGACAGACAGTATTCCTCAAACACCCTGTCGTCGCCGAAATTGTGGGAATTGATTATATGGCTGTCGTCGCCGACGAACGCCGAAACGACGCGGTAGGTCAGCCTGCGGTTTTCGGTGTAGATCGTAAAGGACTCGTGCGAGTCAAAGAACTCACTGTCCTCGAAACTGTGAAGCGAGGCGAACATCGAGCCGTCACGCATATTGTGACCGTACAGCACGGTCACCCTGTCGGAGAAGCCCGGACGGTTGCATAGCTGCATATAGATAGCTCCGGGAAAGCTGTACTCCCTGTCAAAGCCGTGGTCGATATAAAAATTGTCGTCGACCCAGCTCTGGAGCACCGGGTAATTGACGTTGGTGTCGGGGACGGTGATCCAGCCGACGGTATCGCTGTTTTCCTGCTTCAGCGACGCAAAATCTATCGGGTTCTCGATCAGGCTCTCGGTCGTTTCCTCCGAGGGGGCGGCGGTTTCGTCCGCTGTCGCGCCCGAGGCGTAGGAGCTTGCGAGCCGGGAGTAATCCTCCTCCGCCTTGCTTCGGCTTACAATGGTCACTATCAGGTAGGCAAGCGCCGCAGCGGCTAAAAGTCCGCAGACAACGGCTATCATGATACCGATCTTCTTTTTCATCAGATCACCTCTATAATTGGATGATTACCGGCAGCAAATTTTTTCCGAGCTGCCCTTGATTTGCAAGCAAGCCGCAGGCTTATTCCTCGAACAGAGGAGTCGAGTAGTATCTCTCGGCGGTGTCGGGAAGCACGGTCACAACGGTCTTGCCCTTTCCGAGCTTCTTGGCGAGCTTTAGCGCGGCGGCGACGTTGGTGCCTGCCGAAATGCCGCACATCAGCCCCTCCTCGCGCGCCAATCTTTTGGCGGTGTTCAGCGCCTCGTCGTCGGTCACCACATAAATCTCGTCGTAGATGCCGCGGTTGAGGATATCGGGGATTATGCCGTCGCCGATGCCCATCTGCAGGTGGGTGCCGATGGTGCCGCCCGCGAGTATAGCCGCGTTCTCGGGCTCGATCGCCCAGATCTCGATGTCCGGATACTGCGCCTTGAGCACCTCGCCGATGCCGGTTATCGTGCCGCCCGTGCCTATTCCCGAGCAGAAGCCGTCGATCGGACAGGCGCACTGCTGCATTATTTCGAGCGCGGTATATTTTTTGTGCGCCTTTACGTTGTTGATATTGGCGAACTGCTGCGGCACGAAAACCCTGCTGTCCTTCTCCTTCATCTTCAGCGCGGTTTTGAGGCACTCGTCGATGCAGGCTCCGATGTCGCCGGCGTCGTGGATGAGCTTGACCTCAGCGCCGTAGTGACGGATCAGCTTGCGCCTCTCCTCGCTCACGGAGTCGGGCATGATGATTATCGTGCGGTAGCCCTTGACCGCGCCGACGAGCGCGAGCCCTATCCCCTGATTGCCGCTGGTGGGCTCGACGATGATGCTGTCCTCGCTTATCAGCCCGTCGCGCTCCGCCTGCTCGATCATATTGAGCGCGGTGCGGGTCTTGATCGAGCCGCCCACGTTGAGCGCCTCGAATTTGACGAGAATATCCGCGCTGTCGGGATCGACCATGCGGTTCAGTCTTATAAGCGGAGTCTGCCCCACAGCCTCCAAAACATTGTTGTATATCATGATTCTTCGCCTCTCAGATTGTTATCCTATTAATTATACCTTATTGGGCAAAAGAATTAAATATACGATATGCCTAAATCCGAGGTATAATTTATGTGGGAAGAATACAAAAAACTCCCGTCAAATGCGTCAAGACGTTAAATTATTGTTATTTATCTTTACTATTACGCGCTGTTTGTGTATAATAGCGTAAAAAGGAGAGTTGAAATATGAGCAAGAGCCGCGCAGATAACACCGACGCCGAAAAAACAAAGCCCAAGCGCCGCCGAAAGCCCTCGGCGCAGAAGCTTATGAGCGAGGGTAAAAGGGTCTCGGATAACATCTACCTCTGCTCAGACGGCAAATACCGCTGGGTCTATGAGGTGAACCTCTTCACTAACCCTACCATCTTCCTGCTCGTGTGGAAGATACTCTTTTTCGTCATACTCGGCGTAATGGCGTTCATGATGCTGCTCGACGTTTTCGATAACAACCTTTCGGCAGACCTGCTGCTGAGCAGGCTGAGGCTGCTGGGGTATCTGGAGCTCGGCATGACCGTCCTCGCCGCGATAAGCTATCTTGTCTACGCCGCGATCATGGGCGGCAAATACTGCGCGATGTTCGAGATGGACGAGAACAGTATCACGCACAAGCAGATGCCTAAGCAGGCAAAAAAGGCGGAGCTGATCGCCATACTGACCGTGCTTGCGGGCTTGGCGAGCAAAAACATCACCACCGTCGGCGTGGGCATGAGCTCCGCGCGCAGCGAGATGACCACCGAATTCGGCTCGGTGAGACACGTCAGGGTACACCGCCGCCACAGCCTCATCAAGGTCAATCAGCTTCTCGGCAAAAACCGGGTCTACGTCGCCGAGGCGGATTATGATTTCGTGCTCGGTTACATCCTGCAGCGCGTCCCTGAAAAGGCTAAACCGAAACAATTCAGAACAAAATAAAGATTCCCCGAAGCACAGCCGCTTCGGGGAATTTTCGTTCTATAGGGTCATTCGATCAAGCCTGCGGCGTACATCTGGATATATGTAGCGTCGGTGACGTCGATCACGCCGTCGCCGTTTACGTCGCCTAACTTCACGGGCTTGAGGCTGTAGTCGCGCGAGGCGGAGATCCATGTTGAGGACATCGGGCTCACCTGCGCCTTTTTGCCGTTGAAGGTAACCTCAACGTCGCCGGCGAAATATGTGTTTTCCTTGCTCGTCATCAGCATGATCGCGGGAGTATAGACAATGCCCTTCTGAAACTTCTCGTCGGGCTCAAGCATCTTGAACTTGCCGTCCTTGTCGATATAGGTGAACTCCAGGCCCGTGCCGTGAGGCGTGAGGATTTCTAAATTCACAACCTCGCAGTCGCAGTTGTTTATCCCCAAATTGTAGTCGGGGTATTCGCCCGCCTTCGGCTCGGTGAAGTTGAGGTTAACGCTGCGGATGTATTTGACGGCGATGAAGTTGAAGCCGTATTTTTCGGCGTAGCGCTGCGCCTCGGAGCCCTGCTCGCCGTAGATCGTAAAGTCGGGAGTGAGCTTTTTGCCCGTCCAGTCAAAGCCGAAGGCATAGTTGCCGATCTGCTTTACGGTCGGCGGAATAGTCACCGAGGTCAGGGCGGTATCGGCAAAGGCTTCGGACCCGATCTCCTCGAGCCCGTAATTAAGCGTGACGTTTTTCAGGGAACCGCAAAACATGAACGCGTTCGAACCGATATATTTCAGCGTTTTCGGGAAGGTAACGCTCGTCAGGCTATCATATTGTCTGAAGGCGCTGCTTTTGATCCTTTCCAGATTCTTGGGAAAGGTGACCGATCTGGCATTATAAAGACATGCTAACGCGCTTTCTATCTCGGTAATGCGGTCGTCAAAAACAACGCTAACCGGCAAGCCGTTGTCGATACCCTCTTTTTCGAGATCGTAGACATGAGACCAAAGATAAGCCGGGAATGTGTCTATCGCGTTGACGGTCAGCGAATTATAGGCTTCATCGAGATACCAGGTGCAATAGGATGTGCTGAAGCCGTTGTTATCGGCGTAACGACTGCCTGCGGAGCCTTCAACTGCGTAGATCAGAAAATCGTCTTTGACTGCCTTGTAATCCCCGTTGTCGGGATCGAAGTAATAGCCTATCGCGCATTTGCCGATCGAGGTGACGCTCTCGGGTATCATGAAGGTGACCTTTTTGACGTCGGTAAAGGCGTAGCTGCCTATTTTTTTCAAGCCGGGGTTGAGGACTGTCCTTGACAGGCTCACGCATTTGTCAAAGGCGCGGTCTTCTATTGTCTCAAGCGATGTGGGAGTCTTGAGCTCCCTGAGCTTTTTACACGACCGGAACGCGCCGAAGCCTATCCTCTTCAAGCCGTAGCCGAGGACTACCTCCTCGAGCTCCGTGCAGAGCCCAAAGGCGTATTTGCTGATCGAGGTGATGCCGCTGCTGATGACCACCTTTTTGATGCTCGTATCCTCATTGCCGGAGCCGCCCGCAGCCCAATAGACGTGAAAGCTCATATCTCCCTTGCCGGTCAGGGTCAGGGTGCTTGTGGATGAGTCAAAGCTCCAGTAGATGTCGCCCTTTTGTCCGCTTGCAGGGATATTGAGCCCCACGCTCTCCCGGACTTCAGCCGCCGAGACCGAAAACGGCGCCGAGAAAACGACCGCGGTCATAATAAGCACGGACAGCAGCAAAGCGATGATCCTTCTTTTTTTCACAGTGAATGCCTCCCTTGGTGTTTTCTTTTCTATATCATAGCATACAAACGGGATAATTACAACAAAAAACCGTCATTATCTGACGGTTTTTGCAATAAAACACTGTGCCTCGTCCAAATTACGTAAGCAAGCCTTTCAAATTTCGGTCAATTATGAATCAGTGCGGGATCATTTCCTGTTCAGCCCGAACACCAGTCTGATCGCCCTATCCTTCAGCGTGATCCCGTTCAGGCGGCAGACCTTCCATACCCTGCTGTTTTCGGGCAGCTCGCCCTTCACAATATATTTTCGGTACAGTATCGGCAAGCCGTGATTCTTTTCATCGGGCATATGCAGGACTGCGACAGGATCGACGCGGTATGAATCCGGAACAAGGCGGTAGCCGGGCCCCGTCCAAAAGCGGAAGATATACGCCCGGGCGCTCTTGACCCTGTCCTTCATCCTCTCAGCCGCGAGATTGAGGATAAACTCGTCGCCCTTGGTCGTTTTGAAGCCGTCGGCGATCATCTTGTCAAATATCGCGTGAGCTTCCTCTGTAAAGCGCCGCGCCGTTTCCGCATCAGCCATGAAGAACTCTCCCCCGTAGAATGTGATGCGCATTGGCTCCGTACTACCTGTAAAGGCTGTCAGCTCATCGCACATAATGTGATAGCCCTTACCGTTTCGGTTGAGAAAGTTCAGCAGCAGGATGCTTCCCTCGCATTCCTCCCACGCCCTGTCGAGCGAGCCCTGAACATAAACATCCGAATCAAAATAGCATAGCTTATCATAGCCCAGCTCAGCGATATACTCGAGCGCACACAGCTTATAAAACGCGAGCGCCCAGCGGTAATCCTTATCAAAACGGTAGCGGTCAAACGGCGCCTCGATTATCTCGACGCCGTGAAGCTTTAGCACATCGGAATACGGCGCAAGCATTTCGGAGCTGATATTCGTCACCAGCGCGACGGTGCAGTCGGGATTGTGATGCTTCGCGGAGGCAGCCGCAACGCAGGCGCTTTGCAGGTATTCCTCCGCAGCGTTTTTCGCGGACGTGTTTACGCCTGTGTTCATCCCCTCCTCATAGGCGAACGGGATGGCGATGATCCTCTTTTCCTTGTGTTTTTTCAGATTTTCCATAACTGAACCTCCTGTCATGCCGGATCCGGCGCGCTTGTTTGGCGCGTCCTGTCGGCGAGACGCACGACGCGCGGACGGTTATAGCGCTGCATGATCACAAAGCACAGATCGAACGCCGCGCTCAAAACCGAGGTGATTATAAAAACCGCCGGTTCGCCGAACGGTATTATCATGAGCAGCGGCAGAAAGCTGAGCACGGCGATAGTCTCATGCACCAGCTCAGCCTGACACATAGCCTGAGCGATCTCATCAAAGCTGTGCAGCGAGGGATCGAAAAGCGTCGGGTCATATGAAGGCATCCTGCCCTTCCAACGCTTTACGCCGAGCTTTTTGTAGAGCCCTCTCTCCCACTTCCTCTGCCTGAACCACGGCTTGTGATAATCGGCTCTGTTTTTCATCGCTGCGTTGAAGCTCAAGCCTACGGCAAGCCTCATCACAAAGTGAAAAGCCGTGACGCCGAAGGTGATGGCGAGCGTGAGCATGACCTTGTTCGAGGTAACGCAATAAATAACCGCAAAGCATACAGCGGCGGCAGTGGTCGCCGCGGCAAGTATCTTGATCAAACGGGACATCGTGCGCCTCCTGAATAATTATGATACTATTCTATCATAAAGCAGCAACAAACGCAAGTATTACTGTTCCACTGCTTATCAATAAAAAACAAACGCTGCACTCAACATAAAGGGTTGAGTGCAGCGCTTGCTGCTATCGAGCGATCAGGCGGCGTCAATTAATGCCGCGAAGAATGACCGCATTTACAGAGTTAACGAAAAACCGCTAAACGCACGGAAAGCTTCCGCCGTGCCGTGAAAAGATTTTTTCCAAATCACGCCTCTCCGATTCGGAGAGCTCAAAGTATTGACCGCTGCCGCAGTCCTTGACGACTGCGCATTTGTCGCAGGCCGGGCAAAAAACCTTTCCGTCTACCCTCAGGGAAACATTCTCGTTAAAGCCGCATGAGGGATCATCAAAATAGAGCTCTTTGCCGTCAAACATATTCCGTATGACCTCCGAATCCTGTTCGGACAGCACGGCGTCGACCGAAGCTCCGTCGTAATGGAATTTCAGCTCAACAGGCTCGCTGCCGCCCGCCGAGACCCTGCCGCAGGAGCACAGAACGAACGCCAGACAAATCGATATGATGCACAATATAACTTTTTTCATCGATCAGAGCCTCACTTTCTTTTGATAGATCACATAAAACACGACCGCAAGGGCGACGGCTGACGCGGCGGCGATTATCCAAACGATGAACGTCGGAATGAATATATTGAGTATCCTGAGAAGAAATGTCAAGGGAAACACGGACAATATGATCGACAAAAGCCAAAGCTTCTTTTTGGTTTTCCGGATGATCTCCTCACGGCTGTATATAACATTCAGGCGCGTTAAACCGATCGAAAAAATCAATCCGCTCAGAATCACCGAGAAGAGCGACGTTGCAACAAAAATGATCTCCCAATGCGTATAGAACAGGATCTCGAACGCCCAAATACAATATATCTCGGTGATCCCTCCCAGCAGAGCGGAAAAAGCTCCGATGAAGAGAGAGATAACATACGTTATTAAAAACACATTGTCGATGTTGGCTTTGTTCTCGATCTCGGTAACCACAACGGCGTTTTCGCTCTTTTCTCCCTTCAGCAATTCGTCCACGCTCACGCCGAGCGCTTCGGCAAGCTCCGGCAGGATCGTGATATCGGGAAAGCCGTCGCCGTGCTCCCATTTTGAAACGGTTCGGTTGCTGATATTCAGCTTATCGGCAAGCGCGGTCTGCGTCAGGCACTTTTGTTTTCTGAGGAAGGCGATAAATCTCCCTGTTTTCTGCGCGTCCATGATTTACCACTCCCCATGACAGAAAATCCGCTCAACGGCAAAGGTCATCGCTGTTGTCAGAATATTGGCGGCTATGATTACGATAAACAGAATATTTTTGCTCGGAACTCTTTTTCTGAAAAACAAGTATACGATGGGCGTTTCAGCGAGAAGCGTTATCAGGAGAAACACAACGGTCACGGTAAACAGCGGCGTATGCTCCGCCGTATAATTGATCGCATAAAAGATACCTTCGTCGGGTGTATACAAGGAGTATATGTTGTTCGGGTCGATACCGATCCATATATAAGGAACCGCAAAGGAAACAAGGTTTGCAAGCGATATAACCGGGATCACTCTTTTTAAATTTTTGACTTTGGCTATGTAATTGACAGCAACGGTCTCAACGGCTAAGGTCACGATGACAACCGCCGGGAGCAGGTCTAACGGCCGCGCCGCGGAAACCCAGTGCCAAGACGAATTTGCGTAGGCAGTCATCGGAAACATCAAAACAAGCAGCGATGAAACAGCGACCGAAATGATGATTTGATACTTTTTCAATGCTCTCACCTCGGGTCAATCATCGCATAAAACCGCATGGAATTCAAGGAAACACCGATAGATAAAGTCTGCGCTGCGTGGAAATCGGCAAAAATGTATCCTGTTTATTTGATTATAGCACAAGCAGCCCGCGCTTTCAATATCGGCTGCATTTTTACCCTGACGACCTCGGTTGAATGCAGAATTTTTTTGAGAAAATATTGAAAAATCCACGGGAATAAAGATATAATAAGCTTGCTTTACCAAGGAGGCTCTTTCCTCAGCATTTGGTAATGTAATAATTATTCAGGCAAAGTACGGTACATCAAGTACAGCGCCGGAAAGAAAAAAATAGATATTATATCAATCATCGTTTTTCTTGTCAGCATCGTTCCCCCGATCCTGATCTTCATTTTGATGATTGTTTATTTTTTTGTTGAAATTACCGACGCCGTGTATTATAATATTATTGCAAAGCGTTATAAACAATCTATAATCGAGAGGAGCTTTTGGCATGATCGGAATTATCTGTGCATTAAAAATCGAGGTTGACGGGCTCAAGGCGCTGATGGAGAACCCCGAGACCGTTGAAAAGGCGGGGCTGGAATTTTACAGCGGCAAGATCTTTGACAAGGACGTAGTGCTTCTTGAGTGCGGCGTCGG
Source organism: uncultured Ruminococcus sp. (assembly GCA_902761375.1). Classification (GTDB taxonomy): domain Bacteria; phylum Bacillota; class Clostridia; order Oscillospirales; family Acutalibacteraceae; genus Ruminococcoides. Next base: position 30,624 of record CACWKB010000001.1, on the reverse strand, counting down.
AAAGGTAAACGCCGCCGTCGGCACCCAGGTCATGATCGACCTGTACAAACCCGACGTGCTGATCAACTCGGGCATTGCGGGCAGCCTTACAAAGCAGCTCACCGTCGGCGACATCGTCGTTTCAAAGGACTGCGTCGAGCACGATTTCAACTGCACCGAGCTCGGCGAGCCGAGGGGTCAGCTCTGGTTCCCCAATGAAAAGAGGATCGAGATCCCCGCCGACGAGGAGGTCGCAAACAAGCTTTATGAGTGCTGCCAGAATTTAGGCTCGCACGTCAAGCTCGGCAGGATCGCCACCGGCGACATCTTTGTCACCTACAGGCTGAAGCGCGAGAACATCGCGTATGAATTCGACGCGCTCTGCTGCGAGATGGAGGGCGCCGCGGTCGGTCATGTATGCTACATGAACAAGGTGCCGTTCGCCATCCTGCGCTCGATCAGCGACGATTTGAAGTTCAACAAGCCTGAAAACTACGAGGAATTCAAGCACCTCGCCGCAGACAGAGCGATCAAGGCGATCAAGAAATTCATCAATATGTATTGATAAGCTAAAATTTAAGAAAAAAATTAAAGCCGGGCAGACTGAATGCATTTTAAACAGCATTCTCTGCCCGACATTTTTTAACAATTTACAATTCCTATCTCCTATCTCCTAATCCCTAATCCCTAATCCCTAATCCCTAATTCCTAATTCCTAATTCCTAACTCCTAATCCCTAACTCCTAATCCCTAACTTCTAATCTCCCTACCGTCCCCAGGTCTCCATGAGATCCAGGATGGCGAAGAGCTCGTGCTCGCGTTCGGGGATCATTTCCGTGCTGTCGCCGAAGCTCATCACGCTGTCGGAGCCGGTGTTCTGCTTCCACTCGGGCAGACCCTCGGAGTTCGGGTCGCCGTTGTGCGCGTAGCTGCTCAGATATCCCAACATCTGCGCGCTGAGCTCGCGGTCGCGCTCGGCGTACAGAGCCGAGCCGTCGGGGATGTTGCCGTAAAAATATACAATTTCGCCGCTGTGCCACGCGCCGAGCCTGCCGTTGTCCTTCGAGAAAACATACTCATAGACGGGGATCTTGTTCTGAACGGCAAAGCGGTTTAGGCAGTAGTGCGGATAATCGAAATATACCGCGCCGAAAACCTTCGCCCAGTTCCTGTCGGCTTCCTCGTCGGTTTCGGCGGGATAAAGCTTCAGGATAGCGTCGGCATAGCTTCCGAAATAGGTGCGCACCTTCTCCTCATAGTTATTGAGATCGGCGCGGTCGAACACGATGAAGGGTCCGCTCTCCTCGCTGTTGTAGCCGTGGAGGATCGCCTTTTCGTTGTGGATGCCCTTCATGTACGAGATATAAGGCGTCTCGGTCAGCGCGTAGCCGTCTATGGTGATATGGTGATGGTTCTCCGCCTCTCCGACAAGCTCCTGAGCCGGAACGCTCCTGAGCTCCTCGACGGTCCTGCAGCCGAAGCGCTCGAGGGTCTCCTTGCCTGCGTCCTCAGCCTCACTTAGCAGCCTGAACGAATGAGGAGGCGTGACCGAAGCCATGGTCGAGCTCTCGAGAACGGCGCGCTCGAACAGACCCTTTGCGAGCGGAGAGGTGCAGAGTGCGCTGACGCACGCCGCTCCGGCGGATTCACCGGCGACGGTGACGTTCGAGGGGTCGCCTCCGAAGGCTTTGATGTTGTCGCGCACCCACTCGAGCGCCTTGATCTGATCGAGCAGACCGTAGTTGCCGGTGGTGCCGTTTTCGGATTCCGCCGCGAGCTCCTCGCTTGCGAAGAAGCCGAATATGCCGAGGCGGTAGCCCGCGTTTACGACCACGACGCCCTTCTCGGCGAGCGGCTCGCCGTTGTAATCGGCGAACCACGGCTGTCCCGTTTTAAGCGAACCGCCGTGGAAATAGACCAGCACGGGCAGCCCTTCGGCTTTGCCCGAGGGCTTCCAGATATTGAGATAGAGCGAGTCCTCGCTTGCGGGTCGGGTGCAGTTGTCGGCGAGGGTCAGCTCATAGTCGTGATAGCCGATGATATGCGTCAGCGAATCGATCACGGGGCTGTCCTGGGGCTGCATGCTCATGGGCGCGAAGGTGTCGGCGTTCAGCACGCCCTCCCACGGCTCCGGATCCTGAGGCTCGCGCCATCTGAGCTCGCCGACAGGCGGCTTGGCAAAGGGGATGCCCGCGAACACCTCAACGCTTTTGTCTCCGTTGTAAACGCCTCGGAGCTTGCCCTGAGCGACGGTGACGACCTCGGTCGCGCCGCCGCTTTTTTCTGTGGCGGGAACGCTCTGCACCGGAGGGTAGGTCAGCATCAGCACGCCCGAAAACAGCGCGATCCAGCCGACCCACGAGGCGAGGCGCAGAAACCATTTGTCACGCTTTTTGACGATCAGGCGGTGCAGCACGCAGAAGCCCGCGCACAGCGCCGCGGCGAGTATGAAGCCCAAGAGCGTGTTCTTGTTGAGCTCGAGTACAGCGAGCATCAGCGCGAAAACGAGGGCTGTGAATATTACGAATAAAACCTTTTTTGCCTTCATGATGATCCCAAAACTCCCTTAGGACAGTACCCAAGGCTCGCGCCGCCAAAGAAGCTGCCGCCGCAAGCCGAAATAAAGCCTGTCAGTATTCCGTCTTTACCGATTCCACGCCGTAACGCTCCTTGAACCTGCGCAGGTCGTCCGGGCTGCGTATCAGCATTATCTCGGTGAAATGTCCGTCCGCGCGGCTCTTGAAGCCCGCGACCTTTTCGCCCGTGCAGATCGAGCTGCGCACAACGGCGTACTGGGTCTCGGGGTCAAAGGGCGTTACGTCAAAATCGACGCTGCCGCGCTTTTTTCCGAAAAGCTTTTTCATAGCGATCTCCTCCGATTCAAATTATATCACAGCGCAAATGTTATTTCAATAAGCCGTATGCGCCGCGAATAAAAAATCATGTAAAAAAATATGCTGGAATGTATACTTTCAGAGCAAAGTATGATATAATCAAAGCAAGCAATAAAAAAACAGTCGGGTTTTGGGGATTCTTTGTATATTATGTACAATCACACCTGCCGAAATTTTGCGGTTTTGACGACAACCAAGGAACACGGCGTCCGCCGATCCCGAAGCTTTACGCGCTGTGATCAAGGTGAGGACTACCCGACAAAACAGGATCAAGTGAGGAGCAAGAAATATGAAATGCGAAAAATGTGAAAACGAAGCGGTTTATACCCTTGACTGTTTGGTGATCGAGAACATCACCAATAAACAGGTCACGAACCGCACCTATCAGACCGCGACGGTGCGCACCACGAAGCTTCAAAGGGCAAAGGGCGTCGAGAAGGTCGGTCTGTGTGAAAAATGTCTTTTGAAGCGAAAAAAGGAAGCAAACGCCGCGCCGCTTACTCTATATCTTCCTGCTCTCGGTATGCTACTCGGCTTGATTCTTGGCTTGATCGGTATAACAGGTAAAGATGTCGGCGGCGGCAACCCGGTGCTTGAAACAGTCGGATTCATATTTGCGATCGTTTCTTGGGTAATTTGTATGATAATCTTCTTTTTTGTCATCCCTCAGATAAATAAAAAAGCGATCAAGGAAAAGCCTTGGAAAGCCTTCCACTCGCTGCGGCTCAAGCATATCGCAAATGTCGATCAGGAGGGTACGGTCGAGCTTTTGATACCCCTCGGTGATTTTTATACCGATTACAAGGATTTCTGCAAGACGAATAGTCTTTTGATCCCCGACACACAGAAGAAGATCTACGATGAATTCATCCTCACCGGCAAGTGGAAGGAGCTCAGCAATTCGACAATGCCCGAGCTTACTCCGGCTGACGTGATCCTAAACGCTCTAAACGACAACGACGTAGATTTCAAGGCTTCGATCGTGGCGCTGGTGGCGCTCTATGACATAAAGCCCGAGGGATACCTGACCTCGGAGGCGGACGAGGTTCGCCAAATCGGACAGAGGCTCTATGATAAGGGCGGCATGGAAATGATGCGCCGCGCCCACACCGTATTCGCCGCGTCCCGCCCCAATCATGCGAGGAACCTCGAAATGGTCTGGGACGGCATAGGCGGCTGGAGAGGATAGACTTCGGCTGCTCAAAGCTTATCATCCCGAGTAAAACCGATCATAAAATAACACACGCACAAAAGGAAGGGTAATATATGGAAGACAAGGTATTTGAAAGATCAAGATTAAAAATAATCCGCCGCGGCAGCATGGTAAGCGCCGTAATGCCTATCCACGTTTTTTTGAACGGCGTTTTGATTTGCGACCTTAAAAACGGCGAGGCATTCGAGGTCGACCTGACGCGCGAGCACAATCAGCTTATAGTCAACTTTGTCGACGGGGGCATGCACGGCAAAAACAACATCGAATTTGACGCCAAGCCCGGCGCCGTCGGCGAGGTGCATTTCCGCGTCGATTCCTTTTTAATGAGCGAGCCGAAATGGGAAAGTGCAAGCGCCGAAGGCGAAAACCGTCTCGACGCCTCTGCCCCGGCAAAAACAAAAACGCTCAAAAACACCTCGGTTTGGCTGGTTTTCGCCTCGATCGCCCTCTATATCTCCCTGCCGCTGCTGATCTCCTTCTTCTACAGCTTTGTTATCCCGACCTCGGTCGCCGCCAAGGTACTTCTCGGAGTTTTCGGCTTCGGCTTAGGCTTGACGGGAGCCCTGCTGCTGAGGCAGTGGATAAAGCGCGTCAAGGGTCAGCCCGAGAACAAACCGGGCATGGCTCCGAGGATCGTCCTCTCGATACTGGGCGCATTCACGCTTTTTACCTGCTTTGCCTTCATATTCGGCAACACAAAGATGCTCAACCTCAACAACGCGCTCAGGGGCAGCATAGAGGGCAAAAAGAGCTATGAAGCGCAGCTCCCCGAGGATCCTAAATTCGTTTTCTATGACGAGGACGACGACTGGTACAGCTATCCCAACAAGGACGATTATCCCAACGCCGCCGATTCTCCCGATCAGGTCAACGTTATCGTATGCTTAGACCGCGCGATCACAGGCGCAGGAAAGTGGGTCACGAGCAGCGGCGCTTTTGTTGGCAACGCGGAAGCTGAGCAGGTATTCCTCGACTTCTATGTAGTCGGCGAGGGCTACGTCCATGAGGATAATTCTTTTGACAAGACCATCGGCTACAATAAAAGCTCCACCGGCACCCGTCCGCAGGACTGGGATGAGGTGATCGAATATATCAACGATACTCTCTCGGGAGCGAAGTCGGAAACGGAGGAGTACTAATGGGATATTTTGAAGACCTGCCGCCCGAAGAACCAAAGAACGAACCTCCAAAGGAATCGGATCTGCAAAAGGCGCTCAAAGGCAAATTCACGGCTGCAGCCGTGCTCTACGGGCTCGGAGCGGGCACACTGACGGCGTATATCCTCAGTATATGCTTTGAAAGGAACGCTACGCGCGGAATCCTATGGACGATAGTCATGCTGCTGCTCGCGGCGGCGCTGATATTCTTCGCGGTTAGGAGCACCCTGGCATACAGTCGCTTAAAGAAAGAAAACGGCGTAAAGCTGCCGTTGGAACGCTTCAAGGCTCCGCTTATCGGCGCGACCGTCATATTCCTCGTGCCGTGCCTCGTCCTCGGGGTAGGCTCCTCCTTCTTTGCCGAAAGGCTCGTTCAGCTCGAGCTGTTCGCAAGGTACGGCGGAGTGCTCTCGGGCGAGGCAGAAGGCGCCGAGCTGCCCGAGAACGCTCACTATCTGTTCTATAACGCCGAGAAAAACTGCTTTGAATTTCCGAGCGGACGCGAAAACCCATATGCGGCTCAAAACGTATTCGACGTCGGTGTGGTCGTCACCGTCAGCATGGAATACCGCGCCGGCGGCGGGACCTGGGTCTACTCCGGAACAAACAAGGAGGCTGCCGCGAACGTAGAAAAGACCGACACCTACCGCCTGATCCGCACGGACAACGGCGGCGTTATCTGCTCGGGAACCACGACGGTAGATATTCCCGGTAAAACCACATCCGACACACGTTTTATCAGCGGACCCACCGAGGACGCGGTTCTGGAGATTTTTAAGGCGATACCTCAAACCTGAATTATGCGGTGTTGCCTTAAAACGGATGCAAATAATTCACAACATCTGTGAAAGGAGAATATTTATGAAAAAAGCAACATCTGTCATCCTTGCTCTGCTGATGGCGATCGGCTGTCTGAGCTTTTCGGGCTGCGGAGGTTCCAAGGGTATGCGCTTTGTCACCGTCAAGGAGCTCAGAGAAAAGGACGATCTCCCTGTTGACGTTTCAACGCTGCACTGCATAGATCTCGAATCGAGCGTGCGCAGCGGCGATAAGGTGTGCATAATCGTCTCAGGCGGCGAGGGCGAGCTTATCATCCCCGAGGAAGACGGCGGCGCGCCCGTGACCTGTGTTGTAGGCTCAAAGGATATTGAAGGCGACCTGATAACCTCGATAACCTTTCCCGATTCAGTCAAATATATTGAAAACGTCGGCAACAAAACCAGCAGACTCAAAGCCGTCGAGGGCAGCGGTGACAGAGCAAAGATATACAACAGCTTCAACGACTGCAACGGACTTGAAGCCTTTGATCTCACGAACCTGAACGTCATAGAAGACTCCTTCAACGGCTCCGGCTTGCAGAAGCTCACCCTCGACTCAAAGAAGCACAAGGAGGGCATGGCTCAGACGGTCACAGACTCGTTCAATAACTGCGAAAATCTCGAGACCGCCGAGCTTTCCTCGATAAACGAAACGCTGAGCAAGTCGTTCTGCAAGTGTCCTGTGCTCAAATCGGCAAAGCTGCCGAATGTCAGCACTGTGTCGGAATCCTTCAACGAATGCGACGCCCTCGAGCAAGCCGAGGCGGTCAGCGCAGAAAGCCTTGTAAGCAGCTTTTCCGACTGCCCGAAGCTCTCGGATATAAGCATAACCGCCGCTGTCACCATAGAGGACAGCTTCAACAACTGCGGGGCGCTCGAAACCGTCAATGAAAAATCGAAAAGCCTCGAAACAGTCACCGACTCGTTCAAAAACTGCGCCTCGCTATCGTCGGTCGGCTTCCTCTCCCCCGTCAAAGACGTCAAGGGCTCCTTCAACGACTGCCCGAAGCTCAACGACATCCCCGAGCTCACCGAGCTTTATTCGGTCGACAACTCCTTCCGCGGCTGCGACTCGCTCGATTCGGCTGAATTTGTGAACAGCGCCAACCTCATGCGCGCCTCCTTCTCCGAATGTCCGCTGATCGAGAGCGTGGAGCTCGGCTCTGTCGGCTATATCGAGAGCAGCTTCCTGAAATGCGAAAAGCTCAAAACCGTCTCGCTGACCTACAGCGAGCCCAACGATCATTTTGACGGCTGGATCGACGGCACCTACAAGGACGGCTTGCCGATAATATCCTCCTTCTGCGACCTCGACAGCCTCGAGACCGTCAAGCTCAGCGGAACGATCGGCACGATCAGCGCGTCGTTCAACGACCTTCCCAAGCTGACAAAGGTCGATTACAAGTCCCTTGCCGAGTTCAAGGATGCCTTCCAGCTCTGCCCCAAGCTCAAAACCGAGATCATAGACGACGAGGAAAGAGCCGAGCGCAAGCGCAAGGAGGAAGAGGAGAAGAAGCGCAAGGAGGAAGAGGAAAGGAAACGCAAGGAAAGGGAAAAGTACGACAACGAGCCCTACGGCCCCGGCACCAGCGGAATAGTGCTCAACGCCGGAAGCTACGCCGACACCTTCACGATGCTGAGGATGAACAGCACCGAGGAGTTCAAGGTCACGGTCGACGCCAACGACAGCGTCACCAAATACTTCCCCTGCGGCAGATACGTCCTCAAGGTGAGCTCCAAAAAGCGCACCATGTACTCCGAGATATTCAACTTCCAGGACGGCTCGATGTACGAGATCACCACCGGAACCGGAGAAGGCAGCTTCTACGATTACAACCCGCTGGAGAACAATTAACTCAGCTTTACAAATTTAAAGGATGACCTAAAATGAACGGAATGTACATAGTTTTTATTCTCGCGGGAGTATTGATAATATTAGCCTTTGCTCTCATCGCAGTATTTCAAGCCAAGGATAACAAAGAATACAGAGCAAAAGCCGCGCAGTCGCCTCAGGCTCAGGCCGGCACGGAGGACAGCGGCGGCAAAGGCGAAGAAAAGCCAAAGGATAAAAAGAGCGGCTTCCAGGCGCTCGTGCTTTTGAGCTCGTTTGCCGCTTCGGTAATGCTTTGCGTCGCCCTGACGCTCTCGGCGGTCGACGGCTGGAGGCTCGGTTTTATCCTCTATTATGTCCTGATCGTCGCCTCGGTCACATTTCTGCCGCTTTTGGGAGGCACTCTGCTTGTCGGCAGCGACGAGGCGAACGACAAGGTAAAACAGCAAAAGGAGGAAAAGCTCAGCGAAAACGGCGTCAATAAACCGTCAAGCGACAAAAAGCGTCGCCCGTTCTCAGCCGTTTTGGGGCTGTTATGCCTTGTGATCGCGCTGTTCGTCGGCACGCTGGTGTTCAACGCCTACATCGGCAGCGTCAACTATAAAAACAACAGCGAGCTCATCACGCCTGTCGCACAAAAGGCGTTCAGCGCTTCCTCCGGCGGCGACGCGCCGCAGTCGAAGGCGGATTTTATAATCGTCCGCAAAACCGACGAGGGGATAAAGCTTTTGGACGGCAGCATCAACGGCAAGAGCTGCAAGAAGGCGTGGACAGCCGAGGATATCAAAGCCATCGACATCATCGCCGCCGCGGATTCGGAATTCAAGACCGAGGCATACGGCTACAAGAGCTCAAATGCTCCCGTGAAAAAGGCGAGCTTTGAATCGGTGACAATAAGCTGCGTCAATGCCGAGACCGACAGCGTATTCAAAACGGGCGAAATAATCAACGAACCGCCCGAGGAGATAAAGGAGAATTCGAGCGGCGTGAAGGTCAAGGACGATGAGATCGTCAAAAAAGCCCTCGCCCTGCTCGAGAAATAAAGGAGGAGCATGAACAATGTCAAGGGCAGGAATAATGGCGGCGAGGATAATCATCATATTCATCGGCGCCGGACTCACGGTCTGGTGGATAATCGCCGACCCGGGCTGGCAGGCGGTTTTCAGCAGATCGGCGGTAATAATCGGCTTCATCCCGATACCCGGCGTGGCGTTCGGCTTCCTTATCCAGTGCATACCGCTGATCGGCGGGATTATCATAGCGGCTAACATCGGAAAATAGAGAGGTGACGGATTCAAAATGGCAAACAAAAAAAGATATTTTCCGCTTAAAATCAGCATACTGTTCTTCGTCGCGGGCGGCTTGGCGCTGCTTGGCATAGCGACGCACTTTATGCCCGTGACCGACGGAATAATGGCGGGAAGGCTTATCGGAAAAGACGGTCATAGTTATATGCTCGATCCTAACAACTTTGTTTTGACAAACGGATGTGTTGTGGCAATGCTGTTCGGCATCTTCAGCGGCGGTGCTAATATTGTCTGGGCGATCACCTGCTTTTGCAGAGCCAAAACCGCGGGCATCCTCGGGCTGATCTCCACCGCACTTTACGCGCCTATAGCTATATTCTGGTTCGCGGTCGCGGTCTCAAACGGCACCTACGCCTTCAAGACTCCCGGCGGCGTGACCGTTGTGCCCTTCCTCATGTTCGCACTTGCGATCGCCTATCTTGCAATCTCGGTCCTGCAGCTTCTGTGCCGCAAGGCGCTCGACAAGGCGCGTTACGACAAATGTCACGACCCCTCCGATGCTCCGACAGAGACTGAGATCAAAAAGAAGCAGCACGCGTTCATCGACGGCACCGCCGTCTGCCCCAAATGCGGCGCGCGCATGAGCGTATTCCGCTACCGCAAGGCGGCCATCGGCAATGTGAGCACGAGCACCGACTGGGCTTCGATGAAGAAAACCACGCGCTGGACGGAGACCACCTACGCCAAGGGCTCGGGCTATATGTGCCGCGAATGCTACAAAAAGAGACAGCTCATCTTCTGGCTGATCTTCGGAACGATCTTCCTCGGTCTGGTCGCCCTGATCGTGGTCGGCGCGATATTGCAGATACAGTGGATGTGGATAACCGGCGCCGGAATCATCGTGCTGACGCTGATATTCTCGTACAGCAAGAGCGGGCGCGAGCTTTTCGACCTGTTCTCCTTTATCACATGCAAGCTCTCGCCCGAGCAGGAGTTCATCCATTACATGATAGTCGATCACCCCGAGCTGTTCAACAAAAACGACAGGATATATCCGGATTAACGGAAGGAGTTTTATTATGAAAAAAAGATTAGCATCAGCTTTAGCAGTATTGCTCGCGCTCGCGGTCTGCCTCTCTTTAGCGGCATGCGGCGAGCCCGAGGTTAACGGAGCAAAGGTCGGCGATACCTTCGATTTCAGCGGCAGAGTGATCACCCTGACCGAGATCGCCGAGGGAACCGGCAGAGCGTTCACCGATGTTGATGAGCCCGAGGGGAAATACGTCACCTTCAACTTCTCGATCTCCGAGGGCGACAGCAGTTTCAATGTGACAGGCAACGGCATTACGCTCAACGGCAAGGCGCCCGTAAGCACTGCAGGCGACCACGCGAACGGAGCTATTCTCAAGGAGGGCTCATCGCTCAAGACCACCGAGGGACTGACCTTCTCGGTTCTGTTCGACGTCGACAAGGACGCCTCGCTCGATAAGCTCGAGCTTAAGATAACGAAATAAAAAATGAGAAAAACGTCGTCAAGAGTACAGCTCATGACGACGTTTTTTCTATCTTAGAACTATTTCCTCCGAGAATCGGCTGTACGAGAGATACAGCCTGTCGAAGTATTTGTCGATATGATATTCGCTGCGGAATTCGCCGAGGCTCAGCGCGCCGTTGACGGTGAGTATCCTGCCGTCGGTTTCGTTGAGGTGGGTGATCAGCAGCGAGCGCGAGACCTTAGCGCCCTCTGAATCCTCGAGCACGGGCGCGAGGAACTCCTCGGCGCTCCCGTGGGGCGCGAGCCTGAGGCTCCCCTGCCACTCGTTCGGCACGTTGGTGAGGTCAGATATTTTGAGGGCGGCGCACTCCCCCTCTCCCTCATGCGGCAGCCTGCCGTTGCCGTGGCGCGTAACGTAGGAGCGCGTGACGTAGACCGCCTCCGCGCTCTCGGCATCGAACAGCGTTTTCATCAGCCTGAGCGGATTGTAAAGCCCCGTCCGCGAGGTCGTGAGGTGAGGAGCGAACTCCAGGCGGTACTCGTCGAGCAGCAGACCCTGAGCCCCCTCGAAAATGACCGCGCCGTATTTTTGAAGCTCCCCGGGCTCGGCACGCCCTACATACCGCGTGCCGTCGAGCATACCGCGCGCCGCGTTTTGAAGCACATTATCATCAGCCATCAGCTCTCCGTACTCTCCGGGCACGGCTTTTTTTATGCCGAGCTCATGCAGCCGAAGCGGAAGATAGTCGCGCCGGATGCGCCGCAGCTCACGGTACAGAGTCTCGCAGCTCATGCCCTTTACGGCGTCGAGCGTCAGCGCGAACTCGGGGTGAGCGGAGCGCGTCACCGCCTCATTAATACCCATCCCGCAGCTTCCGTGGCGGTTTTCTCCCCGGCGCGACTCGAGCGCCATGTTGAGCAGCACGTCGTCGATCGTGACGCAGCGGCAATTTCCGAAAGCCAGCAGCCGCACCAAAGCTCCGTTCGCGTCCCTGAAATCCGCAAGCTCCTCGGGAAGCTTGTACAGGTCGGGCAAGAAGGTATCAGCCCACAGGGTATCGGCGTGCCTAAACGAGCCCGAGGAAAGCTGGTGGAATACGAACCTGCGCGAGCTCAGATCGACCGTATGCCCTGCCTGAGCGCCCCCGTTATGGCGGATGACAAGGCAGGGCTCGCCCCTGTCAAAAGCGGAGCCGGCGAAGTGATCCGTCGCCAGCCCCTTTCCCTCGTCGCCGAAGCTTTTTCCGATGACGATCCTTATATCCATTATTTGAACAGCTTTTTGAGCAGCCTGACCAGCGCGCCGTCGTTGCTGTCATCCACGTATTTCACGCTGTCGGACATGGTCGAAAGCGCAAAGGCGACGACGTCCTTGGTCTTGCCCGACCACTGGCTTATCACGCTCTCGGCGGGCATCCCGTTAGTGAGCTGCATGATCGAGGTGATGACCTCTGACAGATACTCAATGTTCGCCGACTTGACCTCGGCGACCCTGCCGGGCAGGAATTTCTGCCAGCTCTCGAGACCTCTGCCGTTGCCGCCGGTCACGATGTGGAATATCTCGTATTTCTCCATAGCCATATCCGCGATCTCGCGCAGAGGATAGCCCTTCTCGACCTCGTCGTCGAAAACGTCCTTCAGATTTTTCGAGAGCAGCCACTCGCCCTTTTCCGCGCCGCAGATCTCGTCGCCGATGAAGAACAGGAAGCCTTTTTTGCCGCGCTTGTCAAAGCTGTCGATCTTGGTATGCTTCGCGGCAAAGTACCAGATCAGCGAATCGTAGCTGTAGAGGTTGCCGCCGAAGCCGACCCTGAGATCGAGGAGCTGCTCGATGACGCGGATGTCCGCCTCGAACTGAGTGACCTGGAGGCCGGTGTCCCTGTGCGGATCGGTGATCGCCGCGCACATAACGTGAGGATTCGTGACGGGCTTTTTGTCGTAAATCTCGGTGATGGTCTTATTCAGCGAATTTTTCGCTATCTCCGCCGCGAGGTAGCCCATCGAGCCGGTCACGTCGAAGGCGATGATTATCGGGGTCGATTCAGGCGAATCCTCGCTGTCGCAGGACTCGCGCACGTTGATGAATCTGGGGTTGTACTTATCCTGGATGCTCTTGCTGCTGAAGATCTGAGCGGCGTCCGAGCTGCTGCTGATGCCTCGGCTCTGCTTTAGCTTAGTCCAATCGCTCGCGCGATAGCTTCCGTATCCCATGGTATCCTCTCCTTAAAATGAAATTGTATTTGATTTTTTTGCATTTATATTTATGTACGACATCGAGCGCGCAAGCTTCTCAGCCTTGTCCTGCTCCATGGCTTTCAGCGCTTCGTTGGCGGTCTTACCCGAGGCTACCGAGATCATCGCCGTGATCAGCTCGGACAGACAGCCGATATCGCGCTTGTGGAGCACGGTCGCGCAGCCGGGCATAAGCTCCCGCCAGCTCTCCATGACCCTGCCGAAGGAGCTGTCCTCGGTCTCGATGCAGATGTGGAAAGCATTGTAATTTCGCCGCGCCATGCGCAAAAGCTCCTCGTTCGAGAGCGAGTAGGAGACGCTGTCGCCGAACACCGCGCTTATCTGCTTTGCAGTGAGCTGCGGATGGCATTTGTCGTCGCCTATCGTGAACAAAAAGCCCTTTTCATGCCGCTTTTCAAAGCAGTCCGCTGCGGTGTGCTTCGCCGCGAAGTACCACAGCAGATTGTAGGATTCGCCGCCGTTGCCGCCTCCGCCGCCCTCGAGACAGAGCTCGGTGAGCTGCGTGATTATCCTGATATCAGCCTCGAACTGCGTGACCTGAAGCGGAGTCTTGTCGCACAGGCAGTCGCCTATCGCCGCGCAGAGCACGTGAGGGTCGGTGATCGGCTTTTCGCGGCAAAGGTCGGTCACGGTCTTGTTCATGGCGTTGACCGCGAGCTCCTTGGCGAGATAGCCCATCGAGGCGGTGACGTCAAAGCCGATGATCACGGGCGTCGAGCGCGGCGAATCCTCGGAGTCGCGGGCTTCTCTTGTACCCATACAGCCCGTGACAAAGCTGTGCTTTGCGCCGGTCGCCGTGAAAACGCTCTCTGCGGTGCTCGACTGCGACAGCCCCTTGCTGCTGCGCAGACGAGCCCAGTCGCCTGCCGTATAGCTTCCGCGTCCCATCCGCTCACTCCTTCCCGTATATGCTGCCGTCGTCGACGTCCATCCGGATGAATTTGCGCTTGCCGTATGCCTTTATCAGCATTTCGTCCCAGAGTGCGAAGTCGTCGTAGGCGTTGTCGCGCGGTCTGCCGTTGATGAAATCCGCAAGCGCCGCCGGGATCTCGGAGCTCCTTTTGACCTCGCCAGCCTTTGAAAAGCCGAGCAGCGCTGCGGCGGTATTGCGAATGCCGTACAGGTTGTCGGTCATCCTGAGCACGTGCGAATCATAGGCGGAGACCGTGTTGTTTTTTTGGGCTCTCTGCCAGCCTCCGTAAAGGCTCGCCTGGTGAGTATAGGGATTGATGAACAGCGTGTCCGCGTTGATGAGCGGATGCACGAGGCTGTTGTACTCGAGCACGCAGCACAGGTTCTCCATGCGGCTGATTATCCACGCCACGTGCCTGCCGCCGAGCGTACCGAACAGACTCAGCGGATACTCGTCGGGATCCTTTGAGACTGCGAGGAGCATCGAGCCGTCCTCGAGCTCAAAGCCGCCCGTGACGTTCGGGAAGAACTGCGCGAGCTGACGGGTATCGGCGGAGGGATAGTCGAGGAAGGAGACCGTGCGCCTGATCCTCTCGGCGGCGGCAGGATCGTTGAGCCTGAATACCACGCTCTTGCGCGCGACCAGCATCTCGCCGTCCCTGAAGCTGCTGCGGTACAGATACCTCACCTCTACCTCGCTGCCGTCCCTGCAGTAAAAAACCTCCCTGTCGGCGGTCTCCCAGAGCTTGTCGGCGCGGAGCTGACGCTCGCGGTCGTCGGCGCTGCCGGCGAGGAAACGGCTCATTTGGCTGTAAAAGCTCTTGTAATAGTCGGTGTCCTCGTGATTGAGCACCGCGTGAGAGCCGCAGTACGGGCAGACCGCAGTCATTCCTGTCGCGTTGATGAGCATCGTGCCGCCGCAGCCGTTACAGATCAGATTTTTCATTTTATCACCCTTTTTATTACGGGAACTGTCCGCGTTATTTGAAATTATTTTACATCTTTTCACAAGATATGTCAACCTATTTTGTACAATAATGCCGAGAAACACGCTTGTAAACAGTCGCTCGATATGGTACAATAATCTTAAATACGGAAGGGGCTTTGAGATATGATAGACTTTGACGATAAATACACCATCCGCGCCGCCGATATTGAGGACGCCGCCGAGCTGCTCGGCATCTACTCCTACTATGTGCTCAACTCCGCGGCGAGCTTTGAATATGAGCCGCCGTCGCTTGAGGAGTTCACCGCGAGGATAGCAGCGGCGACCGAAAAATATCCCTACCTCGTCGTCGAGAGCGAAAACGGGCTTGCGGGCTTCGCGTTCGCGCACCCGTTTCGTGAGCGCAGGGCATACGACTACGCCGCCGAGGTCACGATCTACATCCACCCCGACGACCGGCACAAGGGCTTGGGCAGAGAGCTCTACGCCGCGCTTGAACACGGTCTCGGCGAGATGGGCGTGCGCGGCGTATACGCCTGCATCGCGGTGCCGGACGGCGAGGACGAGCGCCTCAGACCCGACAGCCCGCTGTTTCACGAGGCGATGGGCTACAAGCTCTGCGGCACCTTCAAAAACTGCGGCTACAAGTTCGGCAAATGGTACACGATGGTCTGGATGGAGAAGCTCATCGGCGAGTTCACGGAGAACCCCGAGCCGATCATCCCCTACCGCGAAACCCTGAAAGCGGCTCCGACCGAGCGCAAGCCGCTTGCATCCTACGACAACAAGCAGATCAGGCTCACCGACAGATTCGGCAACGTATTCTACGGAGAAGGCTGCAGCTTCAATGAAGAGTGGGGCATGCACGTTCTCAACTGCGAGGAGCCGGGGATAGAGGTCGGGCTGTACTCGATTTTTGAGAGCGATATAGTGAGTATTATTGAGATGTGAGGGGTTAGAAGCGAGAAGTGAGAATTGTAGGGGTCGGTCTCGACCGACCCGAAGCCGAGGTTGCCTTCACGTCCGATCTTTCGGCGACAGCAAAAGCCTCCTTTGTTAAAGGCGGCGGCGCGGCGCTTTTTATAGTTGAAAATTGAAAATGGAAAATTGAAAATTTCGGTCGGGCAGATGGAATGCTTCTTTTTACAGCGTTCTCTGCCCGACCGATTTTTTATTATTTTTGATTTACTTTAATCTTTTTATTTAATATCAAAGCTCGACGTTGAACAGGTTTCTCATGTGGTTTATGAGGTCGTCGGAGCTTGCGTTGATCAGCGTCGCCTCGTTGATACCGCTGAGGCGCTTTAGCTGGTTGGTCGCGTCCGAGTTGCTGCCCGACAGGTTGTAGCCGATCGTATACACGGGGATCTTCAGACCGCCCACTATCGGAGCCACGCGGTCGAGGCTGTAGCCGCGGTTCTGCTCGCCGTCGGAGAGCAGGAAGAGCATCAGCTTGGCGTTGGGGATCTCCTCCTTTTTGTCGATCATCATCTTCAGCGCGATCAGCACGGCGTCATAGGTCGCGGTGTTGCCCTCGATATCGAGAGACTTGACCGCGCCCGAGAAGTAGGCGCGCTGCTCGTTGTCGAACTTCTTGATGGGAAGATTGATGTGGACGTCGTCCGCAAAGGAGACCAGACCGATATAATTGTCGGAGCTGATGTAGCCCGAGGTCGCAAGCAGCGATTCCTTGAGCGAATTGATCGGCACGCCCGCCATGGAGCCGGAGATATCGGCGATGAACACCGCGATGATCGGCTGACCGCCGTCCTTGCTCTGCTTCCAGATCTTCTGGGCGGCAAGGTAGCCCGCGCCGTCAAGCCCGTTGGGCTGGCTCTTGTAATCGTTGTGAAGGTTGAAGCCCTTCTTATCCGCGAGCTTCTGATTCTCGTCGTTGAGGCAGTAATCGGCAAAGAGCTTCGCCGCCTGCTGCTTGTCCGCGGACACGTAGTCGAACGTATAGAGCGGATGATCGTGACGGATGCCTGCAGGAGTATAGACGTAATTTTTCAGCTCGGGGGTATTCTGATAAGCCTGCTCCTCCATGACCATCGCCTTGATTATGCCCTTTGAAGCCTGATCGCGGAGCACGCCCGTTGTATATGCCACGGGAGGCGACTGCTTCTGATATTCGAGCAGCTCCTTCTGAGCTGTCTCGGAGAGCGGGTCGCTGCTGTCGAAGGCGTAGAGCATCGCGGTCAGGATGTTGAGCCCTGTCGACGAGGTATAGGGATTTGTATAGGCGAAGGTCAGGTCGCCCGCAACGGAAGCGTCGAGGACGTTCTTGACGTTGACCTCCTTGTACTTCTTTACAAAGGTATCGTAGGTGCCCTTCTCCATCAGCACGCCGGCGGTATTTCCGGCGATGCGGTCGGCTACCGTGATCACGCCCACGCCCTTTGCCTGCAGCATCTGTCCCCAGGCGTCGGAGCTGGGAGCGTATACGTCGGGGCGGTAGTCGCCCTCGGTCATATAGGTCAGCACCTCGCCCGAGGTGATCTTGCGGACGGTGACGCTGACGGTCTTGCCGTTGATCTCGTAGCGCTCGCGGTTGAAGCTCTCGGCGACCAGGTTCATCCAGTCGTCGGGCGCCGCGGAGCTCATCTCGGTGGCGGCGGCGATCTCGATATTTATGCTGCCCCTTCCCTCAACGGTCAGAGGAAATGTGTCGATGTCGGCGAGCATGGTCTTGTCCGAGCCCGTGTCATAGATATCCATCGGAGCCTTGACCTCGTCCGCTTCGATCTGCTGATTAAAGGCGTTGAGCTCGGTGATCGCCTCGTCATAGGTGTAGACCTTCTCGTTGCCCGACTCATACTCTGTGCAGCCCGCGATAAAGCCCGTTGAAACAACAAGAGCCAAAATGCCCGCGGCGGCGCGTTTAATGAATTTCATGGTTACCTCCCATCGAATTCTTCATTGCCTTCAGCCAAGCGTCGAGCTCCTTGCGGTCGCTGACGCCGTTCCTATTGTAATTATTTATATAGGCGACCGAATATTTGAGCAGGGTCGCCACGGTTTTGAGCTCCTCCTCGTTGTCGCCGAGGGAGTTGTTGACGATCTCGTAGTCAATGTCGTTGACTCCGCCTCTGCCGTCCTCGACGAGGATGCAGCAGTTGATGATATTGCGGAAGTTGCGGCACATCCTGCGCTCGCTGTCGTCGAGCACCTCGATCGTGTCCTCGAGGTAGATCGCCTCGTTTGCGTCGATCAGGCTTTTCTGCCGCGCCTGATAGGTATCGATGCGATCCATCTGCTCAAGGCAGACGTCCACAAGCTCGCTGAGATTGGGATTGTTTTTGCGGAGCTGTTCAAGGCGCGCACGGGTCTTTTCGGGGTTGAGGCTGTCCTTGGCGTATTCCGAAAAGCTGCGCTTTGCCTCCTCGCGTTTGTTCTCGAGCAAGCGGTCGTCGTTCTGCTTTTTGACCGCGCCGACAATCGCCGGCACGGTTCCTCCGACGATCCCGGCGGCTCCGAGACCGATGAGGATATATGAAACCACGCCGAATGCCTCGACGCCGCGAATACCGACAGCGACCAGCATGGCGGGCATTTTCAGCCCGGCAATGACCGCTCCCGCGACCCCGAGCAATGAAATTATAGCGCCGATTATCCTAAGCGCTCTCCCCTTTCTCATACCCTCACCTTTTTTAAATGAATCTCTAATTAAATGCATTCTATATCGGAGAACATCATCAACTCCGATACTCTCCATCAGACACTTACGTTTTTTATAGAATCTCTTATTAAATGCATTCTATATCGAAGAACATCATCAACTCCGATGCTCTCCATCAGACACTTACGCTGCTCCTATCACAGGTTTTATTGGGCTTCGCCCTCAAAAATCTATGATAAAGCAAGCGCAAACGCCGTTTACAGGAGCGAACCCATGACGTTGAGCCCGCAACATTATAACTCCGGAGCGAAGCGACCCGAAATTTTCCATTTTCAACTTTCAACTGTCAATTATTATACCTGCCTGCTGTTGCGGAAAGGATGCCCTGAACCAGCTCGCGTTCGGATCTGGCGATGATGCCTACCGCGTTGCGCCTATCCTCGGAGCCCTTCTGCTCAATGGCGATGTAGTCGAGCACCGCGCCGGTGATCTCCTTGTTGACGTAGTCGATGGTCTCGACGTCGATGATACTGCGCTGAGAAGCCTTTGCGGACTCTACCACGCTGATGTGGAACTGCTCCGCCTGCTCGCGCAGCATGCGGTTGGTGATATCGTCGACCGCGTTAGCCGCCTGAACCGCCTGCATATTATTCTGGATGGCGATGGACATTGCGATCTTTTTGCGCCAGAGGGGCATCGTGTTAACGATGCTGCTCTGGAGCTTCATCGACATATCCTCGTCGTTGTGCTGGATCATCTTGATCTGAGGCGCGGACTGCAGACAGCTTGTGCGGGTGAGGCGCAGGTTATGCACCTGCTTCTCGAACTGGTCGATGCTCTTGGCAAAGCTGTCGGCGAGCATAGCGTCCTCGGGGAGCCCGGTTTGCTGAGCCTTTTGATAGAGCTCGGCGAGCTCGCCGGTGCGCGCCTTTTCGAGCGCGATCTCGGCAGCCTTGATATACATCGTCAGCGCCTTGAAGGTCTGCCAGTTCTCCTCATAGAGCTCATCAAGCATGGCGATGTCCTTCTGCAGGCTGAGCCTGTGACCCTCGAGCTGCTTTTCGATGCGTTCAAGGGTTTTCTCGGCGCTCTCGTTTCTGGTGCGGACGGTCACCGCAGTGCCCTTCAGCTTCTTCATAAAGTTAGAAAGGAAGCCGCCGTGATCCTTGCCGCCCTCGACGCCGTCCATTGCGACCACCATCTGAACCAGCAGCTCGCTGACCTCGCCGGTGTTTTTGGTCTTGACGTCCTGAAGAGTGCGCGTGGCGATCGCCGCCGACTGCTTCTGGATCGTAGCGCCGTAATTCGTGACGATCTCGGACTTGTGGAGATCGATCTTAGAGGCAAAATCCTCGACCTGCTTTCTCTCCTCCTCGGTGAGCTGCTCGACCTCGTTGAGCACCTGATCGGCGGTAACGGTGAGCTGAGATTCCGGTACGGAGGGCGCGGTCTCGGGAGCGCCGTCGAGAACTAATTTGATATCGGACATAATGAACTTCCTTTCATGAAAAACTGTGAAATGTCTCTAATAATATTATAGCAAATTATGTATATTGCTGTCAAGAGCAACACAACCGCTGCATGATATTATTATAGCACATAAGGCGGCAAAATAAATATATTTCGCGGAAAAAATCAGCCCCTATTCCTCCGCGCACGGAGAAATAGAGACAGCCAAAAACAACCTAAAACAACCTAAAACAACAAATACAATAACAAATACAAATACAATAACAATTACAATAACAAAAACAATAACAAAAACGATGACTATGTATCTATTGCGCAGCAAACAACCTTCTCCGCATTTGAAGCTGATCGGGGATTAGGGGTTAGGCGTTAGAGGTTAGGGATTAGGGGTTAGGGGTTAGGGATTAGGGATTAGGGGTTAGGGATTAGGAGTTAGGATTGTAGGGGGCGGTCTCGACAGACCCGGAACCGACGTTGCCATAAAATCCGATTTTTCGGCAGTGAGCCGAACGTTCGACGGGAGCAAAAGCCTCCTTTGTTAAAGATAATTGAAAGTTGAAAATTGAAAGTTGAAAATTTCGGTCGGGCAGCCGGAATGCATTGGTGTTATGCGTTCTCTGCCCGACCGAACTGTTTTTGTTATTGACTCAGAATCCTCCGGGGCCGCCCATTCCGCCGCCGGGTGCTCCCATTCCGCCTCCGGGGCCGCCCATTCCGCCGCCGAACTGGTTGGTGATATCGTCGGTTTGGGTACCATTGACGATGATGGTGCCGCCGTTGTGCTCGGCAACGCCGTCGTAATCAAAGGGAGACTGTCCGTTTACGCTGATGGTGCCGCCGTTGATATAGAGGTTGCCGTTGGAGTCAACGCCGTCGGTGTCGCCCTGACCCATGTTGATCGTGATGTCGCCGCCGTTGATCTCTACCGTCACGTTGTAGGCGCTCGACTTGTTCGAGCCGTTGATGCCGTCGTCGCTCGCGGAGATATCGATCGTGCCGCCGTTGATCTGTACGTAGGTCGCCTCGATTCCCTCGGAGGCGGTGGCGGTGATCTCGCCGCCGTCGATCTGGCAGACCGTGGTAGCCCGGATGCCGTCGCTGCCTGCGGTGACGGTGAGCTTGCCGCCGCAGATGTAGATATAGCCCTTTGAGTTGTCCTCGTCGTTCTCGGCGTGGAGACCGTCCTTGTCGGTGCTGATGGTGATATTGCCGTCGGCTATCGCTATGGAATCGTTCGCCTCGAGCGCGTCGGAGGCGCATTCAATGCTCAGGTCGCCGCCCGTTATCTTCAGGTCGTCCTTGCAGGATATTCCGTTTTCGGTCGAGGTGAGCTTCAGACTGCCCGTGCCGTTGAGCACAAGGTCGTCCTTGGAGAAGATGACCGCGTCGGTTTTGGTCTCGCCGTCGGCGGTAAAGCTTCCCGTGACCGAAAGGCTGTTGTCGCCGACCGTGGTGACGAACACCTTGTCCGCGTTTTTGACGTAGATGCAGGGCGCGCTGTCGTTGGTGATGTTCGCTCCGTTGAGCACGAGCTGCACCTTGTCCTCGTCGCCGACCTCGACCGTGACGGTGACATTCGTGGCTGTGCCGGTGAGGACGTAAACGCCTGCCTCGGTGATGCTTACGTTGCTGCCGCTCGAAAGGCTGACCGCCTTTGCCGCGCTCTCGTCGTAGTTCTGGGTGAGGTCTCTGCCGGTGAACATATCGGTAGCGTCTATCACGCCGTCAGAGGTCACGTTCGCCGTTGCCTTTACCTTTTCAAAATCCCCTTCGCTGTCGTCGGCTTTCGAGGAAGCGTCGCTCGCCTTTGAGGAACCGGTGTCGGATACCGCCGAGGTCGCGGACGACGCGGAGCTGTCGCCGCCGGTGACGCCGCAGGCGGTGAAGCTTGCAGCCAAAACCGCGATGATAATGATTGCAGATAATTTTTTCAACATACTAAATACCTCCGTTTCAACTGATTCAAAAAACTGTTTATCTCCTTACTGTGACTGAAGTATAACCCCCAAAGCTTAAAGCAACCTTAAATATAAAAAAATATCGGAGAGATTTTTTGTCTCTCCGATAATCTCATCGCATTATTCCAACAAAGAAATTTAGCAGTCTTTCCTTGTAGTCGGGCGCCTCGTCAAAAACGCAGTGGCCGAACTCAGCGCCGTACATGTACTGGTCGCAGCAGAGCGCGTCCGCCAGCTCGTCGGAAGCCTCGCCCGTTACCACACGGTCGCCCTCAACGCCGACGACGAACGCGGGACAAGCGATACTGTCGAGCCGGTCATAGGTGTTCAAGCCCATTATAGCCCTCATCTGAATGCAGAAGCGGTCGAGATCGCTGTCGGTCACCTCGTCGAACATTCTCAGCATCGCCTCGCCGTAGAGCCTCTTGGTGGTCTCGGAGTAGAGGTTGTCGATCGTGGAGCGCAGCAGCGTGTCGCGGTCGTGCGCCTCAGCCAGCCTCAGCCAGTCCTCGCCGAGCGTGAGCATGCCGGGCTGGACCCTCGCAGCCGTCGAGCCGAGCGCGAGCGCCCTCACGAGCCCGGGGTACTTTATCGCGAGGTGCTGGGCGATCATGCCGCCCATCGACGCGCCGAAAACGCAGGCGTTTTCGATCCCCAAAGCCCTCATAGCCCCGGCGGTGTCGTCGGCGATGCTCTCGAGCGTGCAGTCGGGCTCAAGAGCCTTTTTGCGGTCGATCACGTATACGGTGAAGTCCTTTGCAAAGCAGGAGTACGCCGCCTTTATCGCGGGCGCCGACAGCACAATGGGCTTAGCGCCCAGTCCGGGAAGGATGACGAAGGGTATCCTGCCCTCGCCGAAGGTGAAGTATTCGAGCTCCCCGCGGGGAGTTTTCACGGTTCCTGTAATCATATTTTAATAGCCTTTCATTGTTTTTAATGATCTGCTCACTGAGCAGACGCCAATATCAGGGGCGGACACGCGGATCCGCCCCTGCAAGCAGTTATTTTAGTTTAGATCAAATCAGCGAGCAGACCAGATCGGTGTACTCCGAGGGATTTTCGAGGGGCAGACCTGCGATCAGCAGCGCCTGACAGTAGAGCACCTCGGCGTATTTTCTCGCCCTGTCTATGTCGGTTTGAATAAGGCTCTCCATGGTCTTTACCGCCTCGTGACCGAGGTTGAGCTCGAGCACGCGCTGAGCCTTCATGCCGGAATCGGGCTGGATGGAGTTGAAATACTTCTCCATCTCGAACGAGATGCCGCCCTTGGCGGTGAGGCAGACGGGGTGAGAAACGAGCTTCTTTGAGGCTGTGACCTCAGCTACCCTGTCGCCGAGGGTCTCCTTTACGAAGGTGAGCAGAGCGGAGCTGTCCTTCTCGTCCTCCTTCTTCTCGTCCTCCTCGATGCCGAGGTCGTCGTTGAGCACGGAGCAGAAGCGCTTCTCCTTGTAGGTCATGAGGGTCTGCAGGGTGAACTCGTCCACGTCCTGAGTGCAGTAGAGGATCTCGTAGCCCTTGGAGCGCAGCAGCTCGGTCTGGGGCAGGGCGTCGATCGCGGCGGCGTTGTCGCCGACGGCGAAGTAGATCATCTTCTGCTCCTCCTTCATGCGGTCGACGTATTCGGCGAGGGTCACGGGCTTTTTCTCGGTAGAGGAGTAGAACAGCAGCAGATCCTGCAGCTCGTCCTTGTGCATTCCGTAATCGGCGACCACGCCGTATTTGAGCTGGCGGCCGAACGCGGCGAAGAACTTCTCGTAGTCCTCGCGCTTGCTCTTGAGCATCGAGGTCAGCTCGTTTTTGATCTTCTTCTCGAGGTTCTGGGCGATGGTGAGCAGGTGGCGGTCATGCTGCAGCATCTCGCGCGAGATGTTGAGCGAGAGGTCGGCGGTGTCGACGATGCCCTTCACAAAGCGGAAGTGCTCGGGCACCAGCTCCTCGCAGCAGTCGGTGATCAGCACGCCGCTGGAGTAGAGCTGCAAGCCCTTCTTGTAGTCCTTGGTGTAGTAGTCGTAGGGAGTTGAGGAGGGGATGAACAGCAGCGCCTTGTAGGTGACGACGCCCTCGACCGAGGTGACGATGGTTTTGAGCGGCTTTTCCATCGCGAAGAACTTCTCCTGATAGAACTTGTCGTACTCCTCCTGGGTCACGTCCTTCTTGGCTCTCTGCCAGATCGGGATCATGCTGTTGAGGGTCTCCTCCTCGAAGTAATCCTCATACTCGGGGCTGTCGCTGTCCTTGGTCTCCTCCTTGACGCGGCTCTTTTTCATCTCCATGATGATGGGATAGCGGATGTAGTCGGAATATTTTTTGACGAGGCTCTGCAGCTTGTACTGCTCGAGGAACTCGTCGTAGCTCTCGTCGTCGGTGTTGTCCTTGATCTCGAGGATGATTGTGGTGCCGAGGGTATCGCGGTCGCATTCCTTGATAGTGTAGCCGTCCGCGCCGCTCGACTGCCACTCATAGGCGGTTTCGCTGCCGTATTTTTTGGTGATGACGGTGATCTTCTTGGCGACCATGAACGCGGAGTAGAAGCCCACGCCGAACTGACCGATGATGTCGATGTCGTCAGCCTTGCCTTCGAGCTCCTGCTTGAACTTGTAGGAGCCGGAGGAGGCGATGGTGCCGAGGTTGTTCTCGAGGTCGTCCTTGTCCATGCCGATGCCGTTGTCGCTGATGGTCAGGGTGCGGGCGTCCTTGTCGGCGCGAAGGTCGATGCGGAAATCGCTCCTCGTCATCCCGAGCTTGTCGTCGGTCAGCGCGATAAAGCAGAGCTTGTCTATCGCGTCGCTCGCGTTTGAGATGAGCTCGCGCAGAAAGATCTCCTTGTGTGTGTAGATCGAGTTGATCATCAGATCCAGCAGTCTCTTTGATTCTGACTTAAACTGCTTTTTTGCCATTGTCAATGACTTCCTTTCTTTTTGAATACTCTGTTTTTATGGTAAATAGTTTGGTAGCTGAAGTAGGGGTCGGTCTCGACCGACCCGAAAACGACGTCGCCTTCATGTCCGATCTTTCGGCAGTGAACCGATCGTTCGACGGCGGCGCGGACTTTGCTCGCTGATGAAGCTTGTCGCCCTCAATATGGGAAAGCCGGTTTATTTTTTGACAATTCCCCGAACCTTTCCGCGGCGTAGCTGCCGTTACTAAATATCTCTTCTTTTAATTCTTTTATAGAATCAAACTTCTTCTCTGGGCGGATGAATTCGAGCAGCCTTATGTCGGCAAGCTCGCCGTAGATCTCGCCGCCGGTGTATTCCGGCATCCAGGTCTCCCACAGCGGAGCGTCGCTGCCGACGGTGGGCTTGATGCCGATATTGGTCACTCCGCAGAAGGTCTCGCCGCTCTCGAGCGTCACGCGCGAGATATACACCCCGAAGCGCGGAGTCACGAGCGAGGAGAGCATTTTTTGGTTGAGCGTGGGCGTTCCGAGCTCTCTGCCGAGCCTTCTGCCGTGCTCAACGGGGGCGCAGAAGCCGAATTCCGAGCGCAGCATGCGGTTGGCGCGGACGATCTCGCCGGCAAAGATATAGTTTCGTATCGCGGTCGAGGACACGAGCTCGCCGTCGAGCATCGTGGGCGGCGCGACTGACAGCTCAATATCGAGCTGTGCGCAAAGCTCCTTGAGAAGCTGCGCGTCGCCCCTGCCGTCCTTCCCGAAGCGGTAGTTGAAGCCGCAGTAAAGCTTTTTAGCCCTTAGCATCTCGCACAGCACATACTTCACGAAATGCTCGGCGCTCATGTTCATAAGATGGCGGAAATCAGAGTAGTAGACATGGTCTATCCCGATCTCCTCGAGCGCCCTGTCCTTGTCGCCTCGGGTCATCAGCAGCGGAACCGGAATGCCGCTCAAAACCTCGCGCGGGCTGCGGCTGAAGGTCAGGCAGACCGGTGTCAGCCCCTCGTCCCTCTGAGCCGCCACGGGTTCGAGCACGTTACGGTGACCGCGGTGAACGCCGTCAAAGAAGCCCAGCGCAATAGCGGTATTCTGTTGTTCGGGCTTGATATCGTTAAAGCTTATCATATGATCATCCTTATGATAATTGAAAATTGAAAATGGAAAGTTGAAAATTTCGGTTGGGGAGACAGAATGCATATTTCCTTATGTTTAGTGCCCGGTTCAATTTAGATTGATCGGCGCTTGCTCAACGGTTGAGCGTAAACCATTCAACTCTCAACTCTCAACTCTCAACTTTCAACTCTCAACTCTAAACTCTGTCTTAAATTCTTCCGCTTTTCAGGAGCATGGCGGTTTTAAGTACCGCTATCTGGGTCTTGGCGTCGGGGACTTGGTTGTTGAGGACCATTTCGACCGCCCTGTCGAGCGGTATCTTCTCGATATTTACGAACTCGCCCTCGTCGGGCTTTGCCTCGCCCAATTCACCGATGCGGCAGGCGTAAAGGTGGATGATCTCGTCCGTATAGCCCGGGGTCGGGTAGACCTGACCGAGCGAGATATATGACCAGCCGACGGCGCCGGTCTCCTCGAGCAGCTCGCGCTTGCCGTTTTCGAGCGGAGTAGAGCCCTTTTCGAGCTTGCCTGCGGGCAGCTCGAGCACGTCCTCGCGGTAGGGATAGCGGAACTGCCGCACGAACAGCAGGTTGTTCTCGCTGTCGAGGGGCGCGATGCATACGCCGCCGGGATGGCTCACGACCTCGCGCATGGCGCGCGTGCCGTCGTCGAGCTCCACCTCGTCGTGCATGAATTTCAGTATTCTTCCGTCAAAGACGGTTTTTGAGGTGATAGTAGTTTCTTTCATGATGAGGCTCCTTATCAATGCGGGATATGGAATTATCGGTACGCGCCAAGGCGACAGCGTTTTATATCTGCCGACCACATAAAGAATGTAGGGACGCGTCACGACCCTACATTCTTTTTATTCTAATCGTCAATAATCGTCAATCGTCAAAAAATGATATCTGGCTGATAACGCTGTCTATCGCCTCGTCGCTCATCACGTTCGGCTCGTCGAAATACTCGGCGCGGCGTTCGTAGTTGTCGAGGACGTACTGCATCTGCTCCCGGGGATCCTCGGGGCGGTGCGGAGCCTCGTATATCTCGTCGTCTGCGGGATTCTGGATATTGACGTAGCTCACGCTCTCGGCGGGCTCGGCGTCGGGGGCATATCCGTCGTCCTCGATCAGCGCGGGCTCGCTGCCGTCGTCGGGCTCCTCGGGCTCTGCGGGCTCTGCGGGAGCTTCGGGCTCGGATTTATCGGCTCCGAAGCCGGGAGCGTCGTAGTCGTCGTCGATCCGCTCGGCGGCTGCCATTATCACCTCGCCCGGGGCGTCGATCTGCTTCTCGCGTCTCGCCTCGGCAAGCGCCTTGAGCTCGTCGAGGTGGTTGACGGGCTTCTCGGGAACGGGCTTGCCCTCGGCAAAGTAGATGTCATACCAAACGAGGAAAACATAGACCGTCCAAACCCTGCGGCTGTTGTCCTCCTTGCCGCTGAAGTGCTCGTCCAGCCAGCCGACCAGCGCGTCGGTGTTGAAGAACTGCTGCGCGGTCTTGCCCTCGAACTTCTTCTTTACGATGTTATAGAACCTCTCGTCGCGCAGCCAGACCCTTGTGGGGACAGGGAAGCCGAGCTTTTCCTTCTCGGCGGTAGCCTCGGGCAGATGCCTTGCCGCCGCCTTGCGCATGGCGTACTTGGTGTTGCTCTTGTTGCAGCGCAGGTGAGAGGGCAGGGACGCGGCGACCTTGAATACCTCCCTGTCGAGGAAGGGCACGCGCAGCTCCAGCGAGTTCGCCATGCTCATTCGGTCTGCCTTGAGCAGGATGTCACCCGTCATCCACATATTGATGTCGAGGTACTGCATCTTGGTGACGTCGTCGTACTTGCGGCAGCGGTAGTAGTGCCTGCGCGTGTATTTTGACGGATCGGTCGCGATGGACGGATCCTTGAGTATCTGCTGCTTCTCCTTTTTGTCGTACATATAGGCGTTGCCGATGTAACGCTCCTCAAGCGGGTCGCAGGCGCGGATCACATAGTCGCGTCCCTTGATGTCGGGCAGCTTGCGCGCGATCCAGCGCAGACCCTTTCTGAGGGGATGCGGCACGACGGTCTGATATATCTTGAAAACTCTGGGGTCGTTGTAGCAGGTGTAGCCGCCGAACAGCTCGTCGGCGCCCTCGCCCGAGAGCACGACCTTTACATAACGGCTCGCAAGCCTCGATACGAAGTACAGCGCCACGCAGGACGGATCGGCAAGCGGCTGATCCATGTAGTACTGCACCGTCGGCACAGCGTCCCAGAACTCGTCGCTGGAGATCAGGTGGGTGTGGTGCTCGACGCCGATCTGGCGGCTGAGGTTCCCCGCCCAGCTTATCTCGTTGTATTTCTCGCCGAAGTCAAAGCCCACGGTAAAGGTCTTTTGGTCGGCGAAGTAGGTGGAAACATAGCTCGAGTCAACTCCGCTCGACAGGAAGCAGCCGACCTCAACGTCGGCGATCTTGTGGGCGTTGACGGAATTCTCGAAAACCTTGTCGATGCGGTTCACCGCCGCCTCCTCGGTCAGGTTCTCGTCGGGGTTGAAGCGCGGCTCAAAGTAGCGCGTGGTCTCCGGCACGCCGTCGCGGTACCAGAGATAGTGACCGGGCAGCAGGCAGTATACGTCCTCAAAGAAGGTCTCGGGCGGAACCGCGTACTGGAAGGACAGATATGTGTCGAGGGCGCGCTTGTTGAAGCGCTTCTCAAAATTCGGATGCTCAAGTATGCTCTTGATCTCGCTGGCGTATACGAAGTCCTCGCCGATCTGGGTGTAGTGAAGCGGCTTGATGCCGAAGAAATCGCGCGCGAGGAAGATCGATCTGTCCCTTGTGTCATAGATCGCAAATGCGAACATTCCGCGCAGACGGGGCAGCATATCCTCGCCCCATTCCTCAAAGCCGTGCACGAGCACCTCGCTGTCCGATTCGGTCGAGAAGGTGTGACCCTTGCCGATCAGCTTCTTGCGCAGCTCCTTGTAGTTGTAGATCTCGCCGTTGAAGGTGAGCACAAGAGATTTGTCCTCGTTGAAGATGGGCTGATGACCCTCCTCGAGGTCGATGATCGACAGGCGGCGAAAGCCCATAT
Source organism: uncultured Ruminococcus sp. (assembly GCA_902761375.1). Lineage (GTDB taxonomy): Bacteria > Bacillota > Clostridia > Oscillospirales > Acutalibacteraceae > Ruminococcoides. The sequence goes on along the minus strand of CACWKB010000001.1, from coordinate 1,759 downwards.
TGATGAAGTCATCCGAAAAATAGCCGTCGGAGTCGGGACCGCGGTGGGTGATGACCTCGGTCATTTTCTTCAAAACAGCTTCGCGGTTTTCGGGCTGTCCCGTGAATCCGCAGATACCACACATATCAAAAAACCCCTTTCAGGCGTTGTGAATTGTTTCACATAATTTCCCTGATACTATTTTATCACATTACGCGCAATAATTCAACCACTGAGCTGTATAATTTTTCCTAATCGGTTGAAAGTTTTTTTGAATTAGTTTATAATTGCAGTATACTACGGCGTACTGAAAGGAAACACCATGAACGGAAAAGGTCATGAATACGATGATATAATCAATCTGCCCCACCACAAGTCCGACCGGCATCATCCTATGCCGATGAGCAAGCGTGCGGCGCAGTTCGCGCCGTTTGCGGCGCTTTCGGGCTACGGCGAGGAGCTCGAGGAGCTCACGCGCCTGACCGAGCGCAGACGCGCACTCAGCGACGCCGAGGAAAGGGAGCTCAACGACAAGCTCAACCTGCTGCGCGCCAAAATCGACGCTCAGCCCGTGATCTCCGCGACCTATTTTGTGCCGGACCCGCGCAAGGAGGGCGGCAAATACATCACCAAGACGGGCAGCGTCAGGCGGCTCGACCTCAACGCGCGCAGGCTGATCTTCACCGACGCATACGAGGTGCCGATCGACGCGCTTTCCGCCCTTGAGGGCGAGATATTCCCGAAAACAGAGGAGGAGCAGCCGTGAGCAGAGAGCTGAGCGCCGCGCAGCTTGCCGAGCGCAGCATAAGCCGCAAGTACCGCAAGCAGATCTGGAACAATTTCATACGCGCCGTCCGCGACTATGAGCTGATAAAGGAGGGCGACAGGATCGCCGTCTGCATCTCGGGAGGCAAGGATTCGATGCTGCTCGCCAAGCTGATGCAGATGCTTCAGCGGTTCAGCGAGGTGCCGTTCGATCTGAAATTCCTCGTCATGGATCCGGGCTACAGCCCTCAAAACCGCGTGAGGATAGAGGAGAACGCCGCCCTGCTCGAGATCCCGATAACCGTGTTCGAGACTGATATCTTCTCGGCGACGGACAAGACGGAGCGCTACCCCTGCTATCTCTGCGCGCGTATGAGGCGCGGATATTTATACAGCGAGGCTCAGAAGCTCGGCTGCAACAAGATAGCCCTCGGCCATCACTTCTCGGACGTGATCGAGACCACCGTGATGGCTATGCTCTACGGCTCGCAGCTTCAGGGCATGATCCCCAAGCTCCACAGCCAGAACTACCCGGGCATGGAGCTGATACGTCCGCTCTACTGCGTACACGAGGACGACATCATCGCCTGGGCAAGGTACAACAAGCTCGAATTCATCCGCTGCGCCTGCCGCGTAACCGACAAATCGGGCGACGTCGACTCCAAGCGCGCCGAGGTCAAGGAGCTTATCCGCACGCTGAAAAAAACCAACCCCAACGTGGAGAAGAGCATCTTCAACAGCCTCCACTGCGTCCACCTCGACACCTTTATCGGCTACAAGACAAAGGGAGTCAGGCACAGCTTTTTGGAGGAGTATGGAGATTAGGGGGTTGAGGGTTGAGAGTTGAAAATTGAAAGTTGAAAGTTGAAAATTGAGGGCGGTCTCCGTAGCCGGACGGCAACCCTTTTGTCGCTGTGCGACATTTCCCCTATCAGGCAATGTCGTCAACTTAAGAAAAATCGAAAGAATAATGCACAAAATTGAATGATAAAAGCTGTGCAAAAAGCGAATTGAC